>CAKSPR010000027.1 GCA_934486455.1 uncultured Eubacteriales bacterium
CGTCAGGAGTCCGAGACTGTGCCGGACACGTCTCAAAATTCCGATTCCAAGCAGCGCAGGGGAAACTAATCAAAACACGACTTGTTCAAGCCGTAGAAAATGGGGACAGGCTATAATATTCAAAGGCGGTCTCAAATCGGTGCAGCCGCTGACCGAATGACAGCGGCTCACCACCGCCTCTAACCCTGAAAGCTCAAGCTTTTTCGTAAGGGAACAAATACTACCCCCCAAAAAAGGCGAAAAAAACTATTTTATAGTCCTACCACAAATCGGGTATTCATAAGGGGTTTCACTTATGACCGCCCGATTTTTCTGTTTTAATACGGTTTTATGTTGGGAGCAGGCTGTGGCCCGCTCCTTTTGCTTTGCCGTCGGTCGGATTGATGTTTGCCGTTTTCGGATTGTCTGCGCGGCGGTTTTTACAGACGACGGCCGCTCCTTCAGGCGGCGTTACAGGCTTACTGCAACACGGGAAGTCCCGTTTGTCGCTCTTTTTTGTCCTTTTTGACACACCCGCCGCAGCCGGCTCAGATTACGGCGATCATTTTTCAAATGTCACTTGACACGGTCAACGGCAATATGCTATAATTTCGTTGTGATAAAATCTTTTCGGAACTGACGGATAAGTGGAGCACCACATGAACCGAAAAGACTCAAAGCCGACCGTCTGGGCATACTTATCCACCGGGATAGGTATGCCCTTTTTGATTATCGGAGGAAATGCAAATGAAAAAAGTAGCAATAATAATGGGAAGCGACAGCGACCTGCCGATTGTAAAAAAAGCAATCGACACTTTGGAGTCATTTGATGTGCCGTTTGAAACGCATGTTTTTTCGGCTCACCGAACACCCGAGAGGGCGGCGGAATTCAGCCGCAATGCGAGAAAAAGCGGGTTTGGAGTTATCATAGCGGCAGCAGGAATGGCGGCTCATCTGGCCGGTGCCGTCGCCGCAAACACAACTCTGCCCGTTATCGGCATACCTATAAAATCGAGCAATTTGGGCGGTATTGACGCACTGCTTTCAACTGTACAAATGCCTTCGGGAATTCCCGTTGCGACGGTTGCGGTTGACGGTGCAGTCAATGCCGCTTTGTTGTCAATAGAAATCTTGAGCGTATGCGACGAAAGCCTTGCCGAAAAACTTGAAAGCAAACGCGACGCCGACGCCCGAAAGGTTTTGGCAAAAAACAAAAAAATCGAAGAACAATTCAATTAACGGGGGTTTTTAAAATGGAAAAAACAACGCTGCTTTATGAAGGCAAAGCAAAAAAGGTTTACGCAACCAACGACCCGGAGCTTGTGATTGTGTCATACAAGGACGACGCAACCGCGCTTGACGGCCTTAAAAAAGGAACGATTTCGGGCAAGGGCGCCATCAACAACAGAATGTCAAACTTTCTTTGCCGACTGCTCCAAAAGCACGGTATACAAACGCATTTTGTAGAAGAGCTGAGCGATCGCGAAACGGTGGTCAAAAAGGTTTCGATCGTTCCGCTTGAAGTGATAATCCGCAATATTTCGGCGGGCTCGTTTGCAAAGCGTTACGGCGTTAAGGAAGGCATTGTCTTTAAAGAGCCCACAATCGAATTTTCGTATAAAAACGATGACCTTCACGACCCTCTTATAAATTCTTATCATGCAGTGGCCCTGGAGCTTGCCGACCGTCGGGAAATTGAAATCATTAAAAACACGGCGTTCAAAATAAACGAAATTTTAAAGGAATATTTCCTTTCGCTCAATGTAAGGCTTGTCGATTTTAAGCTGGAATTCGGCCGCTTGCCGAACGGCGAAATTGTTCTGGCAGATGAAATTTCACCCGATACGTGCCGTTTTTGGGATGCCGATACAAACGAAAAACTTGATAAAGACCGCTTCCGCCGCGATATGGGCGGTGTTGAAGACGCATATAACGAAATGATGAAAAGAGTTTTCGGCAACTGATAATTTGGAGGCACACATGAGTGATTTAAGAGAAGAATGCGGAGTGTTCGGAGTATATTCCGCGGAAAAAAGCGATGTCGCAAGCACCGCCTATTACGGCTTGTTTGCTCTCCAGCACCGCGGGCAGGAATCCTGCGGAATAGTTGTTAATGACGACGGTGTTTTCAGCGGTTTTAAGGACAAGGGACTGGTCAACGATGTTTTCACAACAGAAATCATCAATTCCCTGGGTGAAGGAAATATTGCCGTCGGCCATGTCCGCTACGGTACCACAGGCTCAAACGACCGCAGCAATGCACAGCCCATAGTCGTGAACCATATAAAAGGAAAAATGGCGCTTGCCCACAACGGAAACCTGATAAATTCGGGTGAACTGCGCCGTGAGCTGGAGCTTCAGGGCTCTATCTTCCACACCACAAGCGACACCGAGGTTATATCCTACATCATAACCAAGGAGCGCCTGAGCGCCCCGTCTATCGAGCAGGCCGTAAATTCGGCGATGAACCGCATAAAAGGAGCCTATTCATTGGTCGTAATGTCGCCTTCAAAGCTTATTGCCGTTCGTGATGAAAACGGTTTTCGGCCGCTTTGCTACGGAAAGACCGCCGACGGCAGATATATAGTCGCGTCGGAAAGCTGTGCGCTCGACGCCGTGGGCGCGGAATTTGTCAGGGATATAAAGCCCGGCGAAATTGTTGTGTTTGAAAAAAACGGGGTCAGGTCGATCGAGGATCACTGTAAAAAATCTCCGTGTTCTCTCTGTGTTTTTGAATACATTTATTTTGCCCGACCCGATTCGGTAATAGACGGCTGTTCGGTTCACACCGCAAGACAAAGAGCCGGTGCGTTTTTGGCGCTGGAGCATCCCGTTCAGGCCGATGTGGTAATAGGCGTTCCCGATTCGGGACTTGACGCAGCTCTCGGTTATGCTAAGCAGTCGGGTATTCCGTATGAAATAGGCTTTATCAAAAACAAATATATCGGCAGAACATTCATTGCCCCCGGGCAAAAAAGCCGTGAGGATAAGGTTAAAATAAAACTGAACCCCATCGCCGAGGTGGCAAAGGGCAAGCGAATCGTAATGATAGACGATTCCATTGTCAGAGGCACCACAAGCGCCAGAATAGTAAAGCTTCTGCGAGAGGCGGGAGCAAAGGAGATACACATGCGCGTATCTGCCCCGCCGTTTATGAATCCGTGCTACTACGGCACTGACATCGATTCAAGAGAAAACCTGATAGCCTGTAAGCATTCGGTTGAAGAAATCGCAAAAATCATCGGCGTTGATTCACTCGGGTATTTAAGTGTAGACAGCGTAAAGCAAATTGCAAAAGGAATCTGCGGCACGGGCTATTGCACCGCCTGCTTTGACGGCTGCTATCCCACCGCCGTTCCGAGCGCCCCCAAGAAGAATAAATTCGAAACTAAAATTTCCGAAAACAAGGAGAAAGGCAATGAATAATTCACAGTCAAAGTCTTATGCCGCTGCCGGTGTCGATATAACCGCAGGATATAAATCGGTTGAACTTATGAAAAGCCACATTGCGCGAACAAAAACCCCCGGTTGCCTTGATGACGTGGGCGGGTTCGGCGGCTGCTTCAGGCTTGATCTCAAGGGCATTGAAGACCCTGTTCTCGTTTCCGGCACCGACGGTGTGGGAACAAAAATCAAGCTTGCAATGCTGCTTGATAAACACGATACAATCGGTATAGACTGTGTTGCCATGTGCGTTAACGACATAATCTGCTGCGGAGCAAAGCCGCTTTTCTTTCTCGACTATATCGCCTGCGGTAAAAACCGCCCCGAAAAAATCGCAGAGATTGTGAGCGGGGTTGCAGAGGGCTGCGTCAGATCGGGCTGTGCGCTTATAGGCGGCGAGACCGCCGAGCATCCGGGACTTATGCCCGAGGAGGATTATGACCTTGCAGGCTACTGTACGGGCATTGTTGACAAAAAGAAAATGCTCGACAAAAACACCGTAAGAGAGGGCGACACGGTAATAGCGCTTGCGTCGTCGGGCGTTCATTCAAACGGCTTTTCGCTTGTGCGGCAGGTGTTTGACATTGAAAACTGCGACCTTGTCTCTCCGATTGACGAACTCGGCGGCAGAACGCTTGGCGAGACGCTCTTAGAGCCTACTAAAATTTATGTTAAATCCATGTCGGCTCTCTTTGAAAGGGTTAATGTCAAAGCGGTGTCACATATAACGGGCGGAGGCTTTTATGAGAACATTCCCCGCGCATTACCCGACGGATATTCGGTTAAAGTGGATAAGGCGTCGCTTAAAATTCCGCCGATATTTAATCTTATAAAAGAAAAAGGGAACATTCCCGAAAGAGATATGTTCAACACATTTAATATGGGCGTCGGAATGAGCGTTACCGTAGCAAAGGAGGACGCCGAAAGGGCAATAAAAATCCTCAAAGAAAACGGTGAGGACGCTTACATTATTGGAGCTGTTATCAAATCCGATGAAGGTGTTGTAATTGAATAATAAAGTGAATATTGCGGTTTTGGTATCGGGCGGCGGAACAAATTTGCAGGCGCTCATAGATGCCGAAAAAAGCGGAATATTAAAAAACGGCGAAATCAAGCTGGTTATTTCAAGCAACGAAAATGCCTATGCGCTCAAAAGGGCGCAGAACGCCGGAATCAAAACGGTTGTTTGCGAAAAAGCAGGCCGTTCGCAAAAGGAATTTGAAAAAAGCATTTCGTCCGCGCTTCGCGGGGCGGATATTGAGCTTATAATACTTGCCGGATTTATGAGCATTCTAAGCGCCGACTTTATCGGTGATTATCCCGACAGGATAATAAATGTACACCCGTCGCTTATTCCCTCGTTTTGCGGCAAAGGATTTTATGGGCTTCGGGTGCACAGGGCCGCGCTTGAATACGGCGTAAAGGTGACCGGCGCCACCGTTCATTTTGTAAACGAGATACCCGACGGCGGCAGAATTATAATGCAAAAGGCAGTTGAAATTAAAGAAAATGACACGCCCGAAAGCCTGCAAAAGCGCGTTATGGAAGGTGCCGAGTGGGTGATATTGCCTTTGTCTGCCGAAAGAGTTTGCCGAAAAATCAAGGAGGAAAAAGCCAATGAATGTGTATAAAAAAGACAGCGTATCCGACATTTTAAAAAACAACGAATATGCAGGACGCGGAATTATCATCGGAACCTCGCCGGACGGAAAAAGTGCCGTTTGTGCATATTTCATTATGGGCAGAAGCGAAAACAGCCGCAACCGCGTGTTTGTGAGGGACGGCGAAACGCTGAAAACCGAGCCGTTTGACGCGTCTAAGGTGAGCGACCCGTCGCTTATAATTTACAATGCCGTTCGCAAAAGCGAAAACAATCTTATCGTCACAAACGGCGACCAAACCGACACGGTATATAATTTAATGGGAAAAGGCAAGGGCTTTTACGAAGCGCTTAAAACCCGTGAATTTGAACCCGACGCACCCAATTTTACACCGAGAATAAGCGGTATTCTTTATCTGAAAAACGGCTTTAATTACGAGATGAGCATACTCAAAAGCATAGACGAAAACGGAACCGACTGTTGCCGTTATACATACTCCTACCCGTCGGTCGGTGGGCTCGGACATTTTATTCACACCTACAACTGCAACGGCGATCCTCTGCCGACCTTTACGGGCGAGCCGCACAGAATCGATATTAAAAATGATATTGAAGAATTTGCGAATGAAATTTGGGAAAGCCTTAACGGCGACAATAAAATCTCGCTTTATGTGCGTTATACGGACATTGAAACGGGAAATTATACCGACAAAATAATAAACAAAAACGGGAGATAGAAAAATGAAGGAATTTGAGCTTAAATACGGCTGTAACCCAAACCAAAAGCCCTCTAAAATATTTATGGAAAACGGAGGGGAGTTGCCGATAAAAATTCTTAACGGTAAGCCCGGTTACATAAATTTTCTCGACGCATTCAATTCCTGGCAGCTTGTTAAGGAGCTTAAAGAGGCGCTGGGATTGCCGGCCGCCGCTTCATTTAAGCATGTAAGCCCCACAAGCGCCGCGGTGGGCATTCCGCTGTCGGAAAAGCTCAAAAAAGCATGCTTTGTCGATGACATAGAGGGACTTGACGACTCTCCTCTCGCGCTCGCCTATGCAAGGGCAAGAGGAACCGACAGAATGTGCTCCTTCGGTGACTGGGCGGCGCTTTCCGACATGTGCGATAAAAAGACCGCCGAGCTTATAAAACGGGAGGTGTCCGACGGCGTTATTGCTCCGGGATATGAGCCCGAGGCTCTGGAAATACTGAAATCAAAGCGCGGGGGCAATTATAACATAATTGAAATAGATCCCGAATACACGCCCGATGCGGTAGAGCGAAAACAGGTTTTCGGCATCACTTTTGAGCAGGGAAGAAACAACTTTAAAATAGATGAGTCGCTGCTGCAAAACATTGTTACCGAAAACAAAAGCATTCCCGAAAACGCAAAGCGCGACCTCATAATTTCGCTTATAACTCTTAAATACACCCAGTCAAACTCGGTCTGCTTTGCCTTTGACGGCCAGGCCATAGGCGTAGGTGCGGGTCAGCAGTCGCGCGTGCATTGCACAAGGCTTGCGGGGTCTAAGGCGGACACTTGGTTTTTGCGGCAGTATGACCGTGTGCTTGAGCTTCCGTTTAAGGACGACATAAGACGCCCCGACCGTGACAACATTATAGACGGCTTCATAAACCGCAACGAAGAAGACGTTTGTGCCGACGGAGTATGGCAAAGGTACTTTAAAACACGCCCCGAGCCGCTGACCGATGATGAAATCAAGCATTATTTGTCGGGTATTTCGGGAGTGTCTCTCGGCTCGGATGCCTTTTTCCCGTTCGACGATAATATAGAGCGGGCGCACAAAAGCGGTGTTTCTTATATTGCCGAGCCCGGCGGCTCGATCAGAGACGATGTTGTTATTGATTGCTGTAATAAATACGGCATTGCAATGGCGTTCACGGGAATGAGACTTTTTCACCATTGATAAGGAGTTTTCTATGAAGGTAATGGTAATAGGTGGGGGCGGACGGGAACACGCCATCATAAAAAAGCTTAAACAGAGTAAAGAAATAACCGAAATCTATGCTCTGCCCGGTAACGGCGGAATTGCGGAGGATGCAGTTTGCGTCGACATCGGTGCGACCGACATTGCGGCGCAGGTTGAATTTGCCGTTAAAAACAAAATCGATTATGCGGTGGTAGCGCCGGACGACCCGCTGTGCCTCGGCGGGGTTGACGAGCTGACGAAGGTCGGTATCCCCTGCTTCGGCCCCGATAAAAAGTCCGCAATTATAGAGGGCAGCAAGGTCTTTTCAAAAAACTTAATGAAGAAATACGGTATACCGTCGGCGGAATATGAGGTTTTCGACAGCGCCGAAAAAGCTCTCGGCTATCTTGAAACGGCGCCGCTCCCGACGGTTATAAAAGCAGACGGGCTGGCTCTCGGCAAGGGCGTGATTATTGCCGAAACGCGCGAAGACGCAAAGCGCGCCGTCCGCAGAATTATGGAGGATAAGGTTTTCGGCAAAAGCGGTGAAAAAATCGTTATAGAGGAATTCTTGAGGGGACCCGAGGTTTCGGTGCTCTCGTTCACCGACGGAAAGACCGTAATACCAATGGTTTCTTCAATGGATCATAAGCGCGCGCTGGACGGCGACAAGGGGCTCAACACCGGCGGGATGGGCACCGTTGCTCCGAATCCTTATTATACTCCCGAGATTGCAAAGCTCTGTATGGAAACAATATTTTTGCCCACCGTTGAGGCAATGAACAAGGAGGGGCGCACATTTAAGGGCTGCCTTTATTTCGGTCTTATGCTGACAGCCGAAGGTCCGAAGGTGATAGAATACAACTGCCGCTTCGGCGACCCCGAAACGCAGGTTGTCCTCCCCCTGCTTGAAAGCGATCTTTTCACGGTTATGCGCGCCGTCACAAACGGAACGCTGAGCCAAACCGAGGTGCGCTTTAAAAACGGCGCCGCCGCCTGTGTTATAATGGCGTCGGGCGGATACCCCGGGTCTTATGAAAAGGGCTTTGAAATTAAAATGGACGAGAGCGTTAAGGAAAGCATTTTTGTGGCGGGCGCCGAAAAGAAGGACGGCAGGCTTTTAACCTCCGGAGGCAGGGTTCTCGGAGTCACGGCAACTGCACCGACGCTTAAGGAAGCCCTTTCTTCGGCTTACGAAAAGGTCGAAAAAATTTCGTTTGAAAACTCGTTTTACCGCATGGATATAGGCCTGAAGGCGCTTGAATTCGGAAAGGAGAACTGATATGGTATATCGTATATTCACCGAAAAGAAGAAAGAGTTTGCCGCAGAGGCGGCGGCGCTGCTTTCCGACATTAACAATCTTTTGCAAATCAAGGGCGTCAATTCGCTGCGTGTTATTAACCGATACGACGTTGAGAACATAACGGAGGAGCTGTTTGATTATGCGGTAAATACCGTGTTTTCCGAGCCGCAGCTCGACAAAACATATTCCGAGCTTGAAAACGACGGGGCGTCGGTTTTTGCGGCAGAGTATCTTCCCGGTCAGTTTGACCAGCGCGCGGATTCCGCCGCGCAGTGTATTCAGCTTATATCGAAGGGCGATCGGCCTCTCATTCGCACGGCGAAGGTTTATATGCTTTACGGCAATATTACCGAGGATGAATTTAAAGCCGTAAAAAAATATGTTATTAACCCGGTTGAAGCGCGCGAGGCGAGACTTGAAAAGCCCGAAACGCTGGCTTTAAAATATAATATTCCGAGCTCCGTGGCGACGCTTACCGGCTTCACCGGGCTAAGCAGCAGCGGTCTTGCGGATTTTGTGAGCGAATACGGCCTTGCAATGGACACCGACGACATTGAATTTTGCCGGGATTATTTTAAATCCGAGCATCGCGACCCCACCATGACCGAAATCAGAATGATAGATACATACTGGTCGGATCACTGCCGTCATACAACATTTTTAACTCACATTGACGGCGCGGTTTTTGAGGATGAGCTGCTGCAAAAGGCATATGACGATTACCTTGCAATCCGCAAAGAGCTGGGTCGCACAAAGCCTGTATGCCTTATGGATATTGCCACCGTTGCGGTTAAGTATTTAAAATCAAAGGGCTGCCTCGACAAATTGGACGAGTCCGAAGAGATCAATGCATGCACCGTTAAAATCACGGTGGAGGTCGACGGCTCAAACGAGGATTGGCTGCTGCTTTTCAAAAACGAAACGCACAATCACCCCACCGAAATAGAGCCCTTCGGCGGCGCGGCAACCTGCATCGGCGGCGCAATACGCGATCCCCTTTCGGGAAGAGCATATGTTTACGGCGCAATGCGTGTCACCGGTGCGGCAAACCCGCTTAAAAAAGTGTCCGAAACGCTGCCTGGAAAGCTGCCGCAAAGGAAAATCGTCACAGGTGCGGCGGACGGTTATTCTTCATACGGTAATCAGATCGGTCTCGCAACCGGAATAGTTGACGAAATATACCACGACGGATATGCGGCAAAGCGCATGGAGATCGGCGCGGTTATTGCGGCGACGCCCGCCTGTAATGTCAGGCGTGAGACACCGGCTCCCGGAGATGTCGTCATACTTCTCGGCGGCGCAACGGGGCGTGACGGCTGCGGCGGCGCAACAGGCTCCTCAAAATCCCACACCTTAAAATCGCTTGAAAATTGCGGTGCCGAGGTTCAAAAGGGTAACGCTCCCGAAGAAAGAAAACTGCAAAGACTGTTCAGAAACCCGATCGCCTGCCGTATGATAAAGCGCTGCAACGATTTCGGAGCGGGCGGTGTTTCGGTTGCTATCGGAGAGTTGGCCGACGGACTTGAGATCGACCTCAACGCCGTTCCCAAAAAATATGAAGGTCTTGACGGTACCGAGCTTGCAATAAGCGAGTCGCAGGAAAGAATGGCGGTCGTGGTATCCGAAAGCGATGCCGAGAGGTTTATCGAACTGGCAAACACCGAAAATCTCGGTGCGGTTGCGGTGGCGGTCGTCAAAAAAGAGCCCCGCCTTGTAATGAACTGGAACGGTAAAACGATCGTCAACATCAGCCGTGAGTTCTTGAATTCAAACGGCGCTCCGAAGCACATAACCGCCGAGGTTTCAAAGCCGCAGCCGTTCGATAAACAGATAAGCGGTTCTTTCACGGAAAATTACCTCGCCCTGGCAGACGATTTGAATATTTGCTCCAAGCGCGGCCTTTCGGAGCAGTTTGATTCAACAATCGGCGCCGGCACGGTGCTTATGCCGTTCGGCGGAAAAAATCAGCTGACGCCCATACAGGCAATGGTTCAGAAAATCTCGGTCGAAAAGAAACACACCGACGACTGCTCGGTTATGTCCTGGGGATACAACCCGTTTATCACTGAAAAGAGTCCTTATCACGGCGCTTATCTGGCGGTTGTGGAATCGGTATCAAAGCTTGTCGCAACAGGCGCAGAATTCAAGGATGTTTATCTTACCTTCCAGGAATATTTCGAGCGTCTTAAAAAGGATAAAAAGCGCTGGGGAAAACCCCTCGCGGCCCTGCTCGGTGCTTTGAGAGCACAAATAGATCTCAAAACCGCTTCAATCGGCGGAAAAGACTCGATGAGCGGCAGCTTTGAAAATTTAGATGTTCCTCCGACCCTTGTTTCCTTTGCGGTCACAACCGATAAAACCAAGAACATAGTATCAAACGAATTCAAAAAAGCCGGCAACAAGGTCTTTTTGATAGCGCCGACCTACGGTGATGACAAATTGCCCGATAAGGATTCTCTTTCGGAGGTTTTCCGGCGGGTTACGTCTCTTTTGCGCTCCGGCAAGGCTGTTTCCTGTTATACGCCCACACTCGGCGGAATAGCCGAGGCGGTTATGAAAATGAGCTTCGGAAATTCACTCGGATTTAAATTCAGCGAAGGCCTTTCGAAAGAATTGATTTTCGGCTACTGTTACGGTGGATTTTTGCTTGAATCCGAAGGTGAAATCGAGAACGCGGTAAAAATCGGCGAGATAACCGACGAGCCTTGCATTTCCTTCGGCGGGGAGCAAATTGCTCTTGACGACCTGCTCAAAACATATGAAAGCAAGCTTGAAAGCGTTTATAAATGCAATATAGAAAATCCGAAAACCGAAACGGAAACATTTTCTTATAAAACAGAAGCCCGCCATGCACCGGCAATAAAAACCGCCGTTCCGAAGGTGCTCATTCCGGTATTTCCCGGCACCAACTGCGAATATGACAGCGCAAAGGCTATGCGCGACGCAGGCGCCGAGCCGGAAATATTCGTTATAAACAACCGCACGCCCCAAAGTGTTGCAAAAAGCGTTGAGCTGTTCGCAAACAGTCTTAAAACCGCGCAAATGGTGTTTATTCCCGGAGGATTTTCGGGAGGAGACGAGCCCGACGGCAGCGGAAAATTCATAACCGCCTTTTTCAGAAATGCCGCGGTTAAAGAACAGGTGACAAATCTTCTTGACAACAGAGACGGGCTTATGTGCGGCATCTGCAACGGTTTTCAGGCTCTTATTAAGCTCGGGCTCGTGCCTTACGGCAAAATAATTGATACCGATGAAAATTGTCCGACGCTTACATACAACACCATTGCACGCCATCAGTCAAAAATAGTCAGAACGCGGATTGTTTCAAATAAATCTCCGTGGCTTGCCGAAACCGAAGCGGGCGAAATATACAGCGTCCCGATCTCACACGGTGAGGGCAGATTTATAGCCGACGACAGGCTTATCAGACAGCTTGCCGAAAACGGACAGATTGCAACCCAATATGTCGACGAAAGCGGAAAGGCCACCGGGGATATCCGTTATAACCCCAACGGCTCCTATCACGCAATCGAGGGCATAACATCCCCCGACGGCAGGGTGTTCGGTAAAATGGGACATTCCGAAAGATACGCTCACGACCTTTATAAAAATGTTCCGGGAAATTATGATATTAAAATGTTCCTCTCGGCCGTAAAGTATTTTAAATAAGGCGCCGACGCCAAAAATGTAACGCCCCGCAGACCAAAAGGTCTTCGGGGCGTTTACAGCGCTTATGTTTATTTTTTATTTTCCGCTGTCGCCGTAGTTTGAAAGCACGCGGGCAGAGGGGTCGTTTACATCACAGCCCTCCCACGACTTGTTGGGCATCCAGAAATCCACAACCATGTCGCTCTGACCGGGATAATATTTTTCGAAAAGCTCTCTGTAAAGCAGCGACTCCTTTGTAAAGGGGCGGGCGTGGGTATAAATCCTGCATTTTTCTTCAAATTCACCCTCGGTGTAGTAGCTTTCGGCGTATTCCTTAAGATAATCGACCATGGAATGTCCCACGGCGTCGGAAAAGGCCGCCTTTTCGCGGAAAAGAATGCCGTGGGGAAGATAATCCCCCTCAAAGGCATGGCGCAGAAGATATTTTCCCTTGCCGTATTTGTTCATCTTCTTTTCGGGATCGACCGACATGACATATTTAACGAAATCCAAATCGCCGAAGGGCACCCTCGCTTCAAGTGAGTTTACCGAAATGCATCGATCGGCGCGGAGCACGTCGTACATATGCAGCTCCCGCACACGCTTTTCCGATTCCTTCTGAAACTCCTCGGCGCTCGGGGCAAAATCGGTGTACTTATATCCGAAAAGCTCGTCGGAAATTTCCCCGGTGAGAAGCACGCGGATGTCGGTGTGCTCGTGTATCCATTTGCATAGCAGATACATTCCCATGCTGGCGCGAATGGTGGTTATGTCGTATGTGCCGAGCAGATGAACCACATGCTCAAGCGCTTCCAGCACATCCTCTTTTGTGATGATGACCTCGGTATGGTCGCTGCCGATATAGTCGGCCACCTGCTTTGCATATTTAAGGTCGATGGCATCCTCACTCATGCCGATTGCAAAGGTTTTGATGGGAGTCTCGGATTTTCTTGCGGCAATGGCGCAGACAAGAGAGGAATCGAGTCCGCCCGAAAGCAAAAATCCCACCTTGGCGTCGGCGATAAGGCGCTTGTCGACGCCGCAGACCAGCTTGTCGTGGATTTTTTTGCAAACCGTTTCGAGATCGTCGAAGCAAACCTCATCCACCGCCGTTATGTCGCAGTAGCTTATAAATTCCCCGTCTTTATAGTAGTGCCCGGGAGGGAAAGGCATAATTTTATCGCATATGCCTACCAGGTTTTTGGCCTCGCTGGCAAAAACCACGGCGCCCTTTTCGTCACAGCCGTAATAAAGGGGGCGTATACCGATAGGATCCCTTGCGGCAATATATTTTTTCGCCTTGCCGTCGTAAATTATAAGGGCAAACTCGGCGTCCAGCATTTTAAACATCTCGGTGCCGAATTCCCTGTAAAGGGGGAGCAGAATTTCGCAATCGGAATCGCTTTTAAAGGTGTATCCCTTGCTTTTGAGCATTTCACGGAGTCTGTCAAATCCGTAAATCTCACCGTTACAAACAATATAAGAGCCGTCAAGCTCAAAGGGCTGCATTCCCTCCTCGGTAAGTCCCATAATGGCCAGACGGTGAAATCCCAAAAGACCCTTGCCGGTATCAATGATACGGCTGTCGTCGGGTCCTCTCGAAATTGTTTCGTCAAAGCCCTTTTTAAATTTCTCCAAAACGGCACCGCCGTCGCAATAACCCATAATTGAACACATAATTATTCCTCCGGAAAAAAGTTTTGTCCTAAAGTTCAAAATAGCGATTAAAAGGGCGAGAAGTTGTTTTTGAGCCTTGTGCCGCTCTCTTGGACAGCGTGCTGTTGACCCGCAAAGCATCGCATATCTCCCGCGGTGCCACCTTTTTTTGTTCTTCATTACGGCTTCCTGCCCTGCTTTTATAAGCATACGCATAAAGCCCTGCCGCATAACGGGCGGCCTCCGTCTCCCCTACTTGCCTTTAAAAAGAATTTACCCCCTTCCGCTCGGAGGGGATTCTTTTTTTAAGCTTTGGGTTTGAGGCTCATCGGGTGTTTTTCACAAGAGCTTTGCCGAGCGGCTTTCACCGTCCCGCTCTCGCTTTGGGTAATTTCTCCTGCTACTTTTCCCGACTCAAGCGCCTTTAAAATTCAATTCACTTTAAATAACCGACAATCTGTTTTTTTAATCGACCCGCCCGCCGCCGACGGTCGCAGGCAGCTAAAGCGGATCGATCCTTCATCTGTTAAATTTGCGCGGCCGCAGCGGCCGACACATTTTTGCAAAAGCTATTCCACATCCTGAAGGGCGTCGTAGCCCTCCTCGCCGGTGCGTACCTTAACAACATTCTCGACATCGTAAACAAAAATCTTTCCGTCGCCGATATGTCCGGTGTAAAGCACCTTTTTGGCGGTTTCGATAACGCTTCTGACAGGAACCTTGCTGACCACGATATCAACCTGTACCTTGGGGAGAAGGTTGGTTTCCACAGGAACACCGCGGTAATACTCGGGCTTTCCTCCCTGCACGCCGTATCCGAGAACATGGGATACCGTCATACCGGTAATTCCAAGCTCCTTCATGGCTGCCTTGAGAGCGTCGAAGCGGTTTTCCTTGCATATAATTTCGATCTTTGTAAACTTGGGACCTTCACCCTCGGCAAAGGACGGAACCTTTTTGACCGGTATTGCCTCTGCAACGGGGACATCCGCGGCGGTTGCCACAATGCCCTCGGCGGGAGCATAGGAGGAATACTGATCCACGGCGGGAACGAAATCGGGATATGCGCTGGGAAGACCGTGCTCGGAAATATCAAGTCCGGCAAGCTCGTCCTCGGCAGATGCGCGGATACCGCCGCACTTTTTCATGATACCGAAGGTTGCAATCATCATGACCGTTGCATATGCGGCCACCGAAGCGAATCCGAGAAGCTGAAGTCCCAGCTGCTCGAAAGAGCCGGTATAAAAGAGACCCGAGAGGCCTGCGGGAGCATCGGGGTTTGCGAGAAGTCCTACGGCGATGGTTCCCCAGACACCGTTTGCCATATGCACACCCACGGCACCGACGGGATCGTCGATGTGAAGCTTGAGGTCGAGCAGCTCGACAACAAGAACAACCAAAAATCCGGAAACAATTCCGACCACGGTAGCGCCGATTGCATCAAAAGCATCGCATCCGGCGGTTACGCCCACAAGACCTGCGAGAGAGGCATTGAGACACATGGAAACATCGGGCTTGCCGTTTCTTATCCATGTAAAGAGCATGGTCGTGACGGTTGCAACGGAGGGGGCGATGGTGGTGGTAAGGAAGATGGAAGCAAGCTCGGAGGGGGTCTGAGCCGCCGCACCGTTGAATCCGTACCAGCCGAGCCACAGGATGAACACACCGAGGGCTCCGAGGGTTATGGAGTGGCCGGGAATGGCGTTGACCTTAACCACCTTGCCCTTTGCATCTTTAACATACTTGCCGATACGGGGTCCGAGCATTGCAGCGCCGACCAATGCGGCGATACCGCCGACCATATGAATGGCGCAGGAGCCTGCGTAATCGTGGAAGCCAAGCTGAGAAAGCCAGCCGCCGCCCCAGATCCAGTGAGCCTCTATCGGATAGATGAAAAGGGAGATAACTGCCGAATAGATGCAGTAGGAGGAAAACTTTGTGCGTTCGGCCATAGCACCCGAAACGATTGTTGCGGTGGTGGCGCAGAACACAAGGTTGAAAACAAAGTAGGAAGCATCGGTAAATCCGTCGGCCGGGCTTTCGATAAAGGCCTTGAAGTTTGCGAAAAGATCCATGTTGGGTATACCGATCAGTCCGAAAAGGGTATCCTCACCCATCATAAGGGTATAACCGAGAAGTGAAAAAACCACCGTGCCGATACAAAAATCCATCAAGTTTTTCATTATAATGTTGCCGGCGTTTTTTGCTCTCGTAAATCCGGTTTCCACCATTGCGAAACCGGCCTGCATCCAGAAAACCAGCGCAGCTCCGATCAAAAACCAAAATTCAATAGTCATAAGACATACATCTCCTTAATTTTATCTTTTCTGCTTATCTCACGCCGAAAAGCAGTTTATCGTATGTCGGGAAGGGCCAGTAGTCCTCTCCGGTGAGGGTTTCGGCCTCGTCGCAGGCCACCCTGAGCACCGCCATTTTAGGCAGGATAACGTCGCGGATGTTGTTTGCCGCCTCGGTCACATCGGTAACGGCCTTGAGCTTTATGAGAGCGTCCTCCAGGTCGTCTGCGGCCTCGTCCATCTGGTCGGTCAACGCCGAAAGCCTTGTTATCAGCTTGCTTTCGTATGCACATTTAAGGGAGGGCACGGCCGCCTTCTTTGCCGCAAGACCTTCCGAAAGATCGGTCACATATTCGCAAACTGCGGGAATGATCTCTTTCTTGGCCATATCGACCATTGTAAGGCCTTCGATGTTGACCGTCTTGCAATAGTTGTCCATTTGAATTTCATAACGGGATTTAAGCTCGGCCTGAGAGAAAACCTTGTGGGAGGTAAGCATATCCACATTTTTCTTTGCAAGAAGCATTGGCATGCAATCGGGGGTGGTGCGGAGATTGAGAAGTCCTCTTTCCTTGGTGGCCTCCTCGATCCACTTGTCGTCGTAGCCGTTGCCGTTGAAAATGATCCTCTTGTGATCCTTAATGGTCTTTTTGATCATATCGTGAAGGGCGGTTTCAAAATCTTCGACCCCTTCGAGACGGTCGGCATAAACCTTAAGAGATTCGGCAACCGCAGAGTTTAACATTATGTTTGTACAGGCAATGGAGTTGGACGAGCCGAGCATTCTGAATTCGAATTTGTTGCCGGTAAAGGCAAAGGGCGAGGTTCTGTTGCGGTCGGTGGTGTCTCTCGTGAATTTCGGAAGAACATGAACACCCAGCTTCATCTGGGTCTTTTCCGCTCCCTCATAGGGTGCGTCGTCCTCAATTGCTTTAAGCACTGCGGTAAGCTCGTCGCCGAGGAACATCGAAACAACCGCGGGAGGCGCTTCGTTTGCGCCGAGTCGGTGGTCGTTTCCTGCGGTTGCGGCCGAAAGTCGGAGCAGATCCTGATAATCGTCAACCGCCTTTATAACCGCACACAGGAAAAGCAGGAACTGGGCGTTTTCGTAAGGAGTCTCGCCGGGAGTGAGAAGGTTTACGCCGGTATCGGTGGCGATCGACCAGTTGTTGTGCTTGCCGCTGCCGTTTACACCGGCAAAGGGCTTTTCATGAAGCAGGCACACAAGACCGTGCTTTGCAGCGACCTTCTGCATTATCTCCATGGTAAGCTGGTTGTGATCGGTGGCAATGTTTGTGGTGGAATAGATAGGGGCAAGCTCATGCTGGGCGGGAGCAACCTCGTTGTGCTCGGTTTTTGCGAGAATTCCCAGCTTCCACAGCTCTTCGTTAAGGTCGGCCATATATTCGGCGACCCTCGGCTTTATAACGCCGAAGTAGTGATCGTCCATTTCCTGGCCCTTCGGAGGCATTGCTCCGAACAGGGTGCGGCCGGTGAAGATGAGGTCCTTGCGCTGATTAAACAGCTCTCTGTCCACAAGGAAGTATTCCTGCTCGGGTCCCACCGAGGTGCGCACGCATTTGACCTTGTCGTTACCGAACAGTCTTAAAATTCTTACCGCCTGCTTGCTCAGCGCTTCCATCGAGCGGAGCAAGGGGGTTTTTTTATCAAGAGCCTCGCCGCAGTAGGAACAGAATGCCGTGGGAATGCAAAGGGTCTTCCCTTTTATAAAGGCATATGAGGTGGGATCCCATGCGGTATAGCCTCTTGCTTCGAAGGTAGCGCGAAGTCCGCCCGAGGGGAAGGAGGATGCGTCCGGCTCACCCTTAATAAGCTCTTTTCCCGAAAACTCCATAATCACCCGTCCGTCGGGCGCGGGAGATATAAAGCTGTCGTGCTTCTCGGCGGTGATGCCGGTGAGGGGCTGGAACCAATGGGTAAAATGGGTGGCTCCGTTGGCGACGGCCCAATCCTTCATTGCGGTGGCAACAGCATTGGCAACATTATTATCAAGGCTGACCCCTTCGTCGATGGTTTTTTTCAGCGACTTATAAACCTTATCCGAAAGGGTGGCTTTCATTACCCGATCGTCGAATACAAGACAGCCGAAATAATCTGATACTGTTTTCATTTTCGTTCGCTCCTTTACTAAACTAAAAAAACGAGGAAGGGATCTAAAGCCGCCAAGCGCCGACTTTACGGTCAAGACCCCATTGCCTCGTTTTTTCGATATGCGATTTTTAAAAAAGAAAAAGGCGTCAAAGAGATTTCTCTCTAAGACGCCCTTGCCTTATGCGTTGCATTATACTCTTGTAAAAATGATTTGTCAAGTACTTTTTTCAAATTTTTCGATTTTTTTATTTTTGTCCTTAAAATCCCTTAAAGATCCTCGTCGTCCTGCCACATTTCGTATTCGTTTTCGTACTCGTCATCACGGACCTCGGGCAGGCTTTCTTTTATTTTTGATTTTATAAAAAGATATGCTAAACAGATGGGAACAGACATCCAAGCATAATCGGGGGCTTTAAAAACAAAGAGGCTGACAATAATAATCGTAAAAATCATATTCTTCTCATCTCATCTTACATTATATTAGGAAATATTATTTTTTCCGCAGTGCCAAGATAAAAAAATCAAAGGTGTCCCGCCTTTTCTTATAATGTATCACAGGCACAATTTGATTTCAAGTGCTTCTGTAATGTACACAAGAAAAAAGTGCCGTCGGGCAAAGTGTTAATAAAGCACAAAAAGCGGCGGTTTTTAACACAACATTACATAAAATTTTAACGATTTTAAATTTGCGTTTGACAAAGGCAATATTATGTGATATAATTCCGATAAATGAGCAAAGGCGTTCATTCTGACAGAATTTCTGTCTGAATGGGCGTTTTTTTCTTTTTTCAGGAAAGGAATGAAGCATTATGTTAGAAGGTCAGGTAAGAATTCCCTCCGGCTGCGCCATTTCGGCCGTGATTTCGCGGGACGGAAACAAAATGACCGGAGAAAGTATTGCGGAAAGTATGATCCCCATGCATGACCGCTCCAACGGACTGGGCGGAGGGTTTGCCGGTTACGGCATTTATCCCGAGTATAAAGACTTTTATGCCTTTCATATTTTCTACAACGACAATGCCGACCGTGTTAAATGCGAAAATTTTCTTAAAAACGGCTTTGAAATCGTAAAGGCCGAAAACATTCCCATAAGAAAGATTCCCGAAATCACCGACGTTCCTATTATATGGCGGTATTTCGTGGCTCCCCTTTCCTCGGTGCTTTCCCGCCTTCAGCTTGACGAAAAAGAGTATGTGGCGAGAATGGTCACCAAGATAAACACGAAAATCGACGGCGCTTATGTTTTTTCCAGCGGAAAGAACATGGGGGTTTTCAAGGCGGTGGGCTTCCCCGAGGATGTGGGACGGTTCTATCGGCTTGAGGAATACGCAGGATATTCCTGGACGGCTCACGGCCGCTATCCCACAAACACCCCCGGCTGGTGGGGCGGTGCCCACCCCTTTGCGCTACTCGATTACTCCATAGTTCACAACGGCGAGATTTCCTCCTACGACGCCAACCGCCGATACATCGAAATGTTCGGTTATAAATGTACCCTGCAGACCGATACCGAGGTCATAACCTACATTGCCGATTATCTGCTCCGCAGACAGGGACTCTCTCTTGAAGAGGCCGCGTCGGTCATTGCGGCGCCCTTCTGGAGCACCATCGACAAAATGGACGAAAAGCAAAAGGAAGCTCACCAATATCTGCGTACCCGTTTCCCCAGTCTTCTTGTCACCGGTCCTTTTTCGATAGTTCTCGGCTTTGAGGGCGGACTTATGGCGCTTAACGACCGATTAAAGCTCCGCTCCATGGTGGTAGCCGAAAAGGACGACAGGGTGTTCATCTCAAGCGAGGAAGCAGCCATACGGGTCATGGAGCCCGACGCGCAAAACATATACGCTCCGGCCGGCGGAGAGCCGGTCATCGTCAAGGTAAAGGAGGGAGCATACTGATGGCTGTAAATTATCTTATTCCGGAATTTGAAGTGGTCAGAAACCATGACCGCTGTATAACCTGCCGCGTATGTGAGCGACAGTGTGCAAACGAGGTTCATTCCTTCGATGCACAGGGCAATATCATGATAAGCGATGAGACAAAGTGCGTCGATTGCCAGAGATGCGTTTCGCTTTGTCCCACCCACGCTTTAAAGATCGTCAAAAACGAATGTACCTTAAGAGAAAACGCCAACTGGCAGGCCGACACCATTAAGGAAATATACAAGCAGGCCTCAAGCGGCGGCGTACTTCTTTCCTCCATGGGAAATCCAAAGCCGTTGCCTGTATATTGGGACAAAATTCTCATAAACGCCTCCCAGGTGACAAACCCCTCAATCGACCCCCTCCGCGAGCCTATGGAAACCAAGGTTTTCCTCGGTAAAAAGAACGTGCCTATCGAAAGAAAAGAGGACGGCAGCCTTAAGAACAATCTCCCCCCTCAGCTTGAGCTTTCAATTCCCGTTATGTTTTCGGCCATGAGCTACGGCTCCATAAGCTATAACGCCCATGAAAGCCTTGCAAGGGCGGCAAGAGAGCTCGGAATTCTCTATAACACGGGCGAGGGCGGCCTGCACGAGGACTTTTACTGCTACGGCGACAACACGGTGGTTCAGGTAGCGTCGGGACGCTTCGGTGTTCACGAGGAATACCTAAAGGCCGGCGCGGCGGTGGAAATAAAAATGGGACAGGGAGCAAAACCGGGCATCGGCGGACACCTTCCCGGAGCCAAGATAGTGGGCGACGTTTCAAAGACCCGCATGATTCCCGAGGGCTCGGACGCCATATCCCCCGCTCCCCACCACGACATTTATTCAATTGAGGACCTCCGTCAGCTTGTTTTTTCGCTCAAAGAGGCCACCGAATATAAAAAGCCCATAATCGTTAAGGTTGCGGCGGTACATAACATTGCGGCCATTGCCTCGGGTATCGCCCGAAGCGGCGCCGACATAATCGCCATCGACGGCTTCCGCGGAGGCACGGGAGCGGCTCCCACAAGGATAAGAGACAACGTGGGAATTCCCATAGAGCTTGCCCTTGCGGCAGTGGATCAGCGGCTTCGCGACGAGGGCATAAGAAACAATGTGTCCCTTGTTGTGGGCGGAAGTATCCGCTCGGCATCGGATGTTGTCAAGGCAATTGCTTTGGGTGCCGACGCCTGCTACATCGCAACGGCGGCTCTGCTGGCTCTCGGCTGCCATCTTTGCCGTACATGTCAGACAGGTCGGTGCAACTGGGGTATTGCGACCCAGCGCCCCGAGCTTGTAAAACGGCTCAATCCCGACATCGGATATGAAAGACTTGTTAATCTTTTAACCGCCTGGAAGCACGAAATAAAGGAGCTTATGGGCGGCATGGGCATTAACTCCATTGAGGCGCTTCGCGGGAACCGACTTATGCTGCGGGGCGTGAATCTTACGGAAAAGGAGCTTGAGATCCTCGGTATCTCACACGCAGGCGAATGAAACGGGTATATGTAAATGAAAAATGGTGTCTCGGATGTCATCTTTGCGAATACAACTGTGCCTTTGCAAATTCCGGCGCCGACAGCATGGTAAAGGCCTTAAAGGGCAAGGAAATTTTCCCGAGAATCAGAGTCGAGGGCGACGACAAGGTAACCTACGCCGTATCCTGCCGTCACTGTACCGATCCCATATGCGTTAAAAGCTGTATTTCGGGAGCTGTTCATTTCGAGGACGGCGTTGTATGCATCGACAAAGACAAATGCGTCGGGTGCTTTACCTGCGTGCTTGTTTGTCCCTACGGAGCGGTAACGGCAGACGGCGATCACGCCGTTCAAAAATGCGAGCTTTGCACCAAAAACAGTGAGGGAAAGCCCGCCTGCGTTACCGGATGTCCCAACAAAGCAATTGTTTTTGAAGAGAGGTGAAGGGTATGAGTAAATATGTTATCATCGGTAACGGAGGCGCCGCCGTCGGAGCCATAGAGGGTATACGCTCGGCCGACAGGGAAGGCGATATAACGGTCATTTCCCTTGAAAAGCATCATGTTTATTGCCGCCCTCTCATTTCATATTATCTTGAGGGAAAAACCGATTTTGAGCGCATCAAATACCGTCCCGACGATTTTTATAAAAAGAACGGCTGTACCGTGCTTTACGGCCGGCGCGCCGAAAAAATCGACAGCGGCAAAAAGACCGTAACCCTATCGGACGGACAGGTCATTTCTTACGATAAACTGTGCGTCTGCACAGGCTCCTCCCCCTTTGTACCTCCCTTTGAGGGGCTTGACAGCGTGGAAAACAAAAGTGGCTTTATGACACTCGACGACGCCCTTTACATCGAAAAGAAGGTCACAGAGGAAAGCCGCGTGCTGATTGTCGGCGCGGGACTTATCGGTCTTAAATGCGCCGAGGGAATTTGCCAAAAGGCAAAATCCGTTACCGTTTGCGACCTTGCACCACGGGTGCTTTCAAGCATTCTCGACGACAAATGCGCCGCCTTTATGCAGGAAAAGCTGGAACAGCACGGGGTCGGCTTTTTGCTTGGAGATACTGCCGTAAAATTCGATAAAAACACCGCCTTCATGAAAAGCGGAAAGCAGGTGGAATTTGACCTGCTTGTGCTTGCGGTGGGCGTTCGTCCCAACACCGCCCTTGTCAAAGAGGCGGGCGGAAATATCGGCAGAGGTATAACGGTGGACAGCCGCTCGGCCACCTCCCTTCCCGACATTTACGCCGCCGGCGACTGCACCGAAACCACCGATGTCTCCTCGGGACAAACAAAAATTATGGCGCTTCTTCCCAACGCCTATATGCAGGGCAAGGCGGCAGGCCTTAACATGGCGGGAAGGGACTTTGAGTTCAACAACGCCATTCCCATGAACTCCATCGGATTTTTCGGACTGCACGCCATGACGGCCGGCAGCTATTTCGATGAATCGCAGGGTGGGGAGATGTTTGAAATTCCCCTTGAAAACGGCATTAAGCGCCTTTTTACAAAGGACGGATTTTTGACCGGCTTTATAATCATCGGCGGAAGCGAACGCGCCGGCATTTACACCAATATGATAAGAAACCGTGTTCCGATTTGCGATGTGGATTTTGAAAGCATGAAAAAAAATGCAAATTTATTTGCTTTCGGCAAAGAATACTGTGGAAAAACTCTCGGAGGTGTGATATAATATGATGATAGATGCAAAAAACCTGGGGTTTGCCGAGCTTAATCGGCAGATCCGTGAGGAAAAAGGCGATTGCCTTTTAAAAAACTGTATCGGCCAAAGATTTATCGCCGCCGGAGTTTCCGAAAAAAAGCTGACCGTTGAAGGTGTTCCCGGCAATGCTCTCGGAGCCTACCTTAACGGCGCCGAAATAACCGTTTCGGGCAACGCCCAGGACGCCGTGGGAGACACCATGAACGAGGGAAAGATTATTGTACACGGCCAGATCGGCGACGCCGCGGGATATGCCATGAGAGGCGGCAGAATTTACATTAAGGGCAACGCAGGATACCGCGCCGGAATACACATGAAGGCATATAAAGACAAAAAGCCCATAATGGTCATCGGCGGAAGAGCGGGAAGCTTTCTCGGAGAATATCAGGCCGGCGGAATAATCATCGTACTCGGCCTTAACACCGACGGAAAGCCCATTGTCGGAAATTTCCCCTGCACCGGAATGCACGGCGGAAAGATGTTTTTACGCTCGTCGGCCGAGGGCATCGAATTTCCCCGTCAGGTATCTGTCAAAGAGGCGACCGACGACGACATGTCGGAAATAAAACCCATAATCGAGGATTTCTGCGCCGCCTTCGGATTTGACAGCAGCAAAATTTTATCCGACAAATTCACCGTAATTTCCCCCGACAGCAAAAATCCTTATAAACAAATGTATGTGGCGAACTGAGAAAGGCAGGCACAGCAATATGAGCTATACTCCGAATGAAGTTATGCAGTATGTCAGCGAAGAAGACGTTAAATTTATAAGGCTGGCTTTTTGCGATGTTTTCGGCAAGCAGAAAAACATTTCCATAATGCCGGACGAGCTTAAAAGAGCCTTTGAATACGGCATTGCCATAGACGCCTCGTCGGTGGCGGGCTTCGGCGGAGAGGTTCATTCCGACCTGCTTCTTCATCCCGATCCGTCAACCATTGCGGTACTCCCCTGGAGGCCCGAACACGGCCGTGTGGTCAGAATGTTTTGCGACATTTCCCTTCCCGACGGACGGGACTTTGAAGCCGACGGACGAAAAATTCTTGAAAATGCGGTTAAGGACGCCGAGAAAAAAGGAATTGAGTTTTTCTTCGGCTCGGAAATGGAATTTTATCTTTTTAACAGGGACGAGCGCGGCGAGCCAACAAGGGAGCCCTACGACAGGGCGGGATATATGGACATTGCCCCCGAGGACAAGGGCGAAAATGTCCGCAGAGAAATATGTCTCACCCTTGAGCAAATGGGCATAAAGCCCGAAAGCTCCCACCACGAGGAGGGTCCCGGTCAAAACGAAATAGACTTCAGATATTCCTCCCCCATAACCGCCGCCGACCACGCCGTTACCTTCCGTGCCGTTGTTAACACCATCGCCGCGAGAAACGGTCTTTTTGCCGATTTTTCGCCGAAGCCCATTTCCGACAAGGCCGGAAACGGCATGCATATTAATATTTCGGCCAAGGAAAGCTCGGGCAAGGATGTGCTTCCCTTTGTTATTGCGGGAATTATGAACCGCATACGCGATATAACGGTATTTTTGAATCCCTGCGAGAAGTCTTTTGAGAGGCTCGGCAAAAACAAGGCGCCGAAATATATTTCCTGGTGCACCGAAAACCGTTCTCAGCTCATCAGAATTCCCGCCGCCGAAAAGGAATACCGCCGCGCCGAGCTTCGCTCTCCCGACCCAATGTGCAATCCCTATCTTGCCTTTGCGCTGATAATCCATGCGGGGCTTGAAGGAATCGAGCAAAAGGCCGAGCTTATCGAGGCCTCCGATTTCAACCTCTATAGCGCAAAGGACAAAGAGGTAAAAGACCTTTTGCTTCTTCCGAAAAACCTT
>CAKSPR010000028.1 GCA_934486455.1 uncultured Eubacteriales bacterium
CGCATTGCCGGTTTTTTGATTTATGATTTATGACCCAATTTACGAAATTATTTATCCTCTATGGCTTTTTTAAGCTGCTCGACCTTGTCGAGTCTCTCCCAGGGGAGGTCAATGTCGGTTCGGCCGAAATGACCGTAGCTTGCGGTTTGGCGATATATGGGACGGCGGAGGTCAAGGGCGCGGATTATGGCCTCGGGGCGCATATCAAAGACCCTTTCAACGGCCGAAACGATCTGCTCGTCGCTGTATTTCCCGGTGCCGAAGGTGTCGATCATTACAGAGACCGGCTTTGCAACGCCGATGGCATAGGCAAGCTGAAGCTCGCATTTATCGGCAAAGCCCGCCGCAACGACATTTTTTGCCGCCCATCTGGCCGCATAGGTTGCCGAGCGGTCGACCTTTGTGGGGTCCTTGCCCGAAAAGCATCCGCCGCCGTGATGAGCCGCGCCGCCGTATGTATCGACTATTATCTTACGGCCGGTAAGGCCTGTATCTCCGCAGGGGCCGCCCACCGTGAATCTGCCGGTGGGGTTGATATAAATCTTAGTATTCTCGTCCATAAGCTCGGCGGGAATGACCTCCTTAATCACAAGGTCGGTCACCGATTTTCTTATTTCCTCAAGAGAGATGTCCTCGCTGTGCTGGGTTGAAACGACCACGGTATCCACCCTTATCGGTTTTCCGTCCTCGTATTCCACCGTCACCTGAGATTTTCCGTCGGGACGAAGCCATGTAAGCGTTCCGTCCTTTCGCACATCGGCAAGGCGTTTGCAAAGCCTGTGAGAGAGCACAAGCGTAAGAGGCATATACTCCTCTGTCTCGTTTGTGGCAAAGCCGAACATAATTCCCTGATCCCCTGCTCCGTGGAGGTTAAGCTCGTCCTCATCCCCCTCTTTAAGCTCAAAGGATTTATCAACGCCGAGGGCAATGTCGGGAGACTGCTCGTCTATGGCGGTCAGTATGCCGCAGGTGTGTCCGTCGAATCCGGCAGACGGATTGTCATATCCGATGTCGTTTACCACCCGTCTTGCGATGGCGGGAATATCGGCGTAGCCCTCGGTGGTTATCTCTCCCATAACGACGATTGTACCGGTGGTGCAGAAGCATTCACAGGCCACACGGGCGTCGGGATCTTCCTTGATAATTTCGTCAAGCACCGCATCGGAAATCTGGTCACAGACCTTATCCGGATGTCCCTCGGTCACCGATTCGGATGTAAATAAATATTTAGACATTTCTTTCTTCCTCTTCCTGTTTGTTTTGTTTGTCTTTTTTATCCCTGTTATCGTCGAGGACAAGGCCTGCGGCCGCTCCGACCGCCGTTCCGACAACAATGCAAATGGGGATCGACTTTAAAACAAATCCCAAAATAACCCCCAAAGCAAATCCCGCAACGGTTAATATGACAAAAAAGTCGGTAGAACGAATTTTTTCCTGCTTTGTGTTTTTTGCGGCTTTTGCGTTTTGTTCCTTTTCCAAGCTCTCGCCCTCTTTCGCGTTTTGATTGCAGCGGTTTTTATAAAAAGGTTGTGTTGTACCTGTTCTTTATGTAATGCTTAAATCAGACTGTTCGGCAACGCAACGGTTATATTATATCCCATTCGCCATTTGATTGCAAGTGGTTATTGATATTTAGCCGAGATTGTGATAATATATATAAAAGCCTTAAATTTTTTAAAGTGAAAGGATGTTTTTTATGGGCACTTCCGAGCTTTATTCCCTTTGGTTAAAAAATGCAACCGATGATCCCGACATCATCGAAGAGCTTAAAAGCATCGACGGCATGGACGACGAAATATACGACCGATTTTACCGTGACCTGGAATTCGGAACGGCGGGTCTGCGCGGAGTTATCGGCGCGGGAATCAACCGTATGAACATCTACACGGTCAGAAGAGCCACCCAGGGCCTTGCGCAGTATGTTTTGAACGAAGGCGGCAGCAAGGTTGCCATCGCCTACGACAGCCGCATCAAATCCACCCTTTTTGCCCGTGAGGCTGCCCGTGTTCTTGCGGCCAACGGCATTAAGGTATACATTTACAAGGAGCTTACGCCCACCCCCATGCTTTCCTACGCCGTGAGAGAGCTTGGCTGTACCTCGGGCATTGTCGTAACCGCCAGCCACAATCCCGCAAAATACAACGGATACAAGGCATACGGCGCCGACGGCGCTCAGCTCAGCGTTGAAAACAGCCAGAAGGTGCTTGATCTGGTCAACGGGGTTGATATGTTCTCATCAGTCAGGCTTTGCGATTTCGACGAGGCGGTCAGAGAAGGCACAATCGAATACATCGGCGACGAGCTTGTTGAGAAATATCTCGAAGCGGTAAAAAGCCGCTCGATCGAAAAGGTCAGGGGCGATTTTAAGGTCATTTACACCCCGCTGAACGGAACCGGCAACAAGCCTGTCAGAGAAATACTTAAACGCATCGGAATCGAAAATGTAACGGTGGTTCCCGAACAGGAATTCCCCGACGGAAACTTTCCCACCGCCCCCTTCCCCAATCCCGAGATCCGTCAGGCCTTTGAGTGCGCCTTAAATCTTTCAAAAACCGTTCCCGCCGACCTGCTTCTCGCCACCGATCCCGATTGCGACAGGGTCGGAATAGCCGTTAAGGACGGGGACGATTTCACCCTTATGTCAGGCAACGAGGTGGGCGCCTGCCTGCTTGATTACATTCTTTCGAGAAGAAAGGCAAACGGCACCCTGCCAAAAGACCCTGTGGCCGTAAAAACCATCGTTTCCACCCCCCTGGCCGACAAGATTGCCGCAAAATACGGCTGTAAGCTCATAAGCGTGCTGACCGGCTTTAAATACATCGGCGAGCAGGCCGGAATACTCGAGGCAAAGGGCGAGCAGGAGCGCTTTGTTTTCGGCTTTGAGGAAAGCTACGGTTATCTTGCCGGAGCATATGTCAGAGACAAGGATGCGGTTGTAGCCTCCATGCTCATCTGCGAAATGGCCGCATTTTATAAAAATGAAGGCAAGACCCTGCTTGATGTTATAAACGGCCTTTATGCCGAGCATGGAATGGTCTATTCCTCCCAGAACAGCTTCACCTTTGAGGGCGCCGCCGGAATGAAAAAAATGCAGGGCATTATGGACGACCTTCGGGCGCTTCCTCCCAAAAAGATCGGTGAAAACGGCGTTATTGCCATAAGCGACTACGAGACCTCTCGGAAAGTCGAGCTTAAAACAGGCAAAAAGTCAGTCATCACTCTGCCAAAATCCAATGTGCTTTACTACGATCTGGACGAAAACGGCTCCAACCTTATTGTCCGCCCCTCCGGCACCGAGCCTAAGATAAAGGTTTACATTACCTCTGTCGACGCCGACAGGGAGAAGGCTCAATCCCGCGCCGAGCTTTGGCTTTGGGACATGAAAAAGCGCTTTAAATAATTTTTTTAAAACTTAAAAATCCCCCTGTCGGACATTTCGCCCGACAGGGGGATTTTCCGTAATAACGGTATTTATCAAATAGCCGCCTCCGAAACCGAAGTGCCGTTGATTGCTTTCGGCAGCGCATCGCACTATTTTTTTCTTAATCCTTCAAACCTATCTCTTGCCGAAAGAAGCTTTTGCCCTGTTTCTTCCTTCAGCAGACTGTATTTCCTTCCCCGCCTTTGCACGGTGTCGCCGTCACGGGGGACAAAATCGAAATCCGATAAGGGTATGTTTTCAAATCCGCCGCTGCCGTTTTCGCAAACGGCAAATTCACCCTCAATCCTGTCCACTGTATATTTCACGGTTTTTTCTCCTTGTCATCTTATTCCTTGTCACTTTACTGCCCGCATGTTGCCGAGCGTATATTATCGCTGCTTTTTTGCACGGTATATGCGGTATCGGTTTCGGTTTCGGTATCGGCTCTTACGGCTTGCAGGCACCGCAGGGAGCATAGCCGTCATTTATAAGCTGTTGTCTTGAGCCGACATACTCCTTTTTGTTCTTCCCGATTATGCTTTGAGCATTTTTGCAGTCTTTTTTATGGAACTTCTTTGTTCCGATGTTGAGAATATACTCTTCCCCGCCGTCTGTATTTCCGGCGGTGCGGGAAAATTCCGATTGCTCCGCCGATGAGATCGCATCGCTTCGGTCGGGTGCTGCGCCGTCGCTCCCGTTAAAGGTTCGCTCTGTTTTGCCCTTTACCGACACCGAAAACCTTCCGTCGCTGTCTGCAAAAAGACTTATTGTGCCCGAAATATCGGTGCGATAGACCTCCGTCCCCTGCTTTTCAAGCTTTTTAAGGGTCTTTTCGTGAGGATGACCGTAATCGTTGTTCTTCCCGCAGGAGATGACGGCGCATTTGGGCGAAACTGCCTTTAAAAAATCCCCCGAGGTAGAGGTCTCGCTGCCGTGATGCCCCACCTTTAAGACATCGGCAGACACATCCTTTTTGTCCGAAAGAAGCTGCTTTTCGGCCTCTTTTTCGGCGTCTCCCGTAAGAAGCAGAGAAAAATCCCCGTAAACGACCTTTAAAATAAGGGAACTGTTGTTAAGGTTATCGCTTTGCTCTTTGTTTTTTGAAAGCACCGTAACCCTCGACGCCCCGAGAGAAAACTCATCATCCTCCTCCGGAACGGTTATCGAAAGGTTCCTGCTTTCGGCTGCATCGAGCACGTCGTTAAAGGTTTTTGTGTCGGTAACGGCGTTTGGCATGAGTAAGGAGTCGGTATCAATACCTCTTATAACATCGTCAAGCCCGCCGATGTGGTCGGCGTGGGGGTGCGTGCCCACGGCATAATCAAGCTTTTTTATGCCCTTATCACTCAGAAAATTTAAAACCGTTTTACCCGACTCGTTTGTTCCCGCGTCGACCAGCATGCTCTGTCCTCCCGAGCAGATAAGTATGCTGTCTCCCTGCCCCACATCTATAAAATCCACCGAAAGCTGCCTGTCGTTTTCAAAATTTTCTCCCGTGTTTCGGAGATTTGCACCGTTTTCCCGACAGGAGCACAGCAGTAAAAGTACGGCGATTAAAACGGCGGCAATGCGTTTTTTCATATAATTCTCCCGTTATTATTCCAAAAAATTCCCCCGAAAAAAACGGGGGAATAAAGGTTTATAGGCCTGTTATACGCCGCCGAAATTTTTCGGCCGACGATTTCCCGCCGACAGGTAATTTCAGCGCCTTGCGCCTCTCTTTAACACTTCGGGGATTTTTAACAGTTCAAAAATTACAAGAGGTATCAGAGAGACGAGTATGACCTGACCCAGCTTTCGGTATTCGATGAGACTTACAAAGCCGAAAACCGAACCGATTGCCGGCACAAACAGCACCGCCCCGATAAGCGCAAGGGAGCCGAAAAAGGTCAGAAGGAATAACGGAGAAAACCTGTGGCTCTTAAAATCTATAATCATGCGGTTCGACCTGACCGACACCATAACAAACAGCTGAGAAAGCGAAAGGGTGGCAAAGGCCATGGTTGTCGAAAGGGCGATGTCCTTTTCCCTGCCGCCCAGCGAAAAGGCGACAAGCGTCAGCACGGCCGTTAAGACGCCGGCGTAAATTATCCTTGCGATGTTGGCCTTTGTGAAAATATCTCCGCCGTTTTTGTCGGAAATGGGCTGAATGTTGGCCTTGTTGGGAACGGCCGCCCCCACCGAAACGGCGGGTATTGCCGAGGTTATCATATTTATAAAAAGAATGTGCATGGCCGAAAGGGGTAATTCTCTCCATATAATTATGGCGAAAAGGAGGGTCAGAACCTCTCCCAAATTACAGGCTATCAGGTACCTTATGGCCCGTCTTATGTTGGAGAAGATCCCTCGGCTTTCGGTTACGGCGTCGGACATTGCCGAAAAGCTGTTGTTGGTGAGGATGACATCGGCCACGCCCTTTGCGGCGTCGGGAGCCGATTCCACCGTACATCCGATGTCGGCCGCCTCGATGACGGGTGCGTCGCTTACACCGTCGCTCAGTACCGTGACTACCTCCCCAAGATCCTTAAGGGCCGTCACAACGCGCTTTTTCTGGGCGGGGGAAACAGAGGCAAAAACCCTGTATTTTCCCGCCTGAGCCTTGAAATCGTCGTCACTTAAAGCATCCATCTGTTCGCCGGTCATTATCTGCTCTGGAGAGGTTATTAAGCCCATTTCAAGGGCGGTCGCCCCCGCCGTTGCAGGGTGGTCTCCGGTAAACATAACGACTTTTATTCCGGCGTCCCCGCAAACCTTAACTGCGTTTTCGGCTCCCCTTCTCGGGGGATCGTATATTCCGAGAAGCCCGCCGAAATAAAGCCCGCTTTCAAAATCCTCTGGGGTGGGATTTGTCGGCTCTGCGTCAAGGGTCTTGTAGGCAACGGCTATGACCCTCAGCCCCATTTTTGCCATTTGCTCATATGCCTTGCTTACCCCGTCGGTATCGGCCGACGAGCAACAGCAAAGCACCTCGTCGACGCCGCCCTTGACAACCGCCACCGGTTTTGAATCGATCATATTGACCGATGTCATAAGCCTTCTGACCGGGTCGAAGGGAATTTCGCAAAGGCGGGGATATATGTTTTCGACGGTGTGCTTATCGCCGCCGGCATATTTTTCGGCCGCCGCAACAATGGCCGCCTCGGTTCCGTCACCCTGACGGATTATTTTTCCGCCGATGTTTTCGGCCGTCGCGTCACAGCACATGCTGGCCATCATTATTATGTTTTTAATTCGTTCGTCGGCGTTATCGCCGCTTATTCTCAAGACCTCATCCTTATAGAAAATGTGGGTGAGCTCCATGGAATTGTGGGTAAGAATTCCCGTTTTATCGGTGCAGACCACCGTCGTTCCGCCGAGCGCCTCAACCACCGAGGGCGAGCGCACGACCACATTGCACTTGACCATTCGCTTAACGCCGATGGCCATAACCACGGCAACAATGGTATTAAGTCCCTCGGGAACGGCGGCCACCGCAAGTGCCGCAGCCGGAAGAAGGGTGCTTATAAAGTTGGAAAAGATCCCGCCCTCTTCCTTGCCGAAAAGGGTGCCGAAAACAAGTATGACGGCGCAGATAACAAACGCAAAAACGCCCAGTATTCCGCCAAGCTCTTTAAGTCTCTTTTGAAGCACCGACGCACTGTGCGGCTTGCCCGAGACGATGGAAATTTTGGACAGCTCGGTGAATTTTCCTGTGTTAACGACAACGGCCTTGCCCGTTCCCGCCGTAACCGTACAGCCCGAAAAAACCATGTTTTTCTGGTCGGCCGCAGACAAAATATCCTCGCCGAGACTGCCGGAAAACTTGTCGGCGTCGACCGTTACTCCGGTTATAATGCTCTCACTGCAGCGAAGTCCGTCGGCTGATATAACACGCCCGTCGGCAGGAATGTAACACCCTTTGGAAAGCAGCATTATATCCCCGGGGACGATGTTTGTGGAGGGCACCGCCGTTTCCCTGCCGTTTCTTAAAACCCTTGCGGAGGGGGGCGAAATCAGTTCAAGGGAAGCCACCGCCGCCTGGGCTCTCGTTTTTTGTAAAGCACCGTACAGAGCGTTTAGAACGACGATAAAAAGTATGACAATCGGCTCGGCCACCGAAACGCCCGAAAGCCCGCTTTCGGGAGCGATCAGTCCCATTATGAAGTATACCAGCGCCGCGATAAGAAGTATTACGGTCACAGGCTCCTTTATATGAGACATTACAAGGGTCGGAAAGGATTCCCTTCTTCTTTCGTCAAACCTGTTTGTACCGTATTTTATAATTCTTCTGCTGACCTCGCCGCTGGAAAGTCCCCTTTCGCTGTCGCTTTTAAGCTCGCTTAAAACCTGCTCCGAGGACGATGTGTGCCAAATCATTCAATCAATCCTTTGCCTGTTTATCGGCCGCAATGATGAAGTAATAGATGGGTTGGCCGCCGTCTATGACCGTTACCTCAACGCCGCCTGCCTTGGCTTCGCAGGCCGCAACGGCAAGCTCGAGGGTCTGTTCGTCGACCTCTTCACCGTAAAAGAGGGTTACTGCCGCCGTATCCTTGGTGACGATGGATTTGGTCAGCTTTCCGACCGCACGGACAAGATCATCGTCTACGAAGGATATTTTTCCGTTTTTAAGGGCAAGTATCTCGCCTTTTTTAATTTCTTTTCCGTCAAAATCAGAATCTCTTGCGGCAAATGTGACCGAACCCGTGGTGGTGCGCTCGGCCGCCTTTCCCATTGCTATGAGATTTTGCTCGACCGTTGCTTCCTCGTCGAATTCTATCATTGCCGAAATTCCCATGGGCACCGAAAGAGTGGGAAGCACGCAGACCCTGCGGCTTGCAAGAGGAACAGCCTGCTCGGCCGCCATTATGATGTTTTTGTTGTTGGGAAAAACGAAAACCGTTTCGGCAGGGGTGCTTTCGACCGCTTTAAGAATGTCGTCGGTGGAGGGATTCATGGTCTGACCTCCCTGCACCACCGTATCAACTCCGAGATCGGTGAAAAGCTCGCTCATTCCCTTTCCGGCCGCCACCGCCACAAAGCCATACGGCTTTTCGGGAGCTACAGGTTTAAATTCGCCGTCTTTTTCATCGCCGTCGGCGGTTTGCGCCGCTTGCTCCGAGGAGGTCTCGGCCGAAGCGATCTGCTCATCGAGACAGTATACAAGCCTGACATCTTTAAGAACGCCGTATTTTACCCCTTCGGTAAACACTGCGCCCGGCTGATTGGTCTTGATTTTAACAATAACGCTTTTATCCGATACGGCCACCTTGGCATCTCCGATGGTCTCAAGGTATGCCCTAAGCTTTATGGGATCGTTTTCGGATTTTCCGCGGGAAATGACAAACTCGGCTTCGTAGGAATATTCCGGAGCCTGTTTTTTGGGAGCCGATGAGTCTGCCGTTTCTCCCTTTATCATCTTTCCGTCTCTGATGACCGAAAGCATTCCCTCGAGAATATAAACATATCCCTGACCGCCGGCATCGACAACACCGGCCTTTTTAAGCACGGGAAGCTGCTCGGGAGTATTGGCAAGAGCCACCTTTGCCGCCTCGTATGCACACTCAAGCACCTTTGCCGCGTCCTTTTCGGCCGCCGAAAAAGCCGTGGCCTTTTCGGCCGACACTCTGGCGACGGTAAGCACCGTGCCCTCGGTTGGCTTCATAACCGCCTTATATGCCGAGTCGACGCCGCTTTTGAGAGCCGCCGCAAGCTGAACGCCGTCGGCGGTTTCGAAGCCCTTAAAGCCCTTTGCGATACCTCTGAAAAGCAGGGACAATATAACGCCCGAGTTTCCTCTCGCTCCGCGCAAAAGAGCCATGGAGGCCTTTTTGGCCACCACCGAAAGTTCGGTATCGGAGGATACCGAAAGCTCTCTCGACGCATTGTTTATGGTCATGGACATATTTGTACCTGTATCTCCGTCTGGTACGGGGAAAACATTAAGCTCGTCGACATCTTTGCGGTGGGCGGTGATGTTCTCGGCCGCCGAAATGACCGCGTCACGGAACTGTGCTCCGTTTATTGTTTCGGACAATGTAAACAACTCCAATCTATTCGTAAAGACTATCCGTTAAGAATTACTCTTTCATTTGCTCAACATGGACTATTACCCTCTCCACCTTAATGCCGGTGGCGTCCTCAACAACATAGGTAACCTTGTTGATTATGCTTTTGGAAATGGCGGCAATGTTAAGGCCGTACACAACGCTGATATGAAGGTCGACAACTATCGACTGGCGGTCTCCCCTGACCCTTATGCCGGTATCGGCAAAGCGCCGTTTGACCAGCTTTGAACGCCACCATTTCATACCCTTCGGTATCATGTTGGTAACGCCGTAGCAGGACGACACCGCATTTCCTATGAGCTTTTCGAAGTATCTTTGAGAAATACCTATCTGACCGAGATGTGTTTCATATTTAATCATAGTAACACTCCTTTTTATAGTCTGAACATTTTAATTTGAAATGATAAATCATCAAGATAAATCATTGATAAAACATGTCTTTAAAATTATATTTAATGTGGCTTTAAAGCCGCTTAAATGAACGGGTTCGGAAAATCATTTTGAAAGGTCGGTGCAGTTTTCCAGGCCGGCAAAGGGATCGCCCGCCGTGGGAGAAAGACCCTCGGATATTTTGGACGAGTATATCACAAGCCCCTTGCGGTGGCAAATGGGGATAAGAGACATCTGCTCGTTAAGGCAGGAAAGCACCTCGGCTACCGAGCCGTTGCCGCTGTGCATTTTGTAAAGCGCCTTTTCAAGAGAAACATATTCCCCCGAGCGATCGTTTCCGGCAGTATCGGCGTCGGCGGAGGATAACCCGTCGGCGCTTGCCGAGGCCTGCCCGTCACCGTCGGTGCCGCTGCCGACGCTTTCGCTCTGTCCACCGTCCTGTGTGCCGTTTGGTGCGGAAGCTTCGGAAACGGACGAGCCGTTCTTTATTTCGATAATTCCGCCCGCCGTGGCAAGGGGATAGGCATCAAGATTGTCGGGGATTTTTATTTCGGCGATGTAAAGGTCATAGGAACGGTACTTTATTGCAGAGATATATTCGTCCCAGGAAAGCCCCTTTAAGTTGACCTGAATACCGACCGATTTAAGATATTCGGAAAGCTTTGTGGCAAGCAGTCTCCTTGCGCTGTTACCCGAATAATATACGAGCGAAAGCTCAACGGTCCTGCCCTGTCCGTTTGTTGCAAGGCCGGTCGTCTGATCCTTCTCGTATCCGGCGCTTTTAAGGTAGCCGCGGGCTTTTTCGGTGTCCCGCTTTGTGTCTATGGTCTGAAGTCCCGAAAGCTCGGGAATGTCCGAATGGAAAAGCCCCTTGGCAGGCTCGGCATATCCGAAATAGACCGAATTCTTTATATCCTCCCGATCGACAGCCGCCGAAACCGCCCGTCTTAAATCTCCGTCGGCCAGTATTCCCGAGGTGGTGTTGACCCCGAGATAAACAAGATTTGAAAGGGTGACCGAAAGGGATGTCCCCTTCATTGTGGGAATGTTGTTGGAGCTTAAATCGGAATAGTATATGTCGACGCTTCCCACCGCCGTGCCGTGATTAACGGCGTCGTCGTCGGGCAGATTAACGAGATTAATCCTTGCAATGTTGACCCGTCCGCCGATCCAGTTCTGATTGGCCTCGAGATAGAATTTGTCGTTTTGCTGACCGAAAACATACCTTCCCGTGCCTATGGGCGGCACAGATTTATTGTCGGAATTGACCTGCTTTTCGGTTTCCTTTTCAAATATGGGGAAATCAAGAAGTCGAATGAAATATTCGTCGGTATGACCGAGGTTGAAAACAACGGTCATGGCGTCTCTTGCAGTGCAGGACAAAACATTTTCGAGCTTTGAGCTGTATTTAGACTGACTCGCGGCCTTCGCGGCCGATACCGAATACACCACATCGTCGGCCGTGACGGCGTTACCGTCGGTAAATTTCGCCGAGGGGTTTATTGTGACGACGCACACCGTCCCCTCAAGAGAAATGTCGGAGGCCAGCACATAAGACGGCTCAAAACCGCTGCCGATTTTAACAAGTCCGTCGTACATCAGCCGCCCCAGCTCGAGATTAAGCTTTGTTTTGGCCTCGTAGGGGCTCAGTGTGTCGTTTTGAACAAAGGCCATGTTGATTTCGCCCGAAGGAGCAAAGGACTCGGTAGGGGTCGAATTTTCGATTGTCTCGCCGTTTTCGGCTTTTGAACAGGATATAAGCATAAAAAGCGCCGCAATCAGGCATATCAGTCTGACGGATTTTTTGCTCATGTTCCTTTCCCTCCCGAAAATAATTTAAAAACAAAGTACATACGGACATAAATACGGATAATAAATTATACCTTAATTTTCAGAAAAAATCAACCTTTTTGCCCAAATATCCTCTCCTCCCCTTTCGACACAAAAAATCCGCCGCCTTTTACTGTAATAAAGCGGCAGATAATGGATTTTTAATCGGATAACTCCATGGCAATTATGGGTTTTTTGCCCGTTTTTTGTTGTGAGTCTCGTTTTTGTTGTGAGTCTCGTTGTAGAGCTTTTGAATATCGGCGGGGAACTTATCGGGGAACATGGCCTTTATGCTCCTCTCGTTTCCGTCGGCAACGGCCCTTTCATAGTACCAGCACTTGAATTTAATCATGGAAAGCGCCTCCTCAAGGCGGGCAATCTCCCCCTCGATGTTTTTGCGCTGATTTTGAAAAAGCTCAAGCCGCTTTTGATATGTCTCCCTGCCGAGGGCGCACCACTCCATAAACTGCTTGATTTCCTTTATCTCAAGGCCTGATTTTTTAAGGCACTCGATGACCCTGAGGGATTCAAGCTCTTTCTCGCCGAATTTTCTGATGCCCGAGACCCTTTCAATATCGGGAAAAAGACCCTCCTTATCATAAAATCTGAGGGTTGAAACAGGCAGTCCGAACATTTCAGATACCCGACCGATGCTGTATTCCATAAGCAGCTCCTTTATAAATTAAATGAATTTATCAGCGGTATTTTTGCGGGTTGACCCTTGACCTAAAGTCAGGTTTAACCCGCGGAACAATTGTAACACAAAGCCTCGGCAAAGTCAACGAAAAATAAACCCTGCCGCCGAAGCATTTAAGCAATTCGGCGGCAGGGTTATTTAAGTATAAAATTAAAGCGTCAGTCTTGTGATGTCTGTGCGGGAGTCTCCTCCGACTGCTCGAGAACAGAGGTACAGTGGGGACAGCGGGTGGCCTCAATGTCTATCTTGCTTTTGCAGAAGGGGCATTCCTTGGTGGCGGGCGCCTCCTCAACCGGCTTCTTTCTGAAATCACGCAGGTTGTTTATTGTCCTGACAAGGGCAAAAATAACAAGCGCCATTATCAGAAAATTGATGACCGCCGTGACAAAAGAGCCATAGGCAAAAACCGTTGCGCCGGCATCCTTGGCCGCCTGAAGAGAGGCATATACCGTGCCGTTTTCGACTCCTTCGGGAAGCTTTAAGACCAAAAACTGATCGGTGAAGTTAATTCCGCCCGTAGCAAGTCCGACGAAGGGCATGATCAGATCCTCCACAAGGGATTTGACTATTCCCTGAAAAGCACCGCCGATTATAACGCCGACGGCAAGGTCGATGACGCTTCCGCGGTTTATAAATTCGGCAAAAGAGGCAAAAAAGCCCTTTTTCTCTGACATAATTTCTCCTCCGAAAATACAGGATAATTCTAAAAATCGGCGGTCGAGCACCGACTGCTTATGCTTTAAAATAAATCGGCGGCGTTTTTAAGCTCGCCCGAGGCAATTTTAGCCTCTTCCTCCTCGGTGCACATTCTTGCCACAACAACCAGCCGCGCGTCATCGGTGGCGGGGTTGCCGGTGGGGTATGTGCAGGTCGAAAGGGTCAGCAAAACGCTGTTTTCGTCGATGGTTTCGCCGGTATCATAATATTTCCTGTCGGTCAGCTCCTTGAGATACTCGTCGAAATACTGCTGCTTATAAAACGGCTCACGATAGTCGAAGGCATTGCCGTATTCGGTGGTGAGGTCGACGGTAAAGCAGGCGTACACCTTAAAGTGATGCTTCTGCCAAAGGGTGTTGAAGGAAATATAGGGATTTTGCTCGGCAAAGCTTTGATTTTTATAACGGTCGATTCCGGCAAGCATTGTGCCGTTGGCCATATGGTGGCCGTAAATGACCAGGTTGTTGCTCAAAAAGCGGGGTAAAACGGTAGTTCTCGAATCCAGATACAGCTCGCCCGCGTCGGAATATTTTTTGTCGAAATTGTGGTGGAGATAAAAGTTTATGTCCGGCTCGGTATCGCCTTCGTATACCTTTTCCTTGCCGAGCATAACGATATTATCGGTTTTTGTACCGGGAATTTTGAGCCAGCCGATGGAATCGTCGTTCTCTTCGTAATATTGTTTCAGGGTCTTGCCGTTATAAAGCGTGGTATCGTCCATTTCCGGCTCAGGCTCGGGCTCGGAAACGACCGAAACAGGCTCGGGCTCCGGTTCGGCCTTTTTACAGGACGAAAGGCAGGCCGTCACAAGCAAAACCGCCAAAACAAGCGAAATAAATTTTTTCATTTTATCACCGCAAGCTGTATTTAAATTATTCCTCGGTTTCGTCCTCGTCGTCAACATATTCAAAGTTGAGCTCGGCTCCGCACTCGGGGCAGGTGATAATGTCGCCGTTTTCAAGGGCATCAAGATCAAGCTCAAATTCCGCGCCGCACTTGGGACAAACCGCACCGCCGTCGTCGCAGCAATCGCAGTCGTCATCGTCGCAGCAGCCGCAGTCGCAATCGTCGCCGTAAAAATCCTCCTCGACATTGCCGAGATCCTCGTCGATCTCGTCAACCTGAGCGGCAACATCGTCAACATACTCGCCAAGACCGTCAAGCTCTCCGGCAAGGTCGGAAAGGGCGTCTACCATGGCAAGGATAAGCTTATCTTTTTTGTCGTTTTGGTCGAGGTCGATACTGTCGGCCATACCTTTAATGTATGCCATTTTTTCGGATAAAGTCATATTATTTACCTCCCTAAATATCGGTTGCGGGTCAATCGGTTTGCGGATTAAATCGGCCGCAAATTAAATCTGACGCAAAGCGGTTTTCAGCGCCGCATTATTGTGCGCCAAACCGTGTTAATGTGTTTTATGCGCGCTCCATATACTCGCCGGTGCGGGTGTCAACACGGATCATGTCGCCCTCGTTGATGAAGATGGGAACACGGATCTCGGCACCGGTTTCGAGGGTGGCGGGCTTGGTAACGTTGGTGGCGGTGTCGCCTCTGACGCCGGGCTCGGTTGCGGTAACCTGAAGCTCAACGAATGTGGGCGGCTCAACGCCGAAAACCTTTCCCTTATAAGAAAGGACGCGGCAAATCATGTTTTCCTTAACGAATTTAAAGTTGTCGCTCAGCTCGGATTTTCCGATGGGAACAAGCTCAAAGGTCTCCTGATCCATGAAGTAATAAAGATCGCCGTCGGAATAGGAATATTCCATTTCCTTGCGCTCGATGTAGGCTGTGGGGAATTTGGCGGTGGGATTAAAGCTGGTTTCGACCACTGCACCGGTAATAACATTTTTATACTTGGTGCGGACGAACGCGGCGCCCTTTCCGGGTTTTACATGCTGAAATTCGACGACCTGGTAAACGCCGCCGTCCATTTCAAAAGTAACGCCGTTTCTGAAATCTCCTGCTGTTATCATTTTTTTATACCTCCGAAAATTGTTTGTGTTTTTACTGAGCCATGTACTTCAAAGCGGGGAAAATCGACCTTGGCGGTTTATCCCTGCCGCACAAGGCTTTCTTTATGCTTTGTCGGCACTGCCGAGAACACTGACGAGCTTGTGGGCTACCACCTTTTCGATCTCGTCTCTGCCCTCGCCGAGATACTGGCGGGGATCGAAGTGTCCGGGGTTTTCTGCAAAGTGGCGACGAATTCCGGCGGTCATTGCAAGACGAAGGTCGGAATCGATATTGATTTTGCAAACGGCCATGGAGGAAGCCTTGCGGAGCATTTCCTCAGGGATGCCGATAGCGTCGGGCATTTCACCGCCGAACTTGTTAACGATGGCAATATGCTCCTGGGAAACCGAGGAGGCGCCGTGCAGCACTATGGGGAAGCCGGGAAGAAGCTCAGAGACCTTTTCGAGAATGTCGAAGCGGAGCTGGGGCTTCTGGCCGGGCTTGAATTTATATGCGCCGTGGCTTGTGCCGATGGCAATGGCAAGGGAATCAACGCCGGTGCGGCTGACAAAATCCTGAACCTGCTCGGGCTTGGTGTAGGAAGCGTCCTCTGCCGAAACGCTGACCTCATCCTCAACCCCGGCAAGCTGGCCGAGCTCGCCCTCGACGGTTACGCCGAATTTGTGGGCATAGTCAACCACCTTTTTGGTGACGGCGATGTTTTCCTCATAGGGAAGGCTGCTTCCGTCGATCATAACCGAGGTGAATCCTCCGTCGACACATTCCTTGCAGGTCTCGAAGTTGGGACCGTGGTCAAGATGAAGGGCTATGGGAAGGCCGGTTTCCTTTTCGGCGGCCTTGACCATTGCAAGCAGGTAATCGTGGTGGGCATATTTTCTTGCGCTGGCCGATACCTGGAGAATTACGGGGGCGTTGTGCTTTTTGCAAGCGGCGACAACTCCCTGCACTATCTCCATATTGTTAATGTTGAAAGCGCCGATGGCATAGCCGCCTTCATAAGCCTTTTTAAACATTTCGGTTGTATTAACAAGTGGCATTAAAATTCCTCCAATATAATTTAGTTACAGCTTATTATACAACTTCGGCGATTTTTTTACAAGTGTTAAATCGGTTTTTTATTATATTTTATTGAAAATCTGCTCCTTTCGTCCGATAAAAGGTGTTTTTTAAAGGAAAATCCCTTTTGTGCCGTCTCAATTTTTTAAAGGTTTTGTCAGATTTGCCTTTGGTTTTTTCTTTAACGGGCTTTTTCCGCCGAAAAATCGGCCTTTCTGTATTTTTTTTAAAAAAGGACTTTACAAAAGCTAAAAACGGTATTATAGTATAGTTACAAAACAGAGTAAGACGGCGCGCGTGGATTTTTCCGACAGTGCTTTGTGAACGGGGAGTTGTCACAGGGACGAAAGGCTTCGGCCGGCGGTGCGCGGTCTGCATCCCGCTGTGAATATCCCCTGCACTTCCCCTTTTTTCGGCAGAGTGATAGTCACTCTCTGGAGAAAGGAGTTTTTTATTATGAAAGAAAAAAGCAAAGCAAACATCAAAAAGCTTGTGACCCTGTCGCTTCTCATTGCACTGCAGATAGTGCTGTCGAGATTTCTGTCACTGCAGGCCTGGAATTTGAAGATAGGCTTCGGATTTGTGCCGGTGGTCATTGCCGCTTCACTTTTCGGTCCCATCGAGGCGGCGGCCGTGGGCGGTATATCGGATTTTCTCGGGGCGCTGATTTTTCCCATCGGGGCATATTTCCCGGGGTTCACCTTTACGGCGGCTCTAATCGGCGTGGTTTTCGGACTGCTTTTGAAAAACCGACCCGATTTTCTTAAAATACTGCTCGCCGTGGTCATTTCCCAAGGAATATGCGGACTGCTTATAAACACCCTTTGGATATCCATACTTTATAAAAGTCCCTATTTCGGCGTTATGGTCTCCCGCTTGGCGCAGATCGGCATTATGACGGCGGCCGAGCTTATCATTGTTCCCATTATTGTTGCCGCTAAGGGTCGCATATGCGCGGCGGTAAAAATAAGCTGAAAGATATACTGAAAAGATAAACCGACAAACCCTGCCGTTTAGACAACATAAAAAACCGCCCGCTTGGAAATTTTCCGAACGGACGGTTTTTTTCAGCCGTCTTTTGGTTTTTTAATTGCCGGCATTACAGCTTTGTTCGATAACCTCGTTTTTATCGGTCACATAAACCGCATCAAAGCTCACGGTTTTTTTTGAAAACTCGGCCGCCCTGTCCGCTCCCGCCGCAAAAACCGCCGTCGAAAGGGCGTCGGCGCAAAGCCCGCTTTGACACACTATCGTAACCGAGCGAAGCCCCGTATCTGCGGGATAGCCGGTTTTGGGGTCGAGAATGTGGTGATATTTCTGTCCGTTTTGTTCAAAATACCGCTGATAATCCCCCGATGTAACAAAAGCCTGCCTGCCGACCGAATAAAGCATTTTGACATATCCGTTTCGGTCGTCGGGATCGGTAACGGCCACGCTCCAATCCTTTCCCGAGGGATTTTTTCCGAAGGTCAGCACATTTCCTCCGAGCGAAATAACCGCTCCGTCTGCCTTTTCCCTTTCAAGTATCTCAAAAAGTCGGTCGGTGGCATATCCCTTTGCAACGGCGCCCACATCAATTTTTGTATCAATCGGCTTTTTGAGTATATTCCCCTCAAGACTGAGTTTTTCATATCCCACCGTTTTAAGGGCGGTGCTTATCTCGTCTTCGGACGGGAGGTGATATTCCTTTTGTCCCGAAAAGCCCCACAGTTCGGTCAACGCGCCTACCGTTATGTCAAAGGCGCCGTCGGTAGCTTTCGACAGCTCTATGGAGCTTTTTATGATATACGCCATTTCGTCCGAAAGCTCGATCTGCTCGCTTTGATTGATTTTTTCAAGCTGGCTGTTTTCCCCGTCGGGAGAAAGAAGTGCGACAAGGCGCTGTATCTCCCGCTTGCATTCTTCGGCAATGTTTTCCGAGCTTTCACCGTATATCGTTACGGTCATATATGTGTCCATTGCAAAAAAGCTGTCCTCGGTCTTTTTATCCTGCCCTTTACAGCAGCAAAGCGACAGACATAAAGCCACCGCCGCCGAAAGTGCGACCGTCTTATTTATCAGACCCTTTGCAAAAGCTTTTTTTAAAAGACCTGTTTTTGCAAAAGCCCTTTTCCTTGCAAAAACCTTTTCGGCTGTTGTTTTCATATGACAATCCCGCCGCCCACGGAAATGACCTGTCCGGTCACAAAGGAGCTTTCTTTTTCGCAAAGATAGTATATAAGGTCGGCTGCCTCGCTCGCTTTCCCTATTCTGCAAAGAGGGGTCTCGTCGCAAAGAGCCGCGACATCCTCTTTCGTGAGATTTGAATTCATATCGGTATCAATGACCCCGGGGCAAACGCAATTGACCCTTATTCCGCTTGGCCCGAGCTCCTTTGCAAGAGCCTTCGTAAGACCGATGACTGCCCCCTTTGTGGCCGAATATACCGCCTCGCAGGAGCCTCCCACCTGCCCCCACATGGATGACACGGTAACAATATTCCCGCTTTTTTGTTTTATCATCTGCTTGGCGGCGTATTTCAGGGTTAAAAACGCGCCTTTAAAATTAACATCGCACACACGGTCAAACTGCTGCTCGGTTATGTCGGTGAAAAGGGATACCTGAGATATTCCGGCGTTTGAAACGACTGCATCCACCCTGCCCCATTTTTCTGTGACCGTGTTAAAAAAGCTCTCAACCTCAAAAGCCTTTGAAACATCGCATTTAACGGCCGTCACACCGGGCAGCTTTTCGGCAAGCTCTCGCGCCGCTTCACCGTCCTTTTCAAAGCAAAAGGCGACCTTATATCCCTTTTCGGCGAATTTCTCAACCGTCGCTCTTCCGATTCCTCTCGACCCTCCGGTTATAACCGCGACCCTGTCCATAATAATCACTCCGTTAACTTCCCGTTTTTATGTTGCACACAGCAACGAAAATTCGTCCTTGCCGCCTTAGGAAGGCTTTCCCGTTCGTTGCAGCACTTATATTTTACACAACCTCCCGACTTTTTTCAATATATTATTTTTGCACCAAATATTCTCCCGTTTTGTTACAGTTTTGTTACATTTTATTGATTATTTCATTTATATATGTTATACTGTTGTACCAAGATGAAAACATTAGGAGTGAAATTATGTCCAAATACTCCCTTGCGGTGGATATAGGGGCCAGCAGCGGACGGCTCATTCTCGGCACCGTGGAAAACGGAAAAATAATTACCGAGGAAATCCACCGTTTTAAAAACGGCATTGAAAAACAGGGCGAGCATTTTTGCTGGGACATCGGGCATCTTTTCGACGAAATAATCGTCGGAATGAAAAAGTGCGGCGATGTGGGCAAGATCCCCGACACGGTCGGAATCGACACCTGGGCCGTTGATTTTGTGCTTGTGGATAAGGACGGAAATACCGTCGGGCAGACGGTTGCCTACCGTGACGACCGTACCAAGGGTATGGACGAGCAGCTTTCAAATTACATTTCCGAGCAGGAGCTTTACGCCCGCACGGGAATTCAAAAACAGCTTTTCAACACAATTTATCAGCTTCTTTATCTTAAAGAAAACCATCCCGAACAGCTTGAAGCAGCCGACAGCATGCTTCTTATCCCCGATTATCTGAATTTCCGCCTGTGCGGCGAAAAATTTGCCGAATACACAAACGCCACCACCACCCAGCTTGTCAGTCCGGTGACGAGGAACTGGGATTTCGACCTTATAAACCGACTCGGCTTTCCCGAGCGCCTTTTTAAGGATATTCGCGTTCCCGGCACGGTTATCGGCGAGCTTTCGGCAGAAATTGCCGAAAGAGTGGGATATAACTGCAGCGTTGTGCTTCCCGCAACACACGACACCGGCTCGGCGGTCGTTGCCGTTCCCGGCGACAGCAACGACGTTTTATACATCAGCTCGGGCACATGGTCGCTTATGGGCACCGAAAACGAGGCCTCCGACTGCACCGAGCAAAGCCGTCTTGCCAATTTCACAAACGAGGGCGGCTATCTTTACCGCTACCGTTTTCTTAAAAACATAATGGGGCTGTGGATGATACAGTCGGTCAAGAAGGAGCTGCACGATAAATTTTCCTTCGACGACCTTTGCGAAGCGGCCTCTAAATCCACCATTGCCTCCACCGTCGACTGTCAGGACGACAGATTTTTAAAGCCCGACAGTATGATGAAGGAGGTGGTTGAAGCCTGCCGCGAATCGGGACAGGAGGTGCCGCAGAATCCCGGAGATGTGGCTGCGGTCATTTACAACAGCCTCGCCCGCTGCTATGCCGAAACGGCCGCCCTTTTGGAGGAGCTTACCGGCAAAAAATTCGGCGCCATCAACATTGTGGGCGGCGGCTCGGGAGACCCTTACCTCAACAGGCTTACGGCCATATATTCGGGCAGAGATGTGCTGGCCGGCCCTAAAGAGGCCACGGCTCTGGGCAATCTCATTGTACAGTTTATAACCCTCGGGCAGTTCAAAGACCTCTTTGAGGCACGCAAATGCGTTGCAGAGTCTTTTGAAATAAAAAAATATTCCTTAAAGGAGACTAACGATTAAATGAACATAGACCAGAGATACCAATCGGCAAAGGAAATGTATGCGGCCATCGGCGTCGACACCGATGCGGCCATAAAAGCACTGGACAAGATTCCCGTATCGATGCACTGCTGGCAGGGCGACGATCTTGTGGGGTTTGAAGGAAAAGCCTCTTTAAGCGGCGGAATACAGACCACCGGTAACTATCCCGGCAAGGCCTTCGGCCCCGATCAGCTTATGGCCGATCTTGATAAGGCTTATTCCCTCATCCCCGGAAAGCACCGTTTAAACCTCCACGCCATTTATGCCATCTTCGAGGACGGCAAAACCGTGGACAGAGACGCCCTCGAGCCCAAGCATTTTAAAAAATGGGTGGAATACGCAAAGGAAAGAGACTTGGGGCTTGATTTTAACCCTTCCTTCTTCTCCCACCCCCTTTCGGAAAACGCCACCCTTTCAAGCGAGGACGAAAATATACGCAGGTTTTGGGTAAGGCACGGCATCGCCTGCCTTAAAATTGCCGAATATTTTGCAAACGAGCTCGGCAAGCCCTGCAGCATAAACTACTGGATTCCCGACGGGTTTAAGGACATTCCAGCCGACCGCATGGCACCCAGAGCCCGCCTTAAAAAATCCTTGGACGAGATACTTGCCACCCCTTATGACAAAGAAAAGGTTATCGTAACGGTGGAGTCGAAGGTTTTCGGAATCGGATTTGAAAGCTATACCGTAGGTTCTCACGAATTTTATATGAACTATGCCGCAAAGAACGGCATTCTCTGTCTGCTTGACAACGGCCATTTCCACCCCACCGAGCAGGTTGCCGACAAAATTTCGTCGATGCTTCTTTTTGCCGACAAGGTTGCCCTTCATGTATCCCGCCCGGTAAGATGGGACAGCGACCATGTGGTACTTTTAAACGACGATACAAAGGAAATAGCCAAGGAGATCGTTAACTGCGGCCCCGAAAAGGTGGTTCTCGCCCTCGATTTCTTCGATGCAAGCATAAACCGCATATCGGCCTGGGTGGTAGGCATGAGAAACATGCAAAAGGCTCTGCTTCTTGCCCTTCTCTCCCCCGCAGATACCATGAAAAAGCTTCAGAACGACCGCCGCTTCACCGAGCTTATGGCTCTTAACGAGGAGCTTAAAATGTATCCCGCAGGAGATGTGTGGAACTACTACTGCGAGCAGCACGGCGTTCCCGCAAAGGACGACTGGATCAAGGAAATGCTTGACTACGAGAAAAAGATTTTAGAGGAGCGCAAATAAATGGCTATCGAGAATGCAGAGTTTTTCAAAGGGTTTATCAGAATGGCCGACGACGGCTGGCAGCAGGGCTGGCACGAGCGCAACGGCGGAAACCTTTCCTACCGCATAAAGCCCGAGGAGGTTGAGGAAATCAGATCCGATCTGGATTTTTCGGGGCAGTGGAAGGACATCGGTACATCGGTGCCCGACCTTCGCGGAGAATTTTTCCTTGTTACGGGAAGCGGAAAATATTTTCGCAATGTTATTTCAGACCCCGCCGACAGCATTGCCGTCATCGAAATTGACCAAAAGGGCGAAAAATACCGCATATGCCGGGGACTTGTAAACGGCGGACGCCCCACAAGCGAGCTTCCCACCCACCTGATGAATCACGAGGTCAAGAAAAAGCTGACCAACGGACGCCACAGGGTCATCTATCACGCCCACACCACCAATATCATAGCCCTGACCTTTGTGCTTCCTCTCGACGATAAAGTGTTCACACGCGAGCTTTGGGAATCGGCCACCGAATGCCCGGTCGTTTTCCCCGACGGAGTGGGAGTCGTTCCCTGGATGGTGCCGGGCGGCAGAGACATTGCCGTTGCCACCGCAAAGCTTATGGAAAAATATGATGTGGCTATTTGGGCGCATCACGGAGCCTTTGCCTCGGGAGAGGATTTTGATTTAACCTTCGGACTTATGCACACGGTGGAAAAGGCCGCCGAAATTCTGGTTAAGATCCGTTCGATGGCAAACAATAAATTACAGTCCATAACAGCCGACGATTTCAAAAAACTGGCTGTGGAATTCGGGGTTACACTTCCCGAAGAATTTTTATACTAATTTTATTTTCAGGAGCGTGGTTTTTTATGGCAAACAAATTTGTTCTCAACGAAACCTCTTATCACGGTGCAGGCGCGATAAACGCCATACCCGAAGAGATCAAAGGCAGAGGCTTTAAAAAGGCTTTTGTGTGTTCGGATCCCGATCTTATCAAGTTCGGCGTAACCGGCAAGGTTACCGACCTGCTTGACAAGGCGGGCATCGAATACAAGCTCTACTCAGACATTAAAGCCAATCCCACCATCGAAAATGTTCAGCACGGCGTTGAGGAATTTAAGGCGGCAGGTGCAGACTGCATCGTCGCCATCGGCGGAGGCTCCTCCATGGACACCTCAAAGGCAATCGGAATAGTCATTGCCAACCCCGAATTTTCCGACATTCGCTCGCTTGAGGGGGTTGCGCCCACAAAGCATCCCTGCGTGCCCATCATAGCCGTTCCCACCACCGCCGGCACTGCCGCCGAGGTCACGATCAACTATGTCATCACCGATGTGGAGAAGAAGCGCAAGTTCGTATGCGTCGACGCTCACGACATTCCGGTGGTGGCCGTCGTCGATCCCGAGATGATGTCCTCTATGCCTAAAGGTCTTACCGCCGCCACCGGCATGGACGCTCTGACCCACGCAATCGAAGGATACATCACCAAGGGCGCATGGGAGCTTTCGGACATGTTCCATATTAAGGCTATCGAGATAATCGCAAGATCCCTCCGCGCCGCCGTCGCAAACGAAAAGGACGGCAGAGAAGGCATGGCTCTCGGTCAGTATGTGGCCGGAATGGGATTTTCAAATGTGGGACTGGGCGTTGACCATTCCATGGCACATACCCTTTCGGCATATTACGACACTCCCCACGGCAAGGCCTGCGCCATTCTGCTTCCCACCGTTATGGCATACAATGCCCCCTGCACCGGTGAAAAATACCGCGACATTGCCATTGCAATGGGCGTTAAGGGCGTTGAAAGCATGACGCAGGAGGAATACAGAAAGGCCGCTGTCGACGCCGTTCGCCGGCTTTCGGAGGATGTGGGCATTCCCACCACCCTTAAGGGCATTGTCAAGGAGGAGGACATTCCCGCTCTTGCACAGTCGGCCTACGACGACGCCTGCCGCCCCGGCAATCCCAGAGAGACCAGCGTCGAGGACATCATCGGGCTTTATAAGTCGCTGATGTAATTTTCTTTTCAAAGCGGGACAAGCTGTAATCTGCCTTTTGCAAACAGAGCTTGCCGAATAAAAGTCACAACCTCCGGCAAAGCCGGAGGCTTGAATAAGCCCTAGAAGGGCATTTTACAGGCCACACCCCTAAAGG
>CAKSPR010000029.1 GCA_934486455.1 uncultured Eubacteriales bacterium
ATCCTCTGCCAAATCGGCGGGAAGCATGGATAAAAGCCGCAGGTCGGCCTCCTTTTCAAGCTCCTTATAGGCGGTTTTAATGTCCTTGTTATAGTATTTAACGGGGGTGGGGAGATCGCCTGTTATTATCTCGCTTGCATCGTGGAAAATTCCCATAACGGCCACACGCTCCGGGTCGACATTTCCGCTAAAGCGCCTGTTTCGAATGACTGCGAGACAGTGGGCAATGACTGCCGTTTCAAGGCTGTGTTCGGTAAGATTTTCTTCGCGGCTCGACCGCATAAGCGCCCATCGGTTGATGTATTTCATCCGAAAGAGCATTGCAAAAAAATTATTTTTTTCCATATCTTCACTTCTTAATTGCTTGTTTAATGCGTAAATTTCCCTATTGCTCATTATACCATTTCAATGCTGTATTTGCAAGAGAAAAGAGGACATATCCCACTTAACGGTCTTTAACAAAGCATTGCGGCAAAAAACGGTCCCGGTAAGGTGCCCGTTTGCGCTTTGCTGCAAATATAAGTCACAAAAAAATCCTTCCTCAAAAAGCAGACCGTTAAGAGGAAGGATATTATTATTCACTTAATTTGCCGACCGAGCCGACCGATTTATCAGTCTTTATAGGGAAGCTCGGAACGAATGTTAACGATATACTGGAGAATTCCGAGAGCGTCCTGAGTATCGATCTTGTCGTCGGAGTTAACATTGGCAACCTTGGCTGCTCTCTCGTCGAGGGTAACGATACCAACGACCGACTGAAGAACCATAAGAGCGTCTTCGGAGTTGACCTTTCCGTCGTTGTTAACATCACCGTACATAAGGGTGCTTTCGCCGACCTTAACGGCACCGTTTTCAGCGGTATATCCGGTGTAGATGGCGGCGTCGGCATTTGCCATTTCGTCGACAACGAGGGTAACCTCAGAGTCGCCGGCTGCAGCGTCGGTCTTAATGGTGAAAGCAACATTGAAAAGGATACCGTCGCCGGTAACATTTTCGGACTTGATGAAGCTGATGTAGACCTTTCCGGCCTCGGCGGTGTTTACCTGATAGATGACCTTGGTGGAGTCGGCGGTGTCAACTGCGCCGTCGAGAATTCCGGCGGGGGTAATGTCATCATCGGTGATTGAGAGAACGGCCGCATCATAGGAGATGACGGCGGTGAGGGAAGCCATTCCGGAGTTGTCTTTGACGGAAAGGGGAAGGGAAACCTTTTCACCCTTTGCGCCTTCAGCGGTGCCGACAGACACTACGGCCGAGGTGGTGGGCTCTCCTTCGGCAAACGCAGTAACGCAAACGGCGCAAAGCATTGCCACGCATAATAATATGGATACTAACTTTTTCATTGCATTTTTTCTTCCTTTCGAGGTCTTTTTGTATATTATAGCCAACGAAAGGGAATTTGTCAATACTTTAAACGGATTTTGTATAAATAATTTATGTAAATTGCTGACATTAATTTAAAGTAATTTTGTTTAAATTACCGATTGTTAATGCTTTAATAATTGCAAAAATCCCGTATTCATGCGGGTTTCGGAGGAAACCTAAATGGATTTCCCGTTTCAAACCAAAGAAATAAATATAAATAATAAAGATTTTTTTTGCAACAAAACGCAAAAATTCAAAAATATTACTTGAAAAAACCGTTATTTGATATTATATTGTAATTATAAAGCACCGCGCTAAAAAAAGGACGGGAGAGAGAGTATGAAATATTGTGAAAACTGCGGCAGACAGTGCGGCGACGATGAAAGATTCTGCAGGGCCTGCGGAAGACCTCTTTCAGGCACCGCTGCTGCTTCCGGAAATATTAACGAATCGGATTTGTTTGCCGGGCAAAGAGCTGACGGGGTAGGGAACAAAGGCCAAAGCGGCTTCGGGCAGCCCTCTGCCTGCGGCGGGAGCGTCGGCACCGCACCCTTCGCCCAAGATAATACCGTCGGAGCCGATCGACCGACAGACGACAACCGACCCGACGGTCGGCCGTCGGAGCAGCCCTTTAACGGCCGGCGCCCCGACGATTTGGGGCAGTGCGGAGGGCAGCCGTTCGGAGGAATGCCTGTTAACGGACAGCCCGTCAACAGCCAACCCATTAACAACCAACCTGTTAACAACCAACCTGTTAACGGCCGGCCTGCTGATCCGCCTTTTAACACACAGCAATACAATCCGCTGCCCTACGGCAATGTGCCGCCCGGTGTGCCGCCCTATAACAATGTTCCTCCCTATTACGGGCAAAGCGGAGGATATTATGCTTCCAACCCGTATATATCGCCCCAAAACCCAAACAAGGGCATAGCCACGGCAAGCCTTGTGCTGGGAATACTGAGTCTTGTCTTTTTTTCTGTTCCCGTAATAGGATTTATATTGTCGATAATCGGGCTTATATTAGGCGTAAAAGCCATGAAAGGCTACCAAAAGGGTGAACCCGGCAGAGGCGTAGCGGTCGCAGGATTTGTTTGCTCTGTTATCGGTCTTGCCTTCGCGGTTTTAATTATTTTAGCAGTTTTTGATTTGGCAGTTTTAACATCTTCATGCTCCTGATTTCCGTTGCGAACCATTAAAATTATCATTAGAGCCGCAATTGGGTAAAACAGAGGTAATAATGACCAAAAAGGCGCCCTTAATACAGGCATAATTCGTTATTATATTCGACTTTTAAACACTTGATTTTTTGCACATAATATGGTATAGTGATTAAGGTAAAATAAACTATTGACAAAGGAGTGGGGCAACCCGCTCTTTTGATTTTATCAGGGGGTTTATGTATTGTCTTCAAAAACTATTGCCGCACAGGCAAAAGAGCTTGCCGCGCCGTTTGCAGAAGAGCTTTCTCTTGAAATATGGAGCGTCAAATTCTTAAAGGAGGGAGCCGAATGGTATCTCCGCTTTTTCATCGACAAGCAGGACGGAGTGACCATTGACGACTGCGAAGCCTTTTCTAAGGCGGTGGACGGTCCTCTCGATGAGGCGGATTTTATCGATCGGTCTTATTTTTTGGAGGTGTGTTCACCGGGACTGGGCCGCGAGCTTGAAGAGCCCGAGCATTTTGAAAAGATGACCGGACGGGACATTGTTGTTAAAACATACAAGCCCTTTGGCGGAAAAAAAGAGTTCTTCGGAATTCTCGAAAGCTTTGACGGAGAAAATCTCGTGCTCGGCGACGGGGAAAATTCGATAACCTTTTCGAAAGCCGACATCGCCTCGGTAAAGCTGGACGATTACGATTTTTAAAGGGCGCAAAATCACCCGCCGACAGGCAGACAGACCGATCGGCAACCGACCGATTTGATCGCCCGATCCGCATATTGACTTACCGACCGAATCAACTCAATTAAATTACAAGTAACTAACGAAACAATAACTTTGAAAGGATGTTTTTGGAAAATGGCAAGAAAGACCAAGGAACAGAAAGCACGGGAGGACAATTTACACGTTTTCTTTGAAGCGCTTCAAACAATGGAAAAGGAAAAGGGCATAAGCAAGGAGTATATTGCCGAGAAAATAGCCGGCGCAATTGTCGTTTCGGCCAAAAAAGACTACGGCTCCAAGGATGTCGTTTTCTGCAACATTGACTGTGAAAATAAAATTTTCGATGTATTCGTCAAAAAGACTGTGGTCAACGAGGTTGAAGATCCCGACACCGAGATACTTCTTGAGGACGCCCTCAAAATTTCCAAATCGGCCGCCGTGGGCGAGCCGGTCGAAATCCCCCTCGACACACACAGCTTCGGCCGCATAGCCGCCCAGACCGCCAAGCATGTCATCCGCCAGGGCATACGCGATGCCGAAAGAGGTCAGACCCTCCAGGAATTCCAAAGCAAAAATCAGGAGCTGGTCACCGCCGTTGTTCAGACGGTCGATCCCATTACCGGCAACGCCACCGTCACGATCGGCGACAACGAGGCCATTCTGCCCAGAGCCGAGCAGATACCCGGGGAGATACTTACCGAGGGACAGTACCTTAAAATTTTCGTTGTGGATGTAAGAGACAGTGAAAAAGGCCCGAAAATTATGATCTCCAGAACCCATTCCGGGCTTGTCAAGCGCCTGTTTGAAACCGAGGTTCCCGAAATATACGACGGCACCATTGAGGTTAAATCAATTTCCCGTGAGGCCGGCTCCCGTACCAAAATCGCCGTTTGGTCGAAGGACGAGAATGTTGATCCCATCGGTGCCTGCATCGGCCCCAAGGGAACGAGGGTTGCCAAGATAGTCGACGAGCTTTGCGGCGAAAAAATCGACATTGTAAAATATTCCGACGATCCCGTGGCCTTTATAAGCGAGGCTCTTTCTCCCGCCAAGGTGGTCTCGGTAGAGATTGACCCCGAGGGTGCAAAGGCATGCCATGTGTCGGTTCCCGACGCTCAGCTGTCGCTGGCTATCGGAAACAAGGGACAGAATGCCCGCCTTGCCGCCAAGCTGACCGGCTGGAAGATTGACATTCGTCCCGAAAGCGGCTTTTACGGCGAGGATTAAGACTTATATAAGCCTGTGACGGCTTGCAGAATGTCCCGAGTAACCTGACGGGGCTGCCGAAATTTCAGTTTAACTTCATTGCTCGAAAGGAGCGACAAAATTGTCAGAAAAGAAAACGATTCCGCTGAGAAAATGCATAGCCTGCGGAGAGATGAAAACCAAGGCCGAGCTTATAAGGCTGGTTAAAACTCCCGAAGGAAGGGTCGAGCTTGACCAAAGCTTTAAGAAAAACGGAAGAGGCGCTTATGTCTGCAAAAATTCCGAGTGTCTTAAAAAGGCTGTCAGGGCAAGGCGGTTTGAACGCTCACTTTCGGCGGTGATTCCCGACGAAATATATTCTGCCTGCGAGGAGGTCATTTCAAAAAATGAATGATAAGCTTCTCGGACTTTTGGGTATCGCAAGACGGAGCGGTAATCTGAAAATCGGGTTTGAAGCCTGCGACGAGGCCGTTAAAAACGGTAAAGCAAAGCTCATACTCATCGCAAGCGACACCGCCGCTCGCACCGAAAAGGAGCTGAGATTTTCGGCAAAGGAAAAGCCGATCGAAATTATCCGAATAGCCGCCGATAAATTTACTTTGTCCTCGGCCATCGGAACATCGGCAGGGGTGGTTGCCACCTGCGACGAGGGCTTTTCGAAAAGAGCAACAGAGCTTATAAACCAAGGAGGAAATTTACAGTATGATGATTAAATACCGCGTCAGCGAGGTCGCCAAGGATCTCGGCGAGGCAAACAATAAAAGCATAATCGATCTTCTTCAGAAATATACCGGCGAAAGCAAAAAGGCCATGACGGCATTGAGCGACGAGGAGCTTAACATTGTTTTTGAATATTACACCAGCAAAAACAGCGTTAAAAGCTTTGACGAATACTTTAAGACCGGTGAAGCTTCCCGCAAGGCCAGAGAGGAAGAAAAGGCCAAAATAAAGGCGCAGAGAGCCGCCGAGCAGGAGAGAATTGCCGAAATGCTCAGAGCCGCAAAGGCTCAGGCCGACGCCGCCAAGAGCGCGGCCGATGACCGGGATGCCGCACCTGCCGAGTCCGCTGCTTTAAGCGATAAAAAGCCGGCCGAGGCAGCCGCGCAGCAAAAGGTCGGGCAAAGGCCTACCGCAAAGGCGGAGGAAAAAGCCCCCGCAAGGGTTGACGAAAGAGTCGGTCAAAAACCGTCGGCAAGGTCGGCTGAAAGTGATGACCGGAAGCCGGCACAGCAGACCCGGAAGGCCGACGGCGGAGCAAAACAGCCCAAAAAGGTCGAAAAGGCTCAGGCACCCGAAGTCAAGCCCGATCCCAAGGCCGAAAAGGAATTTGAAAGAGCATATGAGAAGGCCAAAAAGAAGGAAAAAACGCATACCGAGAGCGTTGCTCCCAACCGCGGCCCGGGCACCGTCCGCCACGTTGATACACGCACATCACAGGTCGAGCTTGATAAATACAACGAGAAGTACACAAATCTTGCTCCCGAGCGTTCGGACAGAGACACCTCGGGCAGAAAGCAGAAGATTACCCAGCGCTCTAAGGATTACCGCCGTGCAAAACAGCGCACCAAGGTGGAAACCGAGGCCGACAAGCTTCGCCGCATTCAGCTTGAACGCATTAAAAAGACTCCCATCAAGGTCACCGTCGGCGAGGAAATCTCGGTCAGCGAGCTTGCCAGCCGCATGAAAAAGACTGCCGCCGAGGTCATAAAACAGCTTATGAAGCTGGGCGTTATGGCGTCGGTAAACGAGGTCATCGACTACGACACCGCCGCAATCGTCGCCACCGAAATGGGCGCCGTTGTGGAAAAAGAAGTCGTTGTCACCATTGAGGACAGAATAATCGACGACACCGAGGACAACGAGGCCGATCTCGTACCCAGAAGCCCCGTTGTGGTTGTTATGGGACATGTTGACCACGGTAAGACCTCCATTCTCGACGCCATTCGAAAGACCAACGTAACCTCCACCGAGGCCGGAGGAATTACGCAGCACATAGGTGCATACCGCGTTAAATACGGCGACAGGGAAATTACATTCCTCGACACCCCCGGTCACGCCGCCTTTACCGCAATGCGCGCAAGAGGCGCAATGGCCACCGACGTCGCCATACTCGTCGTGGCGGCCGACGACGGAATCATGCCTCAGACCATAGAGGCCATAAACCATGCCCGCGCCGCAAATATTCAGATTGTTGTGGCCATCAACAAGATGGATAAGCCGGGAGTTACAACCGACAAGATCATGCAGCAGCTTACCGAGCACGAGCTTGTGCCCGAGGAGTGGGGCGGAGACGTTATCTGCGTGCCCGTATCGGCTCATACCGGAATGAACATCGACAAGCTGCTTGAAAATGTTCTGCTTGTTTCGGATATGCTTGAGCTTAAAGCAAATCCCAACCGTCCCGCAAAGGGCACCGTTATCGAGGCAAGACTTGACAAGGGCCGCGGCCCCGTTACCACTCTTCTTGTACAAAACGGCACCTTAAAGAGCGGCGACATTGTTGTTGCCGGTACCGCCGTCGGACGCGTGCGCGTTATGACCGACGACAAGGGCAACCGTGTTAAAACGGCAGGCCCCTCGGTGCCCGTGGAGATAACCGGTATGGACGAGGTTCCCGAGGCGGGAGATGTTTTCGACGCCGTAAGCGACGAGCGCCTTGCCCGCGAGCTTGTGGAACAGAGAAAGACCACCGCCAAGGAGGAACAGTTCAAAGCCTTTAAGACAGTCACCCTTGAAAACCTTTTCGATCAGCTTAAAGAGGGGGATGTCAAGGAGCTTAACATTATCGTCAAGGCCGATGTTCAGGGCTCGGTCGAGGCGGTGCGCCAGTCTCTCGAAAAGCTTTCAAACGACGAGGTTAAGGTCAAGGTCATACACGGAGGCGTGGGTGCCGTTAATGAATCGGATGTTATGCTTGCCAACGCTTCAAACGCCATAATCGTCGGATTTAATGTCCGTCCCGACCCCGTTGCTCAGGTCAGCGCCGAGCGCGACGGCGTGGATATGCGTATGTACCGCGTTATCTATGACTGCATTGAGGAAATCGAATCGGCCATGAAGGGTATGCTCGCTCCAAAGTTCCGCGAGGTGCTTCAGGGCAGAATCGAGGTGCGCGCCGTTTACAAGATCTCCTCGGCAGGCACCATTGCCGGCTGCTATGTTTCGGACGGTAAGGTTACAAGAAACAGCCAGATACGCGTCGTGCGCGACGGTATCGTCGTGGCAGAGGACAAAATCGACTCTCTGCGCCGCTTTAAGGATGACGTTAAGGAGGCGGCTCAGGGTTATGAATGCGGTATAGGACTTGAGAAATTCTCCGACATCAAGGAGGGAGACATTTTTGAAGCCTTTGTTATGGAAGAATACCGCGACTGACAAAAGCGACTGTAAAATGAGGTGAAATAATTGCCTTCTCAGAGAATAAACAGAATTAACGAGGATGTTAAAAGAGAGCTTGCGGATATTTTCCGCACTCTCAAGGATCCGCGAATCGCTCCGCTTGTTTCGATAGTCAGGGTGGATGTATCGGGCGACCTTTCCTATGCAAAAATTTATGTAAGCGCCATTGGTGCCGAGGACGCCACCGAAAACACCGTCAAAGGCCTTAAATCGGCTGCGGGATACATCAGAAAAGAGCTTTCCGAGCGACTCCACATCCGCAAAACCCCCGAGCTTAAATTTATTGCCGACGGCTCTATCGCCCACGGCGCCGATATTTCGAGAATTTTAAAGGATATAGATGACGGAAATGAAAATTGATCTTGATTTTGCAAAAAACCTTTTGCTCGGACACGATAATTTCAACATCTTTCTCCATGCAAGCCCCGACGGAGACACTGTGGGAAGCGGCTTTGCTCTTTGCAGAGCGCTGAGAAGCATCGGAAAAAAGGCCAATGTGCTTTGCTCGGACGAAATTCCGAAGTTCTATGCCTTTATAACCGACGGGTATAAGCCTCAGGAATTTGAGGCCGAAACCTTTGTTTCTGTGGATGTGGCCGACGCAAAGCTGCTTGGAAAATACGAGGAAATCGGCGAAAAAATCGACCTTTCGGTGGATCACCACGGGCTGAACAGGGAATTCGCAAAGCATACCTTTGTGGATTCTTCGGCCGCCGCAAACTGCGAGAACATTTTAAAGCTTTTAAAGGCCATGGATATTCAAATTGATTCGTACATTGCCGCCTGCATTTACACCGGCATTTCTACGGATACCGGGTGCTTTAAATATTCCAACACATCGCCCGAAAGCCATATGATGGCAGCCGAAATGATGGGCTACGGCATTGATTTTGCCGAGATAAACCGCATTATGTTCGACACAAAAACAAGGGGCCGCATAAGGATTGAAGGCCGCCTTATGGAGCAGATGAAATTTTTCTTCGACGGAAAGGCCGCCTTTATCACCGTTACCGAGCAGATGAAAAAGGAAACGGGCGTAACCGACGACGATCTCGAGGGCATAACCTCTCTGCCGAGAAGGGTTGAAGGGGTGCTTGTGGGTGTCACCGTAAGAGAAAAGGGGGACGGAGTTTTCAAAATATCCGTTCGTACCCATGCCCCCATCGACGCCTCTCTCATCTGTCAGAAATTCGGCGGCGGCGGACACAGCCGTGCGGCGGGATGTGCCATCGAAGGCGTCACCCTTGAACAGGCCGAGCAGCGCCTTGTTTCGGCAATCGGGGAGTTCTTTTGATGGCCGACGGAATTGTATTGATAGATAAGCCGCAGGGCTTTACCTCCTTCGATGCGGTGGCGGTTATGCGGGGGACTCTTCGCGAAAGAAAAATAGGCCATACCGGCACCCTTGACCCCATGGCTACCGGGGTGCTGCCCCTGCTTGTGGGAAAGGCTACAAGGCTTTGCGACATTATGCCGATCAAAGACAAAAGATATGAAGCCGAAATAAAGCTCGGCCTTACGACCGATACTCTTGACATATGGGGAAATCGGAAAACCGCTGTCGCTTGCGACATAAGCGAAAGCGAGTTCAAAGCCGTGCTGCCCCGTTTTGTCGGTGAAATTTTGCAGACCCCGCCCATGTTTTCGGCAATTTCCAAAAACGGCGTGAGACTTTATGACCTTGCGCGGCAGGGGATAGAGGTCGAGCGGGAAAAACGGCCCGTCACCGTATATTCCATCGACTTTATTAAAAAAACCGCAAAAAACACCTTTTCGGTGGAGGTGTTCTGCTCGGCCGGAACATACATCCGTACCCTTGCCGACGACATCGGAAGGGCGCTTAATGTTGGCGGCTGCATGAGTGCGCTGAAAAGAACAAGCGCCTGCGGATACGGAATTGAGCGGTGCATTCCTCTTGAAAAGGCCAGAAAAATGACGGCCGAACAGCTTGTCCTGCCGATTGAGACGGCGGTGGAGAGCTTTCCTGCCGTGAGGGTCTCGCCCGCCCAGGCAAAGCGGTTTTCAAACGGGGGACAGCTTAGCCTCGACCGACTGAAATTGCCCGAAAATCCGAAGGGAATCTTTGCCGTAAAAGACGGCGGAAGGACCGTGGGACTGGGCGAAGTGTGCGTCGAAAAAGGCCTTCTTAACATCAAATGTTTGTTTTAAATATTTAATTTGTTTTAAGGATTTAAAATGCAGATTTTAAAAAGTGTTTCGAATTTTGATAAAAATTTATGCCCTGCCGTGGCGGTCGGCACCTTTGACGGGATACATTCCGGCCACAAAAGGGTGCTTGAAGGAGCCGTTTTGTCGGGGCATTTTCCCGTTGCGCTGGTTATAAACCGCCAAAAGGAGAAAAACAGCCCTCCCGCTCTCATCACAAAGCGGCGGCGGGACGAGCTTATGGAAGGTCTCGGGATAAAATGCGTTCTTGACATTGAACTTGAGGACATCTGCTTTTTGTCACCCGAGGAGTTTGCAGAGGACTTTTTGCTGAAGGCTCTGGGTGCGGCGAATGTGTCCTGCGGATTTAATTTCCGCTTCGGTAAAAACGCCGCAGGAGATACTGCTCTTTTAAAAAGCCTTTGTGAACAAAGGGGTATCGGGCTTTGCATTGCCCCGCCCGAGAATTATGAGGGTGCGCCCATCTCCTCCACCCGTATCAGAGCGGCCGTTGAAGAGGGAAGGACGCTTGACGCCGCAAAAATGCTTTCGAGATATTTTTCCTTTGATTTTCCGGTTTTACAGGGTGACAGGATCGGCAGAACTCTTAATATGCCCACCATTAATCAGGTCTTTCCAAAAGGATTTATATTGCCGAGGGTGGGTGTATACGCCGTTAACGTCAATATTTGCGGCAAAAATTATAAGGGCGTGTGCAACATCGGGCCTCGCCCCACCATCGACCGCACAGAATTTCGCGCCGAGACAAACATAATCGGTTACTCGGGCGATCTTTACGGAAAGCGGCCGACGGTCAGCCTTGTGGAATATATAAGAGAAACGAAAAAATTCCCCTCTCTCACGGCTCTTCGCGAGGAAGTGGCAAGAAACATTGATTATACCGAAAAACTGCAATTTGAAGGTGATCTGATTGGATAAAAACCGTGTTGTAATAAAGGTGGGAACCTCTTCCCTGACATATGAAAACGGAAAAATAAATATCGGCAGCATGGAAAAGCTGGTAAGGGTTATTGCCGATCTTAAAAACAGCGGAAAAGAGGTGGTGCTTGTTTCCTCGGCCGCCATTGCCGTGGGACAAAACCGCCTGGGTCTTAATTCCCGTCCCATGCACACAAGGGAAAAACAGGCCACTGCCGCCGTGGGTCAGTGCGACCTTATGGCCATGTACGGCAAGCTCTTTCACGAATACGGATGGAATGTGGCGCAAATGCTTCTTACAAGAGACTGCATCGATGACAAAAAGCGTCGGGAAAATGCGATGAACACCCTTGAATGCTTGCTCGAAATGGGTGCCGTGCCCATTGTAAACGAAAACGACACCGTGGCGGTTGAAGAAATCGTTTTCGGCGATAACGACCGTCTGTCGGCCATGGTGGCGGCGGTTTGCGGCGCAGACATTCTTATCATTTTAACCGATACGATGGGTCTTTATGACAGCGACCCGAGGGAAAACAAGCATGCCAAGCTCATTTCAAGGGTGGACAGCATAACCGACGAAATTATTGAAATTTCCGGCGGCGCGGGCACAAGCAGAGGCACCGGCGGAATGAAAACTAAAATTGAAGCTGCCGAATATGCCACAAGCCGCGGGATAGATACAATCGTCATGTGCGGAAAGGATCCTTTGGAAATATATAAGATTTTTGAGGGTCAAAAGGTCGGCACACTTTTTAAGGCTAAGCATTAACAGGCTGTTTCAGGCGTGTTCGGATATGTGCGTTATGGTTAAGGAGGTAAAATAAGCTATGATTAAAGAACTTTGCGAGCGTGCAAAATCGGCCGAGAAGTTTTTGGCCGCAGCAAGCGATGAAATGAAAAACACCGCCCTGCTTTATATGGCAAAGGGCCTTATCGACGACGAGGACAGTATCCTTGCCGCCAACGCCGTCGATCTTGAAAACGGAAAGAAAAACGGTCTTTCAAGCGGGCTTCTCGACCGTCTTATGCTTAACGACGACCGCATTTGCGCAATGTCCGAGGGGATGATGGAGATTACCCGCATAGAAGACCCTGTCGGAAAAACTCTTGAGCAGTTTGACCGTCCGAACGGCCTTAAAATAAAAAAGGTGTCGGTGCCCATGGGAGTCATCGGCATAATATACGAGGCGCGTCCCAATGTCACGGCCGATGCCGCCGCAATATGCCTTAAAGCCGGCAACACGGTTGTGCTCAGAGGGGGAAAGGAAGCCGTTAATTCCAACATTGCAATTGCAAATTCCATGAGAAATTCACTTCGCGACGCGGGATTTCCCGAGGACTGCATTAACCTTGTCACCGACACGAGCAGGGATTCGGCCGCGCAGATGATGAGGGCGAGCGGCCTTCTCGACCTGCTTATTCCCAGAGGCGGAGCGGGACTTATTAAATCGGTGGTGGAAAATTCCTCGGTGCCGGTTATAGAAACCGGAACGGGCAACTGCCACATATATGTCGACGAATTTGCCGATCTCGAAAAGGGCGCAAGCATTGTTTTCAACGCCAAGACCCAGCGGGTGTCGGTTTGCAACGCGGCCGAAAGCCTGCTTGTTCACGAGGCGGCGGCAAAGGAATTTTTACCTATGGTGAAGACTCTTCTCGACAAAAAGAATGTCGAAATCAGGGGCTGTGAAAAATGCGCCGAAATTTTGGGGGACTGCGTTGTTCCCGCAACCGAGGAGGATTTTGCAAAAGAATTTCTCGATTACATTATTTCGGTTAAGGTCGTTAAAAATATAGACGAGGCCATTGCCCATATCGGAAAATATTCCACAGGTCACAGCGAAAGCATTATAACCGAAAATGCCGAGAATGCCGAAAGGTTTACAAAGGCGGTGGATTCGGCGGCGGTGTATGTCAACGCCTCCACCCGCTTCACCGACGGGGGAGAATTCGGCTTCGGCGCCGAGATAGGCATTTCCACCCAAAAGCTTCACGCAAGAGGCCCCATGGGAGTTAAGGAGCTTACCTCCTATAAATATGTCATTTCGGGAAACGGCCAGATAAGATAAAAAACAAACGAAATAAAGGAAAAGCCGATCGGGAATGCCCTTTGTTATGTTATAAATGCAATCGGTATCTGAAACTGCCGAGGATAAAAAACGGAAAAACCGCACGCCGCAACAGTAAGGAGTATATTTTTTAATGTCTAAATTTCAGAAGGATTATACACAGGGAAGTGTTGTAAAACAGCTCATAAGCTTTTCGCTGCCCTTTCTTTTTTCAAATCTGCTTCAAGCGCTTTACAGTGTTGTTGATATGGTGGTAGTGGGACAGTATGTGGGCCCTGTGGGCGTTTCCGGAGGGCAGATAGGCGGACAGGTAACCATGCTCATAACCAACATTGTGACCGGCTTTGTGGTGGGAGCAACCGTGCTTGTTGCTCAGTATCAGGGGGCAAAAAATACCGACGGCCAAATAAAGACCATCAGCACCCTTTTCACCTTTTTTGCCTTTGTCAGCGTGGGACTGACCGTGGTTATGGTCTTGCTCAACGCCCCCGTTTTAAGGCTGCTCGGCACCGACGATATATCCTTTGGCGAGGCTTATAATTATCTGCTTTGCTGCTCCTTCGGATATATCTTTATCTTCGGATATAACGCCGTCAGCGGAATTTTAAGGGGAATGGGAGACAGCAAGCGCCCCTTGTGGTTTGTAGCTGTTGCCACGGTTGTAAATATCGTGCTTGACATAGTTTTTGTTAAGGTTATGGGCATGCGTGCTTTCGGTGCCGCCCTTGCCACCGTCATCGCCCAGGGACTCAGCTTTGTGCTTTCGATGATATACCTCAAGCGCAGTGACTTTATATTCGATTTTAAGTTTAAATCCTTTAAAATTTATAAGGACAAGCTTAATCTCATCTTTAAAATAGGCTGTCCGTCGGCCGTTCAGTTTTCGATTACCGGGCTTTCATTCCTCGCTTTAACCGGCATTTCAAATGCCATCGCGGGAACCGTGGGAACCACCCTTCTCGGAATCGGCCAAAAGCTCAATACCTTCGGAATACTGCCATGCATTGCCCTATCCTCCTCCATTTCTTCCATGGCGGGGCAGAATATCGGCGCGAAAAAATACGATCGTGCAAAAAAGACCATGTGGATCGGAATGGGCTTTGCGCTGGCTCTTTCGGTGGTGGTTTTCGGCCTTGTCAACCTTTTCCCAAATCAGATAATGGGTATTTTTCTTAATAAAAACTCCCTCTCCGGCACCGATCTCGAGCTTTACGGGCAATGCATGGAGCTTGGCGCAAAATATATTTCACTTTGCAGCTTCGATTACCTTTTCGCCTGCTTTTTCTTCTGTACAAACGGTCTTGCCACAGGCTCGGGACACACCATGTTTTCCCTTGTCAATTCTGCAATCAACGCCTTCCTTTTCCGCGTTCCCATGGCCTATATTTTCTCTATGAGCTGGGGATTTGACATGGGGATCACGGGTGTTGCAGCGGCGCTGGGCTTTGCACCTATCGTTTCGGCTGTTATCGGCATAATATATGTCCAGACAGGCAAATGGAAAAAATCGAAAATCGCCGTTACCGAGGGATGACTGCCCTAAATCTTTGGCTTTGCCCAAGCGGAAAATAATTATATTTTTATATGCAAAAACCGCTCCCGTGCCGTAAGAAGGCCGCGGAAGCGGTTTTAAATTTGCAAAATTAAGACTGACAGCGAGCCGTCACGGAGTTTTAACCGACCGCAAAGCTGCCGAAAACGAAAGCCGCCGAAAAACGAAAGCCGCCGAAAAACGAAGGCTGCCGAAAAACGAAGGCTGCCGAAAACGAAGGCCGCCGCAGATTTTCAAAAGGTCTTTCGGCCGCGGAAACCGTTTCGGCAGAGCGTCTGTCGCGGAATTATTTAAACTCGCTTTCCTTCTTTGCCTGTTTTACGAGATACATTGCATTGTCGGCGCGGGAAATGAGATTCTGTATGCTGTCGTCCTTTTCGGAATACTTGGCATACCCCACGCTTATACCGATGTCGATACCGCTTTCGATGATATATTCGTCAAGCTTTCGACAGATGCTGTTTATATCTTCTCCCACGGACAAAACCTTGAGTATAACAAGCTCGTCCCCGCCGTATCTTGCACAGTAGCTTTTTGTTTCCTTGCAAAAGCTTCTTATTACCGAAGAAAGCTTTCTTAAAATTCGGTCGCCCTCGCTGTGTCCGTAGCTGTCGTTTATTTCTTTAAAGGAATCAACATCAATAAACATAAAATACAGATTTTGATCCGGTTTAAGCTCCTTTACCGTTTTCGAAAGGTGATCCATAAGCTCCAATCGGTTGGGAATACCTGTTAACGGATCAAGGGAAATTTTAAGCTCGAGAGAATTGATGTATATAATCAGAATGGCGAGCGTCGCGCCGACCACCAAAACGGGACGGTCGGGAATAAGGCTTTGAAGTACGCTGCAAATGATGATAAATACGGTACAGAAGGAGTAGGAGATAAGCTCGCTTTTTACAGAAAAAATATTGTTTTTCTTGGCGTAAACAAAGCTGCTTACCGAGGCGGCAAGGAAGTAGGCGCAGGAAATGAGGGGCTGCAGGAAGAAAAGATCGCTTCGGTGATACACGCCGTCGGAATCAATGGTAAAAATGAAGTCAGTGAAGGGAGAGATTATAAGGAGCGTAATCAGAACAAACATCGGAATGGCACAAGCAAGCAATCCCTTTGTGTTTTCGGCAAAGCTTTTGTCGTGCAGGGTTTTGACATATATAAGCGAACAATAGGCCAAAAAAGCATAGGAGGAAAAATATATGATGTTGGTCAAATAAAGGGCGGGTACAATGAATGAGGTGTTTGCGATGATGATGAGCCGCCCGAGTATGTCAAAGGCGTTTATCGAGATCATCGAAAGCACAAGCAGGGTGAGCCAACGGGAGTTTGTGGCTTTTTCCAGCGAAACCGCCGAAAGCTTGAACAGGGTAATTACCATTATGGCAATACACATTATATCAATTTCTATATGAAGAAATTCTTCCAAAGCGCCTCACCGACCTTTCTCTTGGCTTTTAAAAAGTTGATACGCATCTCTTTTATACAATATATAGTATATAGCTGTTATAAAAGATTGTAAAGTGTTTATATATGCAATTTTACAATCGAAATACATTTTCTATAAATACGGCGTCGTATTTTTTCTTTGTCAAAATTCTTTGTGCAATTTAGACAATAATCGAATTGTAATTGTTTGGCCGAAGCAGGCTCAAAAAATCGGGCGGCAATTATGCGGTTATATTATTAAACAGACGATTTTCAGGCGTGCAAAAAGCCGCCGCACAAGGTATTGCATTGTGTTAAGCCTTTCACTTGTCAGATGAGTGTTGTCCCGTGGGGTGCGGCAAAAAAGCCTAAAGATAAAAGCAACGGACGGGCAACGGGAGCGGACAAAGCAGAAATTTAAAAAAATCAAAAAAACTATTGCTAAAACCGTACGCTTATGCTATAATATCAAACGCGCGGTTGCAGGCGGTTAAATACGCGTAGCGTCGGATCTGCCGCACAGCCCGGAAACCGAGCGGCGGCTTTAAATCCGACCGTCGGCAATATATAATGGGATGTAGCCAAGTGGTTAAGGCAACGGACTTTGACTCCGTCACCCGCTGGTTCAAATCCAGCCATCCCAGCCAAAAATCCCGTTCACTAAGGTGGGCGGGATTTTTACTTCTTACCTCTTCACTCTTACTTCAAAATAAAAATATGTAACGGGATTTTTGGGAAGTAATAAGTAAAAAGTAATAGGTGAAGGGCGTCGGCTCATACCGATGAGGACGGTTGTCGCTCGGCGTTCCCGGACGCGGAGGATTATGCGCCGGGGGTCTTGACCTTTCTGCTGCGATTTAATGCCCGAGGCGGTCTCTAAAAGACCAATTGTGTCCGCGATAACGGGTTAATTTATCCGTCATGCCGTGTGAAAACGCCTTTTTATTCTTCGATTGGGGCGACAGTCGAAATTTTCAGTCAATTTCTTTAAAATATATGTTGACAATTCTTTGGTTTTAAAATATAATTTATTTGTAGGCAGAAAGAAGATTGTTTTGCAATTTGTACAAAATTGTTGACAGATGTGCATTTTGTGTGTTTTGTTCTTTTTTCGTCTGTAAAAACAAAAGCGGTATTTCCGCAATATTTTTGGAGGGTATTATTATGGAACAAAAAATCATCACCACTCACAAGGGAACGAACTTTCTTAAAGTAACCGGCATCCTTATGATAATCGGCGGCTCGCTGGGCATTATCATAACTCTTATCGGTGCTGCGGCTATCGCCGCCCTTATAAGCGGCGCAGGCGCTCTTCTCGGTCAGGATTTCATGTCCGAGGCTAATATAAACGGAACTCTTCTTTGGGCCGGATTTGCACTTTCGCTTATCGGCGCCGTTATGGAGCTTGTGGCCGGAATTCTCGGCGTTGCCAACTGCCGTAAGCCCGAAAAGGCCAACACCTGCCTTGCATTCGGTATTGTTGTTGCCGTTCTTTCGGTTGCCGGACAGATCTTCAACGCTGCCGGCGGCGGAACCTTCAGCGTTTTCTCGCTCATCCTCGGCCTTGTTCTTCCCGTGCTTTATATTATCGGTGCCGCCTTTAATAAGCAGGCTCATTCCGAAATGTCGGCCGCTCCCGAGGAGGCATCCGCTCCCATCGAGCAGTAAGCTTTAACCGATCTGTCGGAAATTACAATTGATTTTTCAAACATATTGATTGTTTGACCATTAAAATCAGGGGACGAAGAGGAACTTGCCGAACGGCTTTGCTCTTTGTCCCTTTTTCTTTTCTTGCTTTTAAATATTGTTGTGTTATAATTAAGACGATAATCCCGCAAAAGCACCGAATTGCCCGAATTTTGTGCTTTTCGGGCCGTAAGGTGTATAACAGTGCTTAAAAAGGGGGAATAAGATGAAGGTTCTGATACTTTCCTGCAACACGGGAGGCGGTCACAACGCTGCCGGAGCGGCCATAGCTCAGGCGCTTGAAAAACGGGGTCATACCGCTGTTTTAACCGATTTCTTGTCCCTTGCGGGGGAAAAGGTGTCGAAGGCCGTTTGCGGAACATACATAGGAATGGTTAAAAACGTGCCGCTGGTTTTCGGAATGACCTACGGAATGGGCAGAGCGGTCAGCAACGCCGACCGCGCGCTGGGTGTCAGATCGCCGGTATACATTGCCTGCGCCCAGGTGGCCGACAAGCTCAAGGATTACCTCGATCAAAACGGCTTTGACGCCGTTATCGCGCCCCACACATTTCCCGCCCTTGCCCTAACCGAGCTTTTAAAAAGGGGAGAGCCGTGCCCGCTGACCGTAGCCGTCGCCACCGATTACACCTGCACCCCGTTTTTTGAGGAGGAGGACTGCGACTATACGATGATCCCGAGCAAGGCCTGCATCGACGAATTCAAAAAGCGCGGATTCAGTGAACAAAAGCTCGTGCCTCTCGGAATACCTGTCTCAGACGATTTTATAATTCGGAAGGGAAAGGAGCAGTGCCGCAGTGAGCTCGGCCTTTCAAAGGACAAAAAGCTCGTCCTCATAATGGGCGGAAGCATGGGTGCGGGGCACATGGGGCTTCTGCTGAAATTCCTGCTTGCGGGAACGGGGGATGATGTACACTTTGCCGTTATATGCGGCTCAAATAAACGGCTTTTCAGAAATCTTTCCCATAAATATCTGGGCGAAAAAAAGGTTAAAATAGTCGGGCATACCGACAAGGTGGCACGGTATATGGAGGCCTGCGACCTCTTTTATACAAAGCCGGGAGGCATAACCTCCACCGAAGGAACGGTTATGGGCGTGCCCATGGTGCATATGAAGCCCATTCCCGGCTGCGAAAGCAGAAACCGCCGCCTTTTTGTCAAAAACGGCATGAGCATATCGGCAAGAAGCGTCCTTTTTCAGGCTCTTTGCGGCATAAAACTTTTAAACGATCCGCAAAAATGCGCCGAAATGATTGCCGCCCAAAAAAAGAAGGGAGCCTCACGCTCGGCCGATAAAATAGTGGAATTTCTTGAAAATCATGTGGGAGAGTGACTCTTGTGATCTATTTGCTGTTTTCGCTTTTGGGCTACCTTTCGGGCAGCGTTTTGTTCTGTTACTGTTTCCCCCTTTGGTTTAAAAAAATCGACATAACAAAGCAATCGGACGACAAAAACCCCGGAGCCTTCAACTGCTTTCGGCTTGCAGGGCCGCTTGTGGGCGTTCCCGCGCTTTTATGCGATCTTTTAAAGGGAGCCGTCCCGGTTTTTGTCGCCGCAAGATTTACCGACATTCAAAGCCCTGCTTTTGCCCTTGTTTTGATGGCGCCGGTGCTTGGCCACGCCTTTCCGATACTCAGAAATTTCAGAGGAGGCAAGGCCATAACCGTTACCTTCGGTGTGCTTTTGGGTCTTTTGCCTTTTTGGCAGCCGGTCGCGCTTTTGGCGGTGATTTACCTGTTCTTTTCGCTGTGCGTCAGGGTGTATCCCAACCGTGTCCGATCAATGGCGGTGTTTTTGTGCTTCGGCGTGCTGTCGGTGGTGTGGCTCAGGGCGGGAGCGGTGTCCTTGGGTTGTGCGGTTAATTCGGCTGTTGTGTTTTTAAAGCACAAATTTTCACCCGAAGAGGAGAGCGGACAGAGCTTTGTTAAGCTTCCAGTTATAAACAAAAGATTTTTTGGGAAATAGTCCTTGCAACACTATAATATATTAAACGGAATTTAACCGACGGGTGCTTCCTTTGTTCGGTTAAGCATGTTTAAAAAAGTAAAACTAATATAATCCCCTTAGAGCAGACACTTGAAAAGCAAAAAGCTTTCAAGACTGCTTTAAGGGGATTGTTTTTATTTGATGTTTTTCCAAGCATTAAGGCTGTTTTAACCGATTATTAGGGCTTTTAAGGCTTTTTCGAAAGCAATCTCAGAAGCGGTCTCGGCGGTCTTTCACGGTGCTCAGAGATTGCTTGTATGAAGGCCTCTTGTGGCGTTGAGGGTGGCAATGAGCGCGACCCCCACATCGGCGAAAACGGCCAGCCACATGTTCGCAATTCCCACCGCGCCGAGTATGAGAACAAGCGCCTTAACGGCCAGAGAAAAGACAATGTTTTGTTTGACCAGTACCATGGTTTTTTTGGATATCTTAACGGCAAGGGGAATTTTAGAGGGCTTGTCGTCCATGAGAACAATGTCGGCGGCCTCAATGGCTGCGTCCGATCCGAAGGCGCCCATTGCAATGCCCACGTCGGCGGAGGTAAGCACGGGGGCGTCGTTTATTCCGTCGCCCACGAAGGCAACCTTTTGGTCCCCCTGCCTTTTGCTCATAATGCCTGAAAGCTCTTTAACCTTTCCGTCGGGAAGAAGCTCTGCATGTACCTCGTCAAGGCCGAGCTCGGCTGCCACCTTTTCGGCAACCTCCCTGCGGTCGCCCGTGAGCATAACGGTTTTGATTCCGCTCGCCTGAAGGTCGCAAACGGCCTGTTTTGAATCGGGCTTTACCACATCGGAAATTACGATATGTCCGAAATACCTGCCGTTTACCGCCACATGGACGATGGTGCCCTGCTTGTGGCAGTTGTGGTATTCAATACCCTCCGATTCCATAAGTTTTCCGTTGCCCACAAGCACCTTGCGGCCGTTTATTTCGGCACTCAATCCCTTGCCGGCGATCTCAACGACATTTTTTATGTCCTCGCTGTCGACAGGCTCTTTGCAGGCGTTTTTAATGGAGACCGAAACGGGATGATCGGAAAAATACTCGGCGCAGGCGGCGATTTTAACAAGCTCCCGTTCGGAAATAATCTGAGGGTGAACGGCGGTGACGGTAAACTGACCCTTTGTCAGCGTGCCTGTCTTGTCGAAAACCACCGTCGAGGTTTTGGAAAGAGCCTCCATGTGGGTCGAGCCTTTTATGAGAATGCCGCGCTTGGAGGCTCCGCCGATTCCGGCAAAAAAGGAAAGGGGAACCGAGATGACCAGCGCACAGGGACAGGAAATTACCAAAAAGATGAGGGCGCGGTTGACCCAGGGAGCAAAGGGCTGACCTGTTATAAGGGGAGGAAGGATGGCGAGAATGACCGCACCGATAACCACGGCGGGGGTATATATCTTCGAAAACCTGGTAATGAATTTTTCGGCCTTGCCCTTTTTCTCGGTGGCATTTTCCACCATTTCGAGAATTTTTGCGACCGCCGAATCGGCAAAAATCTTTGTTACTTCAATTCGGAGAATGCCGTTGATGTTAATGCATCCGCCGAGCACCTCGTCGCCGCCCGATACCTCCTTGGGAACCGATTCACCCGTAAGAGCAGAGGTGTCGAGGGAGGAGGCACCTTCGATTATGCGGCCGTTTACGGGAATCTTTTCTCCCGCCTTGACCACTATTATGTCGCCCACATTGAGGCTTTTCGGGGAAACCGTTTTGAGACCGTCGCTTGTTTCAAGGTTGGCCGTCTCGGGACAGATTTTCATAAGTGCCGAAATGGAATCTCGGCTTTTATCCACTGCAAAATCCTGAAAGAATTCACCCAGTTGATAGAATATCATGACAAAAACACCTTCGGGATAATCGCCGATACAAAAGGCGCCGACGGTGGCGATGGTCATTAAAAACATTTCGTCGAAAACCTCACCCTTTATGATGTTCTTAAACGCGCCGATAATCACATCATATCCCGCCGCAAGATAGGGAATAAGAAAAAGGAGAATGAGCTGGAGGGTCGAAAGCTCGACGAGACTTTTAACAAGATAAGCCGCTCCCAAAAGCACGGCCGAAGCGGCTATCCGCGCGAGGGACATTTTTTGTTCTTTTTCCATTTAAAACACCTACTCTTCTATATGCTCAAGACCCTGGTCGATTATCGAACGGACATGATCGTCCGAAAGGGAATATATAACGGTTTTTCCCTCTCTGCGGTATTTGACAAGCTTGGACTGCTTGAGCACCCGCAGCTGGTGGGAAATGGCCGAAAAGCTCATGTTGAGAAGCTCGGCAATATCGCAGACGCACATCTCGGATTCGAGCAAAACACAGAGAATTTTAAGCCGTGTGCTGTCTCCGAAAACCTTAAAAAGCTCGGCAAGGTCGAAAACGATGTCCTCATCGGGCATTATTTCGTTTACCTTTTCGATAACATCCTTGTGAATACACTGTTCCGAGCAAAGCTCCGTACCGTTATCCTTAATCATATTTGCACAACCTCTCATTTGAATAATTGTTCATATGTTGAATTTATTATATTTCGTCTGCTTATGTTTGTCAAGAGGGTTTTATATTTTTTTTTGATAAACTTCTATAATTGGAGGAAACCGACCCTTCGACGCTTTTGCCGCAGCCGATATGATTAACATTTATTGTTGAAAATCGATATAATATATGGTATGATATTTCTATAATATAAGTGGTGTCGCTCCAAGCGGCGAAAAAGCGTAAAGCGCACCGTTTAAAATTCGTTATACAAGGAGAAAAAGATGAAAAGAAGCTTTTTTAAATTTTTTCGGACGGCTGTGGCGGTCTCTGTTTTAGCGGCGTCTCTTTTAAGCGTTCCGGCATTTGCAAGGCTTGCGGATGACGACGAGATAATTCCTTATCAAATGTCAGATAGCATCGTTTATCCCGATGAGCTTGAAAGGGGAGCGGACGAAAGCTATACCCCCGATTACAGCAAAATTACCTGCGTTGTGGTCTCTCCCGACGGAAACGACTCCGGCAAGGGAACCATAGCATCCCCCTTTAAGACCCTTGAAAAAGCAAGAGACACCGCCCGTGCCTCATCGGCAGAAGGCGTAACGGTGGTTTTGCGTGGCGGAAGATATTTCCGCACCGAGACCTTTACGCTGGACGAGCGGGATTCGGGAGATTCATATATAGGATATAAAGATGAAGTGCCCGAGATTACGGCATATAAATCTTACTCTCTTTCCTCGGCTGCAAAGGTTACCGACGAGAGAATTTTGTCTTCCTTTGCAAACCGCTCAGAGGCCGAAAAATTATACAGCGTAAACCTCTGGAATCTTTGCCCGGATATGAAGCCTGCCGATATTCCTTCAAACCGCACCCCCATCAGTTTTAAGATAGCGACAAACAGAGTAGAGAGAAATCTAAGGATGTCTCAGTATCCTTCGGACGGTTCTTTTTTGACCATCAAGGAAAAGACCGGCGACTATTCCTTTAAGGTAGACGATACCGAGGGTCGCCTGTCGGATCTTAAAAAGCTCGGAGCCGACATTATGGGCAGCACACCCTACTGGATAGGCGGATACCTTGGAAACGATTGGTCATATTACACTGCCGGTGCAACCATCGATTTCGATAACGGCTGTGAGATCGAGGACAAGACCAAGCA
>CAKSPR010000030.1 GCA_934486455.1 uncultured Eubacteriales bacterium
GATGAGCTCTTCAAAGTATTTCTTACCGACTTCCATAACAACATCGGAATACATCTGGATAAATCTTCTGTAGCAGTCCCAAGCCCAACGGGGATTGCCGGATTTTTCGGCGATGGTGTTAACAACGGTCTCGTTAAGGCCGAGGTTAAGGATGGTGTCCATCATGCCGGGCATGGAAGCGCGAGCGCCCGAGCGAACCGAAACGAGAAGGGGGTTTTCCTTATCGCCGAACTTTTTGCCGGTGATTTCCTCCATCTTTCCGATGTACTCGTTGATTTCAGCCATTATTTCGGGATTGATCTCGCGACCGTCCTCATAATACTGTGTGCAAGCCTCGGTGGTTACGGTGAAACCCTGAGGCACCGGGAGACCGATGTTGGTCATTTCGGCAAGGTTTGCGCCCTTACCGCCCAGAAGCTCTCTCATGTTGGCATTGCCTTCAGAGAAAAGATAGCAATACTTTTTGCTCATTTTTTAAAAACTTCCTCTCAATTTTATTTCCATCTTGTTTTGATGACTGTTTAAGCAACCGAAACCCGGGGCTTCCCCGGATTTTCAGTTTCAAAAGTTATTATATCAAATAGATATAATAATTACCACCCCTTTTTATGAAAAATTTTGTGTCACAATTTAAAGAAAATTAGGTCATTTTAACCATTTATACAGTATGTTTGTAATTAGCACTTGCAAATTATCGAAATTGTTGTACAATGTAACTTGGAAAAGCACACAAGCGTTGTACCGGAAAGAAATGGCGCGGGCGAGGAACCCCTTGCTTGCGAAGGCCGTTTCTTTTTGCGGTACAACCTAAGTTTTGTAGGGGGAACAAAAATGAACTTTCACGGAAAAGATATCAAAATTTTCACGGCAAATTCCAACCGACCGGTTGCAAAAAGCATTGCCGACTCACTGGGGCTGAGACTTGCCAACTCCGATGTCCGCACATTCAGCGACGGAGAAATCTCGGTTTCGATCAACGAGACCGTCCGCGGCTCGGATGTTTTTATTGTCCAGTCGACCTGCGCTCCCGTTAACGACAACCTCATGGAAATGCTCATTATGATCGACGCCATGAAGCGCGCCTCAGCCGCAAGAATAACCGCCGTCATGCCCTATTTCGGCTATGCGAGACAGGATCGAAAGGCAAAGGCTCACGACCCCATTTCGGCCAAGCTTTGCGCCGACCTTATCACCGCTGCCGGTGCCGACCGTCTGCTTACAATGGATCTGCACGCAGCGCAGATTCAGGGCTTCTTTAATATTCCTGTGGATCATCTCCTCGGCGTGCCCCTTCTTGCCCCCTATTTTGTTGACAAATTCGGAACAAGCCCCGACGACATCGTCGTGGTTTCCCCCGACTTCGGCTCGGTCACAAGAGCCAGAAATTTCTCCCGCCGTCTCGACGCTCCCATTGCCATTGTGGACAAACGCCGCCAGCGTGCAAATGTCTGCGAGGTCATGAACATAATCGGTGATGTAAAGGACAAAAATGTCATTCTTGTGGACGACATGATAGACACTGCCGGCACCCTCTGCAACGCCGCAAAGGCCGTTAGGGAAATCGGCGGCGCCAAAGAGGTTTACGCCTGCGCCACCCACGGCGTGCTTTCAGGCCCCGCAATCGAGCGCATTGAGGCAAGCCCCATCAAGGAGGTCGTTCTTCTTGACACCATTCCTCTGACCGATGAAAAGAAAATCGACAAGATCGTGACCCTGCCCGTCGCCCCCACATTCGCCGAAGCAATCGAGCGCATTTACGAGGACAAGCCTCTGGGCACAATGTTCAACGATTGATTTAAAATTTCAAAATCCGCTTAAAGGCTTAAAAATATGTTTTTCAAATCCAAAAAAAAGAATTTTTCCTCTGCTCTCTCCCCCTCATATGTTATAGTGGGGCTGGGAAACCCGGGAGCAAAATACGACCTCACCCGACACAATGTGGGATTTATGTTTATCGACCGCCTGGCCGACAAAATAGGCTGCGACGTCAAAAAGCTCAAGTTCAAGGCTCTTTACGGCGACGGGAACATCGACGGGGTAAGGGTGCTGCTTGTAAAGCCTCAAACCTTTATGAACAACTCGGGAGAATCGGTCAGGGACATTTTAAACTTTTATAAAATTCCCGCCGATCATCTCATTGTCGTATACGACGATGTAGCCCTCGACACCGGAAAGCTCCGCATAAGAAAAAAGGGCTCGGACGGCGGCCACAACGGCATTAAGTCGATAATATACCTTACGGGGCACGACGATTTTCTCCGCCTGCGGGTGGCAATCGGCCCCAAGCCCCACCCCGATATGGATCTTGCCGATTTTGTTCTGGGCAGAGTCAGAGGCGAAGAGGAAAAAAAGCTTGCCGACGCTATCGACCGCGGAGTCGAAGCGGTAAGGCTTATGGTAAAGGATCAAACCGACAAGGCAATGAATCTTTACAACGGATAATTAAAATCGACGCCCATTTTCGGCGGATTTTTTGCCTTTTCGGCAAAAGCGTCGGCAAAAGCGGCCGATTGAACATTCAAACCGCAAAAAACAAACTCCCCTGGATTTCAGGGGAGTTTTCGTTTGCATATTAGTTTTTATGAAGAAAGTGTCACACGCAGCGACACAATGACCGATTTCAAGCCGCGAAACGGTCTGAAAGGTTCCGCCGCAAAAAGTTCACCCGACGGGAATAAGTCCGAGAGCCATTTTCCAGCTTATAACCCTCGCCGCCGACTGTCTTATGCGCTGTTCGCTTATGCGGCCGCTGTTTACCGCGTCAAGCACGGCGGCATATTGTCCCTCAAGGTCTGAGGAAATGAGCATATCGTTGCCCGCTTCCACCGCCATAACCGCCGCCGATTGACCGCCCGTATAGCTTGTTATTGCGCTCATTGCAAGGTCGTCGGTCATTATTACTCCCGTAAAGCCAAGGTCGTTTCTAAGCACATCGTGTACCTCCCGCGACAGTGAGGCGGGCATGTCGGAATTAAAGGCCTTAACAATATTGTGGCTGACAAGCACGCTTCCCGCCCCCGCCGAAATTCCTGCCGAAAACGGCAGAAAATCCTTTTCGAAAAAGACTTCGGCCGGCCGCTCGTCGATTGCTATTCCCGTATGCGTGTCGGAATTGCTTCCGTATCCGGGAAAATGCTTGAGCACGCTTCCCAATCCGTCTGAATTCATCTTTTCGACAAGACGGAATATGTATTCGGCCGTTTCGGTCGCTCCCTTTCCGAGGGTTCGCGAATATATAAAATCGGCAGCATTCTCCGAAACGTCGCAAACCGGCGCAAGGTTAACATTGATGCCGAGACTTTTAAGCAGGGCGTCCTTTTCATCGGCATCGTTAATTATCGCGTCAATGCCCCCTTTGTTATAAAGGTACTGCGGCGAGCGGAACCTTTCCGATCTGAAGGCCTTATAGGCGCTGACCCTGACCACCGAGCCGCCCTCCTCGTCGACTCCTATAAGCATGGGCGTTTGCGCCGCCGCCTGATAGGAGGATATGCTTTCCTTTAAGGAATCGGGGGTCTGACCGTCAAAATCCCGCCCGAAAAGTATAAATCCTCCAACAAAGTACCGTGCAGCCTGCTCGGCTCCGTTGCCTGACGGACAACGGGCAAAAAACATCTGTCCCAGCTGTTGTTCGAGAGAAAGTGTGTCGGTGTATTTTTCGGCAGGCGTTCTTATGTCGGGCAAAGCGGCTGTCTCATGGCCGTTTTGCGGCAGAGAAAGATCGCCGTCCTCGGCTTGTTCGATGGGAGATGGCTGACCTTGAGCCTCTGAAATCCCGGAAACCTCCGACACCTCCGAAGCTGCGTTTTCAGGCTCCTCGACGTCCGATATTTCACTTTCGACGGAAGAAATGATTTCTCCCGACACAGCCTCGCCGTTTTTTTGCCTGCAGCCGAAAAAGCAAAGTATCACAAAGGCCGCCAAAATGACGGCCGAAAGTTTTTTCATCTTTAAATATCCTTCTTTTTGCGATTTAAAGAAAACAATTATAAAATTGAATCTGAATTTTCAAAACAGGCGATTGCGCCAACGGATCGGGCCCGATCTGTTCCCGCCGGGAACAGCGGGAGAACGCGACAATCCGTTAAGTCTCCGCCTCGGGATAACTAAAGCGTCGGGCAAACCGAGAGAAGCACTCCCGCCGCCACCGCCGAGCCGATAACGCCGGCCACATTGGGACCCATGGCGTGCATAAGCAGGAAGTTTTGGGGGTTTTCCTCCTGACCGACCTTATTGGAAACACGGGCGGCCATAGGAACGGCCGAAACGCCTGCCGAGCCGATGAGGGGATTGACCTTTCCGCCGGTGAAAATATACATAAGCTTTCCGAAAAGCACGCCGAAGGCGGTGCCCATTGCAAAGGCAAAAAGGCCGAGGGCAACCACCTTTAGGGTGGCGGGGGTCAAAAAGCTTGCTCCGTTGGTGGTGGCACCCACCGAAAGACCGAGGCAGATAACGATAATATTCATCATCTCGTTTTGCGCCGTTTTGGAAAGGCGGTCGACAACGCCGCTTTCTCTCATAAGGTTACCGAGCATAAGCATTCCCACAAGCACGGCGGCGCTGGGAAGAATAAGCGAAACCACCACGGTCACCATTATGGGGAAAATGATTTTTTCCTTTTTGGAAACGGGACGAAGCTGTTCCATAACAACGGCGCGTTCCTTTTTTGTGGTGAGCAGTCTCATAATGGGAGGCTGAATGAGCGGAACGAGAGCCATGTAGGAATAGGCTGCAACGGCGATGGTACCGACCTGAATGCTTGAGTTTTCATTCAAAAGCCGTGAGGCGACATAAATGGCCGTGGGACCGTCCGCCCCGCCGATTATGCCGATAGAGCCTGCCTCCAAAGCGTTAAATCCAAGCATTGCCGCACCGATAAAAGCAGCAAAAATGCCGATCTGTGCCGCGGCGCCGAGAATAAGGCTTTTGGGGTTGGCAATCAGCGGGCCGAAGTCGGTCATGGCGCCCACTCCGAGGAATATGAGGGGCGGATATATTCCCGCTTTAACGCCGAGGTACAGGCAGTCTATAAGGGTAACATTGCCGGTTTTAAAAAGCTCAACAAATCCGGGCAGATCGTGATAATGGACGGCCAGCGCCTCTTCGGCGTGGAAAAAGGGGAGGTTTGCAAGAAGCATACCGAAGGCGATGGGAAGAAGCAGCAGCGGCTCAAAGCCCTTGCCGATAGCAAGGTAGATAAGCACGCAGGCCACGATAAGCATGGCAAGATTTTTCCAACCGTCCCCCGAAAAATCGTTTATCATGGTTCCGATGCCCGATTCGGTATAAAGCTGTTTTAAGGCGTCGGCAAAGGTGCCGAATATATTGAACACAACGGTAAATGCCGTTGTAACCGTCATTGTAAGACTCATTTTTCTCTTCCCCCTTTTTAAAACGGCCGCGTATTTTCAAGAAGCCCTGCCGTTCTCCAGGCCGAGCCTCCGAAAACGGGCTTTGCGGGTCTTATGGATCTTATGGCATATTTCTTTCCGTCTGACGAAAGAGCCGACATGGCTGCGGCGGTTATGACCGCAACAAGCTCGCCGTCATCCTCTTCGGTCATTTTAGAGGGAGCGTTTTTTGCGGCGGTCTGTACCTTTGCCGAAGAGCTTTTGCGGTTTTTTTCACCTTTGCCGCCCTTGCCCGAAAAGAATTTTCCGAACATCTGAATTATCATAATGAGCAAAAACAGTACAATGAACACGATGACTATACCCGTTAATGTTACGAGCATGGTGTTTTCAAAAGAAATGCCGCTGAACATTTTTCTATCCCCTTTTTTATGACTTTTTTAAAAATTTCTTTGCCGCGCCTTTAAAGGTCGGTTCCGTTTTACTTTGACGGCTTACACGCCGCGGCGCATCCTTACGCGTCTATTTTTTCGCGCCCTTTGCGCCGAAAGCTCCCTTTTCAAGGATGTTTGTGTCGTAGGTAAAGGTCAGGTTTTTGCGGTCGCGATCTCTCTTTCTGCCAAGGGAAATTATGCGGTCGAGCAGTTCCCTATACTCTATGCCGCTTTCCTTCCAGAGGTAAAACGCAAGAGAACCGGGAATGGTGTTAATTTCGTTTATATATACCTTTCCCCCGTCGCCCTCATCTATGATAAAGTCGATTCTGACCACTCCGCAGCAGTCGAGATATTTAAAAAGCCGCTCGGAAATATCCTGAATTTCCTTTGTCTTTTCATCGGGAATTTTTGCCGGAATAATTCTTGAAAGACTGGCCATTCCTTTGGAGGAGGAATTACTTTCGTATTTATCCGAAAAGGAAAGTATCTCGTCGCTCATGACCGGCTCCTCGCAAACCGAGGCCTTGCAGGAGTTTCCGTCGCCCAGCACCGAGCAGTTTATCTCTCGCAAATTTACAATGGCCTTTTCGGCTAAAATTCTCGGAGCAAAGGAACAGGCAAGGGTTATCTTTTCTTCAAGAGCCGCCCTGTCGGAGGCCTTGGAAATTCCGATAGACGAGCCGAGATTTGCAGGTTTTATTATGACGGGATAGCCAAGCTCGCTTTCTATTCTGTCGAGTACGTCCTTGCGGTTTTCGGAAAATTCTCTGGCCGTAAACCCAAATCCGTCGATAACCGGAAAGCCCTTGGAACGGCATATGTCCTTAAACAGTATCTTGTCCATTCCCACCGCCGACGAAACGACATTGCATTCGGCATAAGGTATTCCCAGTGTTTCGATAAAGCCTTCGACGGTACCGTCCTCGCAGTTTGTTCCGTGAACGATCGGAAAGGCAAAATCTATGCTCACAGCGTTTTTCAGCTTAAAGCAGCCCCTCTTTTCGGGAAGCATTTTGACCCCCTCGGGAGTAGTTAAAAATGTTACCTTGACGCATTTTTTTAAAAGCCCGGAAAGATTTTTAAATTCCTCGATGTCTTTGAGGGCGTCGCCGGTGAACATTTCTCTCTTCTTTGAAACATAAACGGGGATTATGTTGTATTTCTCGGTATCCATAGAGCCCATGGCCTGAACGGCCGATATTACCGAAATTTCGTGTTCCACGCTTGCACAGCCGAAAAAAACAGCTAAATTCATTTTCATAAGCTTACCTCTTTATTTAAGATAGTTGTCGGGAAGATCGTTTTCAAAAAGCACGACACAGCTGTCGTCGAGAGTGGGAATAAGCTTTTCCATTGCCTCCTTAAACGAGGACACAACAAAGACCCTGTCCTTATCGTAGCCCTGCTTTTCAAGAGCGTCGGTCATAGGTTTCGACCGCATTTTCCCCACAAGGTATATCTCGTCGCACACCCGTCCTGCCGCCTCTCCCAAGGCATAATTGCATTCATATTCCTTTTCGCCCAGCTCCACAAGACCGGGGGTGACGATTATTTTTTTCATTCCATCAAAATGGGAAAGCACATTGACCGCCTCAAGGCAGCCCTTGGGATTGGAATTATAGGCGTCGTCGATAAGGGTGGCTCCCTTTGAGAAGGATTTCATTTCAAGGCGGTGGGGTGTGGCTTTAAGCGCGCCCACGGCAAACTTAATGTCGCTGTCCGAAATACCGAGATAACGGGCAACAGCCGCCGCACCGACGATGTTCTGGACATTATGAGAGCCTAAAAGTCTGGTAAAAACCGATATTCTGCCGTCCTTAAAAACAATGTCGAAGGTCGAGCCGGAGGAGGAGCAGGTAATATTTTCGGCAAATGCCTCACAGTCGCTTTCGGTTCCGTAAAGATGAACGCGGGAATACTCCCCCGCTTTTTTTCTTATATATTCGTTGTCGCCGTTAAGAAATATTTCGCCCTTCTTTTTCTGTACGGCGTCGGCAAGCTCGAATTTCGTTTTTATGATGTTTTCAATCGAGCCGAAGGTGTTGAGATGCTGAGGTCCTACCGAGGTTATCAGTCCCAAATCGGGGTCTACAATGTCGCATATTTCCTTTATATCGCCGACATTTTTCGCTCCCATTTCGGCGACAAATATTTCGGTCCCGGGAACCATTTTTTCCCTGACCGTCCTGACAACTCCCATGGGGGTATTAAAGCTTTCGGGGGTGACGGTGACGGTGTATTTTTCCGAAAGAATTCGGGAAAGAATGAATTTAGTGGTGGTCTTTCCGTAGGAGCCGGTAACTCCGACGGTTATAAGTCCCTTTGTTTGTTTTAAAATTCTTTTGGCGTCGTTTATATAGTGCTTTGCCACCGCCTGCTCGATAGGCCGGTTTACGGCATTGGCCAAAACAACGGTCAGCTCTCTGAACACGAAAATCAGCATGGCCGCCGCAAAGCAGAAGGGCATGAATTTATCTGCAAAGGAAAGTCCCATAACCGCGGCAAAAATAATGCCCTCGGTAACATACATACGCTTAACCCTTGCGGTAAGAACAAGGGGCTTTACGGCGCTTTTCTGACCCTTTTGCCGGAAGAAAAAAACGGCAATTGCAACGGCAAGCAATATCGGCGCGCAAACATAGCCAAAGTCCTTGCGCAAAAAGCCCAAGACCGAGAGCAAGGCGGCAAAGGCAATTTTTAAAGCCGTCCGCCCGACCGTAAAATGCTCTTTAAGCCAATCGGCATATCGGGAAGCTATATATGAATTTTGCTGTAACATCTGAAAGGCCTTTGCCGAGCCTAAAAAGGCGGCAATCAACGCAAATGCTACCGATAATAAATTAAAAACAGTCATACCCGTTTCCTTTCGGTTGCCACGGTGTATCGCGGCAAAAAGCCGAATGACACGCAACCCTTATCTACTTAAAATGCTTTTAATCGGGTTTTTCACTTCTTAAATTTTAGAGGCCGTGCCACTTTAAGATTAAAACCCCGATTTGTGCGCCTTTGCGAAAAGCCCTCTAATTTATCTCAAGAAAGCTTTTTATTATGGCGATGACCTCGCCCGGCTTTTCTGCAAATGCCCAGTGCCCTGCACCCTTTATAATGCAAAGCCCCGAATCCTTTATTTTGCTTTCGATTATCCTCGCATCGGAAACGGGAGTGGCGGTATCATTCTCCCCGTAAATAAGCAGGGTCGACGCGGTTATACCTCCGAGAATATCGGTCAAATCCTCGTTTACGACCTTGACAAGGGTTTCCCGCATTACAGGCGGTGCAGAATTGTAATCGGCCGAGCCGAAATGCGCCCGTGCCTTTTGAAGAAGCGGCTCGCAGGGCTTTTTCCAAAGAGGAATGCTTAAAATTTTCTTAACCGTTTTAAAGAGTGCGGTTTTGCATCTTGATTTAAAGCTCCTTTTGGGCTTTATTCCCGCCGCATCGAGAAAGATTATCTTTTCGGGATGCACTCTGCCCGTTCCGCAAAGCTTCATTATGACCCTTCCGCCGAAGGAATGACCCGCAAGTATGGGATCGCTCACACCGCAAAAATCGAGGAATTTAAGGGTCAGCAGAGCGTAATCCTCAACGCACCAGGCTTTCTTTGGCATGTCACTTTGACCGAATCCCGGAAAATCGAAGGATATGACCTTGTATTTTTTCGAGACCTCCCGCTCGATCATGCCGAAGGCATCGAGAGATGAGCCCCACCCGTGCAGCAAAACAACCGGCTCACCCTCTCCCGAAACATTATATCTTATCTTTAAACCGTCAATTTCGGTAAACAACAAACCACCCGCTATTCAATGTTTTGGCCGAGCGTTCCGAGGCTGGCCGCTTTAAGGTAGGCGTTTATAAATCCGTCGAGATCACCGTCCATAACGGCATTTATATTGCCCATTTCAAATCCCGTGCGATGATCCTTAACCATGGTGTAGGGCATGAAAACATAGGAACGGATCTGAGAGCCCCAGCCGATTTCCTTCTGAACACCCTTAATATCCTCAATCTTTTCGAGATGCTCTCTCTCCTTGATTTCAATGAGCTTTGATTTGAGCATTTTCATTGCCATTTCGCGATTTTGATGCTGACTGCGCTCGTTCTGGCATGCCACCACGATTCCGGTGGGAATGTGGGTAATACGCACGGCCGAATCGGTTTTGTTGATGTGCTGTCCGCCGGCTCCCGAGGAACGGTAGGTGTCGACCTTGAGATCCTCGTCCTTTATTTCAACATCCATATTGTCGTCTATTTCGGGCATGACCTCAAGAGAGGCAAAGGAGGTGTGACGGCGGCCGCTGCTGTCGAAGGGTGAGACCCTGACAAGACGGTGTACCCCGGCCTCGGATTTCATATATCCGTAGGCATTTTCGCCCTCTATAAGAAGCACGGCGCTTTTAAGTCCCGCCTCTTCACCGTCGAGATAGTCTATGGTTTTGGCCTTAAAGCCGTGAGCGTCGGCCCAGTGGTTATACATTCTGAAAAGCATTTCCGCCCAGTCCTGCGCCTCGGTTCCGCCCGCTCCCGCATGGAAGGTAAGAATGGCGTTTTTGCCGTCGTATTCTCCCGAAAGCAGGGTGCTCATCCTCATGTCCCCGATGGTTTTAAGCACACGGTCGACACCCTCGGTTACTTCGGAAATAAGACTCTCGTCCCCCTCCTCATCGGCCATTTCGATAAGGGTCAGTGTGTCGTCGAAATCACCGCACAGGTCTTCGTAGGCCGAGACCTTGTTTTTAAGCTTGCTGGTTTCTTTCAGCACCTTCTGGGAGTTTTCAAGGTCGTCCCAAAATCCTTCAGCGGCCGACTGAGCCTCAAGCTCTGCGATTTTATCCTTTGCGGCCGAAATTCCCAGCGCCTCGCCGAGATCGTCAAGCTCATCCTTTGCGGCTGTAAGACGGAGTTTCTGTTCTTCAAACTGGAGCATAATTCTACCTCTGTTAAATCTATTTTGCAATCGCTCTTCATTATACCTTATTTTGGCCTTTTTGTAAAGAAAAAACGAAATTTTGCCGCGGTTTTTTTGAAAAAAACTCTTTTGAGCGCCAAGAGAAAATTATATTTACAATTATATTTAAAAAATGCATATCTTAGCATTGAAAAATTCACAATTTAATAGTAGAATGTGTATTGATAACAAAAATAACCCGCCGATAAGGTCATGGCGGTTAAAGGTCATGGCGTCGCTTAATTTCGGCGGAAAACAATGTTGATTTTAACCCGCTGATCTTTAATTTGATATTGCAAATATATTGCTTTTAGAGGTGATTATCATAGAAAGCCGATATTCGGGACTTTGTTGCCCCGTGTGTAAGGTAAAATTCAGGGACGACGACGATATTGTTGTTTGCCCCGTATGCGGAGCGCCCCACCACAGGGAATGCTATAACCGAATCGGGCACTGCGCCTATGAGCAGTTTCACGGCACCGAAAGCCAGTGGAGAGAACCGCCCAAGCCCTCCGAGCAGGAACAAAACGAAGAAAACAAGGAGGCTCAGAATCAAAAGGGCTTCCCCCCTTTCGGAGGCTTCGGTCAAAATCCCTATAACGGAAATCCGTTCGGGCAAAACCCATACAACCAAAATCCGTACGGTCAAAATCCGTATAACCAAGGCCCCTATAAAAGCGGTCCCAACGGCACAACCCTCGGCAGAATATGTCCTCAGTGCCGCAACATCGTCACGCCGGTCAACAACACCTGCCCCAACTGCGGATACATTTTCCCCCCGGTCTACTCCAACGAATACGGAAACGACACGCAGAAATTCGACCCCTTCGGTCAGGGCTCGTTTAACGGATACAACCGCTTTGATCCTTTGGGCGGGGTCGAGCCGCAGACCGACATCGACGGCGAAAAGGCACAGACCGTTGCTCTTGCGGTGGCAGTAAACACACAGCGGTATGTCCCCAAGTTCACAGGACTGAAAAATTCGGGCAAAAACCGTACAGATTGGAACTGGGCGGCATTTTTCCTCGGGCCTTACTGGTTTTTCTACCGCAAATGCTACATTGCCGGCACCCTTTCGGCCACTCTCAGTCTGATCTGCGGACTTATGATGTCCCTTCTCGACGACACCCTTATTAAAATATACAGCTCGGCCTCCACCATAAACTATTATGAACTCGGCGAGCAGATACTCAAAACCGCTCCGCTGAAATTCCTTGTGGTTTTCGCCGTCGGGGCGGGGCTGACCCTTATATCCCGCATACTCTTCGGACTTTTCGGCGACTACATCTATAAAAGGCGGTGTCTGTCGATAATAAAAGACGCCCGTGCCGCCGAAAGCGAGGACTTTGCCCTTGAGCTTAGAAAAAGGGGCGGGGTCAACATCTTTGCTCCGGTTGCCCTTTGGTGTGCCGTAAGCTTCCTTTCGCCCCTTCTTTCAACACTGATATAGCGGGCGAAAGCCGAAAAACATCTTACCGACAATTTATTTAACAAAGAGGAGAATTTAAAAATGGTAAAAAAAGCTGTTATTCCGGCGGCAGGACTCGGAACAAGGGTTCTTCCCGCTTCGAAGGCCTGTCCGAAAGAGATGCTTAACATTGTCGACAAGCCCGCCATCCAGTACATCGTTGAAGAGGCGGTGCGTGCAGGCATTACCGACATTCTCATAATCACCAACCGCGGAAAGGGTATAATCGAGGATCACTTCGACCATGCCGTTGAGCTTGAAGCCGCCTTAAAGGCAAAGGGCGGACGGGAGGATGTACTTAAAGAGCTGGGCGACATTGCCTCCATGGCCAACATATTTTTCCTTCGCCAGAAGGTGACCAAGGGACTGGGACACGCCGTTCTTCAGGCTCGTTCCTTTATCGGAGACGATCCCTTTGCGGTACTTTACGGCGATGATGTTATCATCGGCGAGGATCCCGCCATTGCACAGCTCTGCCGCGCATACGACAAATACGGCAAGGGCGTTGTGGGTGTAAACAAGGTTTCTCCCGAGGCCATCGGAAAATACAGCTCCCTAAAGGTCGATCCCCTTGAGGACAGAATTTTCAAGGTGACCGACATGGTAGAAAAGCCTACCCCCGACAAGGTGCTTTCACTCTATTCGATTTTGGGAAGGTGCGTTCTTGAACCCGAGATTTTCGACATTCTCGAGCGCACGCCTCTTGGTGCCGGCGGCGAGCTTCAGCTTACCGACGCCATGAAAACAACCGCAAGGGAAAAATCCATGATAGCTGTGGAATTTACCGGCAAGCGCTATGATATGGGCAACAAGCTCGGAATAATGCAGGCCGGCTGCGAGGTGGCCTTAAAGCATCCCGAAATAGGCGAGGATTTCAAGGCATATCTTAAAGAGCTTGTCAAAACATTATGACACATCAGACGGAGGGCTTTTGCCCTCCGTTTTTCTTATTCTTTGTTGCAAAGAATTTGTTTTTGTGGTAAAATGTTGGTTGCAAAACATCGGAGCTTTTTCCGAATGAAAAAGGAGCAAAACCAAATGACTTCTCTCGAAAAATACAGAGCCGCCCTGAACAAAGCCAAGGATATAAAACAATCGGGCCGCCTTGAAAGCTTTGAAGCCTTGTCCCGCGAAAGCTTTGAAAACGCCTGTAACCGCGCTCTCTCGGTGGTCACAAAGGCCGAAACCATGCCCGAAGCAACTCTCGATGAGCTGTCGGGAAACCTTCTCGATTCGATAAACTTCCTTTCAAATATAAAGGAAGGTCCCTCTCCCCTTTTCAAACAGGTGGTGGTTGCGGGAATCGACGGAATGGGAAATTACGACCGCTTTGCCGACACTCCTTTTTTTGACGCCTTGAAAAAGGATAAAAACGCCCTTTACACAGACACCGCCCTGTCGGTGCTTCCCACCATTTCGGCCGAAAATTGGTGCGCCATGCTTAAAGGCGTGGGCCCCGAAAAGCACGGATATAACAACGAAAAGCTTTCGGTGACTCCTGCCCCCGACAACAGCGATTATCCCTCGGTTTTTAAATTTTTGAGAGACAAATATCCTTTTGCCGAGCTTTGCTCCTTCGTCAACTGGGAGCCGATAAATTTCGGCGGAATAGAGCACAACATCGGGGTTGAAAAATTCAGAAACGACGACAAGACCCTTGCCGATCAAATCCTTTCAAAGCTTTTAACCGACCGTCCCCTTTTCACCTTTATTGCCTTCGACAATGTGGACGAAGCGGGACATCACGGAGGATATGGCTCTAAGGAGCATCTTTCTGCAATTATGGCGGCCGAGCAAAACTGCAGGCGCATATATGAGGCAATAGAGAAAAGCGGAAGAAAAGACGACACCCTCTTCATAATCCTCACCGATCACGGCGGAATCGGCCACGGCCACGGCGGAAACGACGACAAGGAACGCCTTAATTCCTACATTGCCGTGGGCAAGGGTCTTAAATCGGGCAAGCTTGAAAGCGAGGATTTTTACACCGCCTCTATGGCGGCGGTGGTTTTGCGTGCGCTGGGAGTCCGCCGAAGCGACAGCTTCGACTTCCCCGTTCCCGAAGGCTATTTCGCCTGAACCGCACCCTGCCATATTCCGCCCGTCGACATCTCATCGATACAAGGACCGATCAACAATCGGATAAAAATTCAAAGTAATTAACCCGCAAAATTTTAACGGAGGTCTTTTTTATGAAAAAACTTGTTGCATATTTTTCTGCCGAAGGAACAACAAAAAAGGCGGCGGAAGCCCTTGCAGGGGAAATCGGCGCCGATCTTTTTGAAATCGAGCCAAAAGAAGCCTACACAAAGGCCGATCTCGATTGGACAAATCCGTTAAGCCGCAGCTCGACGGAAATGAAAAACAAGAGCTTTCGTCCCGAAATAATCAAAAAGACTCTCGATCTTTCGGCTTACGACACTGTATTTGTGGGGTTCCCCATTTGGTGGTATGTTGCGCCAACCGTTATAAACACCTTCGGTGAGAGCTATGATTTTTCGGGCAAAACCGTTGTTCCCTTTGCCACATCGGGGGGAAGCGGAATGGGTAAAACCACAGAAGAGCTTACACCCTCCTTCAAGGGTGCAACGGTCGTTGAGGGCAAGGTCGTAAACCGCATGACCCCCTCCGAGCTTAAAGCCTTTGCCGAAAAATTTTAAGGCTTAACCCTTTAACTCGGTGCATTTCATATGCACAGCATATCCAAATAATATCTCTCATTCATTTTTCCTTACAAAACACCGCGGAAGTTTAAAGCAGATTTTCGCGGTGTTTTTATATTCCCAAACAGCCTTTATAACGGCACACCTTCGCCTATAAGGCGGTGCAGATGAACACCTCGGCAGATTTTAAAACCAACAAAAAACAGATCTCCGAAAAGCCGAAGATCTGTTTTTTGCGATAATCGCAAACCGACCGAACCTATAAGCCGAGTTCTGTTGAAAGCAGTCATCTATCTCGACGGGGGATCGCTCCCACCGCTCAAGCCATCTTTCGGAACACGCCGGACAAGCGTATCGTCCCTGTTGATGTTGCTCCGGATAGGGTTTACATGGCAACGCGGTTCCCCGCGTTCCGGTGAGCTCTTACCTCGCCTTTCCACCCTTACCGATTTCTCGGCGGTATATCTCTGTTGCACTTTCCCTAAGGTCACCCTCGGCGGCCGTTAGCCGTTATCCTGTCCTGCGGGGCTCGGACTTTCCTCATACACCAAAAGGTGCACGCGACTGCTCAGTCCGCTCGGTATTTTTCATAATATCCCTTTAAAAGTGATTTGTCAAGGGTATTTTAAAGGACAGCCCGTCATATAAATTAAGCGGGAGTGATTTTTGTGGATTTAAACGAAAACTATCAATATCGGGAGAGCCTCCCCGACATAGACGATGAGCCCGAGCAAAAAAACAATAAACCGAAGGACCCAAAGGTCAGACTTTTGCTGTTTCAATCGGCCCTTTGCGTTTTGGGAATTTTGTGCCTGTTCGGGCTGAGGGCTATGGGCGGTGAGGTGTTCTCGGCGGTGAGCCGAAAAATGAGGCAAACGGTTTTCCGCAGCATGACGGCCGAGGAGGTAAGATCGGCACTGTCATCGGCCGTTTATAAAAACGAAGGCAATCAACCGACCGTTACGCCCGACCTTCCGAGCGATTCCGTAAACGATCGGTCGGCAGACCTTTCAAACGGCTCTGCAACCGACACCACAGCCGACCGTACAGGCGATCAGGCAAATGCACCGTCGGGCACCCAATCGGACGGACAGGGCGCATCTCTTCCCTCTTCCGAAGAGGGGGAAGGAAACGGCGGTACGGCCGAAAACCTTCTTCAAAGCAACAGTCTTTCAGGCGGAGGCTCGACCCTTGTTTGGTCAAAGGACAATAGTTTTTCGGGAGAAGCTTCCGATAAAAGCACCGCAAGCGCCGCTGCACTTTCGAGCTCAAAAACCGTCGGCTCTTCCCCCGTCAACAACATTATTATGCCGGTAGACGGTCAGCTGACTTCGGATTTCGGCTACCGCATACATCCCATATACGGAACAAATCTTTTGCACGGCGGTATCGACATCGGGGTTGAAAGCGGCACTCCCGTAAAGGCCGCCCTGCCGGGGGTGGTCAAGGACACGGGATACAATTCCTCGGCCGGAAATTTCGTCACCCTTTCCCACAGCGGAAAGGTGGACACAAAATATGCCCATTTAAGCGAGGTGTCCGTCGCAAAGGACGAAAGCGTGGAGCAGGGTCAGACCATAGCCCTTTCGGGAAACACAGGTGTTTCGACCGGACCGCACCTTCACTTTGAAATAAGAATAGGCGGTGTGCGGATAAATCCCCTTTGGATTTTAAACATATAGCGGGTCAAGGGCGATATGAGATTTTGCCTGTTCGGCTGTAATATCTACATTTCTCCCCTGTTTTTGCTTTGGCTGACCGCCCTTTTGATAATCGACAAAACAGGGCAAATAGGCATAATGCTTTTGTGCTGCTTCTGCCACGAAGCGGGGCACCTTGTGACAATGATCCTTGTCAAGTGCCCGCCTGTCGGCATTGGTTTTTTCCCCTTTTCGATAGACGTAAAAAAGCCTAAAAACCCCCTGTCCCTTGTTTTTGAGCTTGCAATTCATATGAGCGGAATTGTGACAAACCTTGCCGCCTGCTTTTTGGGCTTTCTGTTTTTTTCGAGGTGCAAAAATGACGGCCTTTTTGTTTTTTCGGCATCAAACCTTGCTGTCGGCCTTTTTAATCTTTTGCCGATTTCGGGGCTTGACGGCGGAAATTTTCTCTGCTGTCTGCTGAGTTCGACCCGCCCGAAATCCGCCGACAAAATATGCAGGGTCGTGTCTCTCGTAACGCTGGGTTTTCTTTTTGTCCTTGCGGGCTTTTTGGCAATAAGCTTTTGCAACACAGCCCTATTTCTCTTTTGTATTTACACGGCTCTCATGGGCGGAAGCTTTTGTCAAAAGCGCAGCCGCCCTTCGCAGTCGTTCGGGCGATAAATTTCCTAACCCGACCTCGGCAAATATTTCGGCAAACAAAAAGTGTGTTTAATTTCTCCCAAAAAAAAGAGATAAGGAAAAACTCCTTATCTCTTTAAATTTTAAAGCTTTATTTCGAAACCGTGTACCAAACAGCACCGTCGATTTCCGCAGACGAAGTGCTTGCGCCTTCTCCGAGAACGATCTTTCCTGTTTTGGCGTTCACCGGGTCAACCACAGTTACACCGGGGTTATAATTTTTGAAGGAACCGCCGTTCACCGTAATGGTGCAGCCGGTGGTTGCGTTGTCCTGATGATTCAGCACAAAATAAGTCCCGTTAGAGGGGCTTGCGGTTTCAAATTTACCGCCGTTAATCGTAACGGTAGCCTTGCTTCCGCTGGAAATGCTGGTATAAACAAAGATGCAGGAGGTGCCCTCGCTCATACCGTAGAAGTGACCGCCGTTAATGATCAGCTTCCCGTAATTTCCTGCTCGAACCGCACTGGTAACCTTATTGGTATACGTCTTATCGGAGCCGATAACAGCGCCGGTTTGACCCTCACTGCTGTCGTTAATCGTCAGGCTTGATTTTTTGCCTCCAATATAAAACACGCTGCCGTTGTTGGGTTTAACCCCGTCGGCATAGTCAAGCTTAACCGAATGGCCGTTCAGGTCAACTACCACGGTCTTGCTGGAAAGATAAATTTCATCTGTCACAACAACATCGTTTATAAACTTGAAATAACCCTTGGCATTTTTATTTTCCATCTGACTGGCCTGTTCACCCGTTGCAACCAGATAGGGATGTGCTTCGCTTCCGTCTCCGCCGTTGAAAACGCTGTCGGAAACAACTGCGGTAAAGGGAGAGAAGTCGTCGGTAGTAAAGGTCACATAGCCTGTAGCGGCATCATAGAAATACATATCGTTTGCAGTCAGGCTGTTTGCGTCGGCAGCCTTCGTAAGAGCCGTTCCGTTGTGGTAGAAGCCGACAACATTAAGAGCCTTTCCGATTGCCATGGATACGGTAAAGAATTTGCCGCTTTTTGCAGATACCTTGTTTCCGTTTTGGTCAATCAGCTTAACCTCGGCAGTAAGTGCCTGGGTGCCGGCTTCGACCGTAATGTTGGAGGGAGTTGCGGCCTCGTTTTTAATCAGGGTAAGGGTGGTTGCAGCAGTGCTGTCCTTGGGAACGGTGGCCTGAACGGTAGGCTCTGAATCCTTATCCTTAATAACGGTATCGCCGACGGAATTAACCGCTGCGGTAGTTGCGACGTTGTCATACCAGGTGTCAAACTGGGGAGTGCCGTCTGCATTTTTATCGTAGTCGTTGCCGAAGCTGTCGCTTTCAACAGCATCCTGCGTAGCGTAAACGGTAATGTTGATACCGTCGATTTCCTCTTTCATATACTCATTTCCGGCAGAAGTCTGCATTGTACCGGAAACGGTGAAAATATCGGAAGATTCGCCGTCGGCGGTCTTTGCAGCCAGTTTATGCTCGCTGCCCATGACAAAATCGGTGTCTCCCAATTTCATTGTCCAGTCAATAACCTCGTTTAATTTTGCGCTACCCTGAATGCCGGTAATCAAAATTTTATACTTCAGCGCGAGATTTCCGTTGTTGACAACCTTCAACGCAGGCAAGCTGTATGTACAACCGGGCTCCCAGTAAATGTCGGTTCCCTGTGCGACCGAACCGTCGGCCTGCTTCCTAAGGAAGTTGAGCTTTGTATCGGCATTAACCTCCGTCCAATCGGCGTTCTCGCCGGTGGCGTTATTTGCATAGAACAACTTAATATCCAAATTTCCGGCCTGAATCTTGTTAACGCCGGTGGTAGCGGTGTCGGTGAACCAAGCAAAGGTCGAGCCGACCAGCATTGCTACGCAAACAAGCATAGCAAGAGCGCTTGTTATAAGTGCTCTTTTGGTGTTTTTACTGTTCATTGTTATTTGCCTCCTGAAAATTTTTCGTCCTACGAAAAACCGCGACCTCACAGTCTCTTTTTCCGTACACCGAAATTTTATCACTGCCTTAACCTCTTGTCAATATGTTCAAAAGAATTTTTACACTCTTTTGTATAACACATTACAATTTCATCGGTTAAAATCCGTTCTTCGGAAAAAGAAGGGCCGATGCTTCGGCAGGTTAATGCAGGCTGTTTTTACAAATTTAAAAAAACTTTCGTTAAAATCCATCGGGTCATAATCTCCCGATTATACAACCGGAAATGAAAATGCAAAGAGGCAGGGAACAAACCCTGCCTCTTTATTAAGTTGGTTAAAGTACAATATTATTCGGGAACAACATCATACCAGTCGCCGTTTTGAACAACCTTAAATCCGTCGGCAACAACAACTTCTGTATCGCCGAGGGTAGGCTTGGAAGGATCATATTTATAGAAGCTTCCGCCCTTAACGGTTATCCTTGCATTGGGAGAATCATCTTTGCAGTTGAGGGTACGGTTGGGCTGAGCAGCCTTAAAGGTACCGCCGGTGATCTCAATCTGAGCGTTGTCACTTGCATAAATCAGATCGCAGTTACCATCTGCGGGAGCGCCGACCTGACGGAAGTCGCCGCCGTTGATAATAACCTTACTGCTGCCGTCTGCCCAAACAGCAATTGCTGCGCCGACGCCGTCATTGCTCTTGGCGTATACGGCATACACATCGGCGTTGATGGTAACCTGAGCATCTTGGAGGGTTTCTACAGCACCGGTGCGTCCGTTGGCCTGCATATTCTCGGTGATTTCATGAGTGCCCATAAGAGTGCTGAATTTTGTTAAAACGGTAGGAGCCTTTTTATCATACATATTGTCGAAGCTGTCGTTTTCAACCGTTGCCTGGGAAGCGTTGACGCTGACACCGAACGAAAGCTTTGCTGCCCAGTAAGGATCCTTGTTTTTCGGATTTGCCTCGTTTCCGACTTCGGTAGGCATATAAACTACCATTGCATATGTTTTGGCTACGCCGGAGTTAAGAGTTGCACCGACAACGCCCTTCTCACCGAGGGCCTTAAAGGTATCGGCCACGGGATCAACGGCGCCTATCGCCGCTGCGCGGTTTTCAAATGCGGCAGTGGCTTCCACTGCACCCATCTTTACGAAATTGCTGAGATAATAAAAATCTCCCGCAACATTTTTTCCTCTGCTTTCATAGACGTTACCTAACCCGAGGGTATACTTCAGCGCAAGGTTTCCGGCGTTCTTAACGCGAAGATATACAACCTCCGTGCGGCCGGGTTCCCACTCTGTGCTGTCCTCGAATACCTTGGTTGTATTGTCAACCTTTTTCCACTCGGCAAAATCCTTGCTGTACTCAAGCTCCACATCAAGATTACCCGATTGGATCTTGTTGATACCGGTGGTGGCGGTGTCGGTAAACCAGGCAAAGGTCGATCCGACCAGCATTGCAAGGCAAACGGCCATGGCAAGCACGCTTGTGAGTAATGCTCTTTTTGTGTTTTTGCTGTTCATTTTCTTTTCCTCCTATGTTTTTTCGGCTTTTCTGCCGATGAGTATAACATTAAACCGAAAGAATAAATATCCTTTCACATAACCATAGCACACAGGCTGCATAGGTTTTATATGAACATTTTATCACTTTGGCTTTAAATGTCAATAGCCTTGTTTAAAATTCTCTGAAAAAACGAATTCAATTATATTTGTTTGTTTTTGTATGTCATTTCTCACAGAAATAATTATTCCGTCTAAGAAACTAAACATAATAAAGGTCGGACGAGGGATATTCTGCCTCGCAGGTGACATTGATACCGAGGCTGCGAAGGGCGCTGTCATCCGACGAGGTTAGCATACAGCTTGCGTGAGCCTCGCAGTTTTCAAGCTTTTTAAGCTCGGTGACGGCAAGACTTGCCACGGGATTTGTGGCGGCGCAGATACTCAGCGCAAGAAGCACATCGGTAAGGCTGAGATTTTTCTGTTTGGAGCGTAAAACCTCGGTTTTCATCTTGATAATAGGCTCCAGTACAACAGGCGACATCAGCAGCATTTCGTCCCTTATACCTGCCCTTTCCTTAACCGAATTGAGCACGGCGGCGGCCGAGGCGGTAAGAAGCTCTCCCGAGCGTCCGGTGACAATCTTTCCGTCGGGAAGTTCGATTGCAACGGCATGCTCTCCGCTCTTTTCGGCCTTTGCAAGGGCGGGCGCAACCACCCTGCGGTCGTTGGTCGAAAGCTCAAGCTCGTTCATAAGCGATTCGATACGCTCGACCGTTTCCAGGTCTCCCCTGCCCTGCTTATAATCGCAGCGGGCTTTGTAATATCGGCGGATTATTTCCTGTTTTGCCGCATCTCTGACGACCTCGTCGTCGCTTATTCCGTATCCCGCCATATTAACGCCCATGTCGGTGGGGGATTTATAAAGACCGGGCTGCCCGGTGATTTTGGTCAGAATATTATTGACCACCGGGAAAACCTCGATGTCGCGGTTGTAGTTGACGGTGGTTTTACCGTAAGCCTCAAGGTGCCACGGGTCAATCATGTTAACATCCTTTAGGTCGGCGGTGGCGGCTTCATAAGCCACATTGACCGGATGCTTTAAAGGAATGTTCCAAATGGGGAAGGTCTCGAACTTGGCATAGCCGGCATTGACCCCCCGCTTATATTCGTGATAAAGCTGGGACAGGCAGGTTGCAAGCTTGCCGCTGCAGGGGCCGGGAGCGGTTATAACGACAAGAGGACGGGTCGTCTCTATGTACGGATTTGCGCCGTATCCCTCGTCGCTTACAACGCGTTCGACATCAAGAGGGTAGCCCTTTATGGGATAGTGAAAATAGCACCTTTCTCCGCGCATTTCAAGCTTTTTGCGGAAGGCCTCGGCCGAAGGCTGACCGGCATACTGGGTAATAACCACGCTGTTGACCGAAATGTCCATTCCCCTTAAATTGTCGATTAGTCTGAGCACATCCATATCGTAAGAAATACCGAAATCGGCGCGTATTTTTTTCTTTTCAATGTCGGCGGCGTTTATACAGAAGATGACCTCGGCCTGGTCATTGAATTCTCTCAGCAATCTGACCTTTCCGTTAAGGTCAAAGCCCGGAAGAACACGGGCGGCGTGGTAATCGTCAAACAGCTTTCCGCCGAATTCGAGATAAAGCTTGTTGCCGAATTTTTTTATGCGCTCGGTTATATATTCCTTTTGTTTTTTTATGTACAGATCATTGTCAAATCCGATTTTCATACCCTTTTTCCCCTGTTTCCCTTTTGTTAATTCTCTTTCATTTTGTCGATAAGCGTAAAGGCTCTGTCCACATAAATGCCACTGTCCCTTGCGCCCTTTTCGCTGAACACCCCTGCCGAAGCCACGGGCTTATTGCTGCGATAAAGCAGAAACGGCACCGGATCTGACGCGTGGGTCATGGTCGAAAGCGGTGTGGGATGATCGGGCATAATGAGAACGGTGTAATCGTCAAGCCCTTTAAGCCTTTCAAGCAGAGGAGCAAGAATTTTTTTGTCGATTTCCTCAATGGCTTTGACCTTGTTTTGAACCTCTCCCCTGTGTCCGCACTCGTCTGGGGCTTCAAC
>CAKSPR010000031.1 GCA_934486455.1 uncultured Eubacteriales bacterium
GAATGCCTAAAATTTATATGTCGCTTGCAGAAAAACGACAGGCGGCTATCGAACGAGAGTTTCGCAACCAGGAACGGGTGCTTCGGGCGGTAATTCAGGAAAAATGGGCAGAAAACCATTTTAAAGACCTTGAATTTAAAGAGAAGGCAAAGGTCGGGATAAATACCGTTACGGCATTTAAAAAGCGTCCGTTTTCGCTTAAATGCGAAAATCTCATTAAGTGTTGCGTTGCGGCGGGTATCGTTATCGGCGTTGTCGAAACGGACAAGTTTAAAATTTAAGGAGAAAACAAAATGAGTATTGGGACAGCGTTTTTTACCTGTGCATTCGGCGGGATCCTTCTCGGCGGGCAAAAAATCGTCCCGCCGAATTCTACTAAGGCAAATGTCATATCGGCATGCTTGAAAAAAGACTTGCTGAAAAGAGAACCGCCAATCATTGTATAGTTATTTATAAAAATATACGGATTGTGCGGTTATGCTGTTTTGTCCCGACAGATATGAGAGACGAACAGATGTGTGCAATGAGTCAAAAAGCGCTTGTTTTATGTGATGAAATGTATTGTGCGATTCTGTCGCGCAGTCACAAGCTTAAACCCCGGTAAATATGCGGCTTTCCGCGATTTACCGGGGCTGTTTTTTTGCCTTTTATTTTTCATTATCAGGAAAATTTGAGAAAATTTATCCGTTCTTGAGGACTAAAAGCGGTTCAAAAAGTAGTTCAAAATTTCGGCCTGTTTTATTTTTTCGTGCTCGAAATTATGCAATGTTGGCGTGAAAAACAGGTAAAGCTATTTTCCGCCGTTCGTTTTCCTGAGCTTAAAGGCCGTGAGGGTGTTCTTCATCAGCGTGGCGATGGTCATTGGGCCGACGCCGCCGGGAACGGGGGTAATATAGGAGGCTTTTTTCGACACCTCTTCAAAATCCACATCGCCGCAAAGCTTGCCGTCCTCGGTTCGGTTGATACCCACATCAATGACCACGGCGCCCTCCTTTACCATGTCGGCGGTGACGAATTTCGCCCTGCCGATTGCCGCAATAAGAATGTCGGCACAAAGGCATTTTTCCTTTAAATTTTCGGTCTTTGAGTGGCATATCGTGACGGTTGAATTTGCCGCAAGCATGAGCATTGCCATGGGCTTTCCGACAATGTTGCTCCGCCCGATTATTACACAGTCCTTACCGGCCGTTTCGATGTTATATTTTTTGAGCATTTCCATAACGCCTGCGGGGGTACAGGGCAGAAAATCCGGGCTGCCGGTCATGAGCCTGCCCACATTTGCGGGATGAAAGGCGTCCACATCCTTGTGCTCGCTTATGGCGTTTATTATGTTCTGCTCGTTTATGTGGGGCGGGAGGGGAAGTTGGACGAGTATTCCGTGTACCGTCGGCTCGTTGTTGAGCGTTTCGATGAGGTCTGAAAGCTCCTTCTCGGAGACGGTTTTATCGAGAATGTATTCGAGAGATTTAATTCCGCAATACTCGCAGGCGCGCTTTTTGTTTCTGACATACACCTTTGAGGCGGGATCGTCTCCCACCAGCACAACGGCAAGGCAGGGCACCTCGCCGCTTTTTGAAAGCTCGGCAACCTGATCCCTTACCTCGTCCTTTACGGCCGCAGAAACGGCCTTTCCGTCTATTACAGTCATTTCTTTTCCTCCGATGCTTTAAATTCTTCGTCTGAACTGTCGGTCTGCTCGGCCTGCCCGGCTTGTGCGTTTTCGACGGAGTCGGCACTATCGGCAAAAGCTTTGCTTGTCTGTGGGTCGGCGTCGGCGTCGGCGGTGCAGTCTGTCGGCGAGGCTGAAATGACGGCTTCACCGGCCCCCGTAATGTCCGCTGCGGCCGATTCGTCCTTTGAAATCCCGGCGCCGCTTTTTTTGACCCTTGAGCGAAGTATTACGATGGCCAAGGCACCTCCCACAACGCATATCGCCGCAACAAGCTGAGAGATTTTAAAGCTGCCGATCATAAGGCTGTCGGTTCTGACCGACTCGATGAAAAACCTGCCGAGTCCGTACCACACTATGTACTGCAAAAACGTTTCGCCCTTAAAGGCACGGTGTTTGCTGAGAAAATGCAGCAGAATAAATCCCGCAAAGCACCATACCGACTCGTAAAGAAAGCAGGGATGAACGGGGGAGAGAGGGTCTACCGTGACCCCCTGCTTTGCAAGGGCGGCCTGCACCGAGGGCTTTGAAAGATAGTCGATTGTGCCGTTGCTTATCATTCCGAAAACCGAGGAGGTGTTGTTGCCGAAGGCCTCCTGATTGATGAAATTGCCCCAGCGCCCTATGGCCTGTCCGAGAAGAAGCCCGATGCCCGCAAGGTCGAACATGGCCGGCATACTGACCTTTTTGAGCCTACACATGAGTCCTCCGAAAATGACCGCGCCGATGACGGCGCCGTATATGGCAAGACCGCCGTCGTGTATGCTTACGGCCTCCTTAAAGGAACGGTAGCTGTCGAGAGAGGTCAGCACATAGTAGGCTCTGGCGCAGATTATGGCGCACACCGAGCCCACCAGCACAACATCTATCATGGGGTCCTGCTTTATTCCGAAATAGGGTGCGCGGCGGAAGGCATAGATTATGGCAAGCAAAAATCCCATTGCAATGAGAATTCCGTACCAATACACCTGAAATCCGCCGATTTCGAAGGCTACGCGGGAAAAGGAAAATTCTATTCCCATTATTTCTCCTGTCATAACAGTGTCCATTTTGGTTCCTCACTTTTTGGAATGATTTTTTTATTGTTAAAGGGGCTTTCGGAGGGTTTATGCGGCTCGTCGGGGCGGTTTTAGGGGCGTTCGGCCGATTTTTTCGGCAGCTTAACGGGTCTGTGACCCGCAGCCGTTTTGAAAATCGGCGGCTTAATCCTCCTTTATCGGCTCGATGACCGACATGCAAAGCCTGTTAAAATCAAAGGATTTTTTTGCCCGCGAGTTTAAATCCTCCGCCGTCATTTTTTCGTATATCTCAGCCTCGTCGAAAAGTCCCGCTCCCGAGCAGGCACAGTTTGTCAGCATGTCGCCGACAAGCTCGACATTGTTGAAATTCATGACATAATTTCCGTAAAATCTGCGGCGCACCGATTCGAATTCCCGTTTGTCAACACCGCTCTCGAGCACCTTTTTAATGCGCTCCCTGATTTTTTCGGAAACCTCCTCGGGCGCTCGGCTTTCTCCGCTGAAAAGGATGCAGGCAAAATTCCTTCCCTCGAAATAGGAGGCGGAAAATTCCTTGTTTATAAGACCCTCGTTTATCAGCTCGTTGTAAAAATCGGTTTGAGAGCCGATTATAAGCTCAAGAAGCACTTCGGTTTCCAGGCGCTCCTTAACCGAGCGATAGCCCTCGCAGTCCTGCTTAAATCCCAGTGCGAAAAGGGGCAGAGATACCGGCATTTGCTGAGAAATATAGGGGGCGACCACCTCGGTCGGCTCATCGTAAGGCTTTTGCTCGACCTCCTTTTTGTCGACCGCTTTAAGTCCGTTTTCCACCGCCTCAAGCACCCTTTCGGTGTCGACATTTCCGCAGACGGTTATAAACATGTTGGCGGGATTGTAAAAGGTATCGTAGCATTTATAAAGCAGGTCGGCGTTTATTTTGGCGATGGTTTGCGCCGTTCCGGCAATATTTATCCTGACGGGGTTGTTTTTATACATAACATTGAAGAGGTTTAAAAGAAGCATCCAGGAGGGCGAATCGTCATACATGCTTATCTCCTGGCCGATTATGCCCTGCTCCTTTTGCACCGTTTGCTCGGTGAAATAGGGGTGCTGAACAAAGTCGAGAAGAATGTCGAAGGAGTCGTAAAAGCGGTCGGTGCAGGAGAAAAGATAGCAGGTGCGGTCGAAGGAGGTGTAGGCATTTGCCGAGGCGCCGGTTTTTGAATACCGCTCGAAGGCGTCGCCGTCCTCGCTTTCGAAAAGCTTGTGCTCGAGATAGTGGGCAATCCCCTCGGGAACCACCGTCCAGTCCTTTTCGCCCTTTATGCGGAAGGCGTTGTCTATGGAGCCGTATTTTGTGCCGTAAACGGCGTAGGCTCCGCGGAAATCCTTCTTTTCGCAAACATAAATTTTAAGGCCGCTTTTATGGGTGGCAAGTGTGTATTTTTCGCCGATCCTTTTATTTTCAAAAATCTGCTTTTCCATCAGTTTTTGCCATCCTTTCCCTTAAGAATATAAACCGTGTCAAGGGTAACGCACCTTGCGGCGTCGATTATCTGCTGCTTTGTGACCGCCTCTATGTCCTTTATGAATCGGGAGGGGGTGATAAGCTCCTTTTCCAAAAGGCGGGAGGAATACCATGCCTCGATACCGCCGCTTGTGTCCTCCACCGAGCGGATGGCATCGGTCAGGCCGATTTTTGAGGCGGCAATAGCATTGTCGTCGAAATCTCCCGATTTCATAAGCTCAAGCTGGGTCAGAATGCCCTGCCTTGCGGCCGATTCGTTTTCGACCTCTATTCCGCTGTCCACAAGCATAATGCCCTTGGCGGCATAAAGGCGGGCGGCACAGTAGTAGCAAAGGCTCATTTTCTCTCTGACCACCGTAAAGAGCTTTGAATAGGGCGAGCCGCCGAAAATGTCGGTCATGACCCTCATGGGCGCGATATTTTCGCAAAGGGAGGAATGACAGGTGCGAAAGCCCATAACAAGCTTGCCCTGGGATATTTCCATTTGCTCGGAAAATTCCTTTGTACCTTGGGGCGAAACGGGGGTAAAGTCTGCCCCGACCTCCTTAATATCGCGGGAAACGGCCGAAAAGGCCTCCTTAAAGCAATCGAAAACGGGAGCGGCGTCCTCCTTGCCGATGTGTATAACATAGGCGGGGGCGGTTTTAAGCAGCCGCTGCCAAAAATCGAAAAGGGCGGCGGGGGTAACGGAGCTTACCGTCTGCTCGTCACGCATTATGCCGAAGGGCTCGCCGTCGCACATTTTTTCAAGGGCTTTTGTTACGGTGTAGCCCCGCTTTTCGTTTATAAGGCCTCTTATTTCCTCGATAACCAGCCGCTTTTCAACCTCAAAATCCTGTTTTAAAAATTCTCCGTTTTTAACATTGGGACGAAATACTGCCGATTTAAGAAGCGAAATCGCCTCGGACGATATGCTTTCGCCCGTCAGGGCATATTTGTCGCAGAGGGAGAGGCAGGATATTTTCATTATAAGGTTGTCGGCGCAGCGGGAGACCGAGGCGGTCAGCTCGGCGCCGTAAAGAAGATTTAACCGTTCGTTAAGGGCCTTGGGGGTGGGAAGGTCGGCCGTTGAGCGGCAAAGAAGCTTTGAAAGAAGGGAGGCACAGGCCACATTCTGCTTTGTTATGGGAAGGGCAAAGCACAGGGCGGTGCGCTCGGTCTTAAACTTGGCGGTGTTGATATTTATACCGTAAAGACCCTCACTGAGGGTGATTTTTAAATCGGTGTTTTGCAAGGTGTTTTCCTCCGATCGAAAATTTTTGAAATAAACGGCGCGGAAACGGCAAGGAAAAACTGCCACACGCCATACCATGATATTATACTATAAAACTGTATATTTATCAAGTAAAAAAAGAGGTAAAAAGTAAGAGCGAAGAGGCTGAGCGGTAAAACAGTAAAAAAACACAACTTCTTCACTATTACTTCTTTCTTATTACCTTAATAAAGCTTCCGCTTTATATCTCCGCCGTGTGCTTTTTCCCGTCAAGCGGAATAACTGCCGCTTTGCCCTTTTGTTCATCTGTTTTGCCGCAGCGGATTATTGTGATGTCGGTCGAGCGGTAAAGGATTTTAAGGGTAAAATCGCCGAAATCCTTCGGCAACTGCGGGCACACCGTCAGCTTGTTTTCGCTTATTGTTATTCCGAGGAGCTGCTCCGAAATGACCCTGTAAAGCCAGCCCGCCGCGCCTGTATAGTGAGTCCAGCCGCCCCGTCCCGCCGCTTCTTCTCCGCCGTAAACATCGGCAGCCACGGCATATGGCTCGACCTTATATTTTTTTGAAAAATTTTCGTCGGCGCATTTAAAGGAGGGCAGCACCGCCTTTAAAAGCCCGTATGCTTTATCGGTCTCTCCCGCCGTAAAAAGCGCCGATATAAGCCATATCGCCCCGTGGGTATATTGCCCGCCGTTTTCTCTGATTCCCTTGGGATAGTCGGCGATATAGCCCACCGGCATATGCTCGAAGGGAGGGTCGAAAAGCTTTATTATTCCGTTTTGTTTGTCGAAAAGGCGGGTATAGGCGGTGTCAAGAGCCTTTTTGTTATACTCGGTAAAGGGAAGGCCGCAGAGGGTGGCGAAGGCCTGGGGCAGCAGGTCGATTTTATCCTCTGCCGAGCGCTCGGAGCCGACGGGCTTATCGACGGGTAAAAATGCCCGCAGGTATCGGTCCTTTTCAAAGCAGTGGGCATATATGCTGCCGTAAAGCTTTTTTATATTTTCTTCGAGCATTAAAGAAAGACGGCTGTCGCCCGCCGCCTTGCAAATCGGCAAAAATCTTTTGGCAACGAGAATATAAAACTCGGCCAGCCACACGCTTTCTCCGCCCCTTGAAAATCCCGAAAATCCGTCGTTCCAGTCACAGCTTCCCATAAGGGGCAAAAACCGCTTTGAAAATTTCACCCGCAAAAGCGCCCGCTTGCAGTGCTCGTAAACGGTAAACTTTTCGGCGGTGCTGCTCGGGGAAAAGTATCTGTCCTTCTCCTCGAGTCTCAGGGGCTTTGCGGTTAAAAAGGGCACGGCCTCATTTAAAATATCCTTGTCGCCCGTGACCGAAACGTATCTTGAAACCGCAAGAGGAAGCCACAGAAAATCGTCGCTGCATCGGGTGCGTACTCCCGAGGGGCCGCTTTCTCCTTCGTGCCACCAGTGCAGCACATCTCCCTCTTCAAACTGGCGGGCGCAGCACAGCAAAATATGCTCCCTCGCCGTGTCTTCGGAAAGGTAAAGCGCGGCCGAAATGTCCTGAAGCTGGTCGCGGAAGCCGTATGCCCCGGAGGCTTGATAAAAGGCCGTTCGGCCGAAGATACGGGAGCAAAAGATTTGGTGGGGCAGCCAGGTGTTGAACATGACATCGAGGGCGGGGTGATCCGATTTTAAAACAAATTTATTTGAAAGGATAACGGGGCTGTCCTTAAGACGCGCGTCGTCGGGACAAAAGCTTAAACAAAAAGTGACATTTTCGGCCTTGTCCTTTTTAAGCTCGACGCAAGCCGTTAAGGCGGCGCACAGCTGATTTTTGACCGTGTGGTCGTTAAATTCCCACCGACCCGACAAATAGTCGGAAAAATCCACGCAGTATCCCTTTTCATCTCTCGAACAGCTCACCCGCATTGTGCCCTTTACGGCGGTGTTTTTGGGATTGTAAACGGTTATACAGCGAAAGGATTTTTTAAAGAAAAATTTATTGCAGCCCCGCCTGTCAAAGCCGAGGGCGGGAAGGGCGCAAAAGGAGATGTCGAGAGATTTTTCACCGGCGGATATGATGTCCACCGAGATATATTTTTCAAAATTGTCGGTGACGAAAACGGTTGTGCGGAAAACCACATTGCCGACGCTTGAAAAATACACGGCCTTTTCCCTCGAAAAAACGGCCGACGCCCCGTTTATTATATCGTAATATCTGCCGAGCATTTTGACTGTAAGCCTTTCGCCGTAAAGATCGCGCGCCGTGTCATTTGACCACGGAGTCAGGCGGCATTCACGGGAATTGAAGGCGTAGGTGTACCCTACCGAGCAGTCGGAAAGCAGGGTGCCGAAATGCTTTGTACAAAGAATGTGGCAATAGGGCAGAGGCGGTTTTTTTGTGACGACAAATTTTTCGACCCCGAAAAACCCACAGGGCGTTTCAAGCTCTTTTTTATAGGATGGAACAAGAGAGCATGACGGCAAAATTTTAACCGGTCGATAGGAAACGAAGGGAGCGCAGGGGGCGTTTAAGTCATCGGGAGAGGTGAAAATCGCCGCGTCGCACACCGCCCTCAGACTTTTTTCGGAAATTTCCTCGGGACAGAGCACAAAAATGCCCTTTTTGCTTAAAGCTTCAAAGGCCGTTTTTTGCTTTTTGCCGCACAGAATACATAAATCGAAGGGGCGTTTGGCCAAAAGAAAAATGTCGAAAAGTTTGGTATAAGGAAAAAGGCTTGCGGCGGGATTTTTTCCCTGCGCCCTTACAAGGACAACGGGACGGTCGCCCGATATGCCCGTTGCCCACAGGTCGCCCATGTCATACCGTTCAGATTGCTTTTTCGGAGTGCCGAAATAAAAATCGGAATAGGAGGAGATTATTTTTCGTCCGATTATGCCGACGGGGGAGCTGTCAAGGGGGGACAGAGCCTTTTTGCGGGCCGAGCCTTTCTGCCGTCTGGCCCTTTGAAGTCCTTCGCTCGCCTCAAGGGGATCGGAAGCGGCCGAAATGACAAACACCTCGGATTTTTTTGAAAAGGGAGGCAGTTCAAATTCAAGCTCGGCAAAAAAGCAGCAGTCGGGCAGGCCGCTGTCGGCCGCACTGTTATCGGCTGTGCCGTCACGGTGAGGTGCGCCGTCATGGGAAATTGAACCGTCGGCGGAGGGGGCGCCGTCGGTAAAAAATGTGCTGTCGGGAGCGGCGCCGTCTGCCGAGCCGCTTTCGCCGAGCAGCGAGAAAACTCCGCCGGGGCGAGAAAGCACCTGCTCCCTTCTTAAATCGTGCTTAAAAGCCCTCCCGCTTAAAAGTCCCGCGGCAACCGATATTCTTTTTCCCGCGTCCCGCTGATTTCGCTCGAAAATCACGGCGTTAATGTCCCTCCGATAGCGCGATCTTATAAAAAGTCGGCTGAAGGCGGGGTGGGAAAGAAAATCCCCGAGGGTGTCAAGGCAGGGCTCAAAATACACCTTAACCCTTGCTTTTAAGGGGGTCGAGCCGTTGTTTTTAAGCTTTATTTCGGCAAAGAAAAGGGGGAAAGCGGCGCTTAATGAAAGGGTAAGGGATGCCGTTACCCTTTTTGCCGAGCCGTGAAATGTCACGCTGTCGGGGAAGGCCTGAGCGGTTTTTCGGGCTTTGGATAAATTTCCGTAATCGGGGGCGGCGGTTATCGAAAAGCTTGTGTTTTCGGCCGATATAACGGCGAATAAGCCCTGGGGGTCGAAAAGCGGGTCGACGGTGGGACGGAATATTTCACAGTCCCCGTATTTAAGCGAGCAAATGCCGCTGTCAAAAGCGCACAGCGACATGTCTCCCGAAAAGATGAGGTGCCCTTTTTGCGAAAGGGGAGAAATGCTGCCGCTTTTAAAGGCGGGGGCGGAGGAATGCCTTGTCCTTTCGGGAATGTTAAAGCCTTCGCTTCTGTCGGCGCTTTTATAAATGTCGCTGCCCTCGGGAATTTTTTCGTGAAGCAGAATGTCGGCTTTTTCGGCCTTTCCCCTCATAAATCTTTTACACATGATGTTGTCCTTTAAAAGATTTTCGGCGGCGCATATGCTCATTCCGATGTGGTGAGCCATAAAGCTTCGCACCACCGCAAAGGGAAGCCGGCCTATGCGGGATTTCGTAAAATCCACCGCCTCGTAAAATCCGTATTGACCCGCCGCCCCGATGCCCTGAAGCCTCTTGAGGTTTTTAAGCGCCTCCTCGGGGATAAAGGGCAGCATTAAAAAGGAGGAATAGGGAGAGACGACAAAATCCTCATCAAGACCTCTTTTAAGGCCGAGGGCGGGGGATCCGTGCGCCTTATAGCTGTAGTTCAGATTTTGGTCAAAAGCGTAAAATCCGCTTTCCGAGCAGCCGAAGGGGGCTTTCTTGCGGGAGGCGTCGAGTATCTGGCAGAAGACACAAAAGCTCAGCGCCTCATCGGTCAGCGTGTCCTTATAGGTCGGAAGAAGAATTGCGGGCATGAAATATTCAAACGCCGTGCCGCTCCATGAAAGAGGCCCGCAATAGCCCTTTTGCCGCCCGAGGCTTCTCGAAAGGGCGGCCCAGTGCTTTTTTTCCACCTGTCCGCTTGTTACGGCAAAGTAGCTTAAAAGCCGCGATTCGCTCATGAGCAGGTCGTAACAGGAGGTTGAACGCTCACCGCTTTCTGTATCTATGCCGATGCAAAAAAGATGCCTTCGGTCGTCGTAAAAGACATCGAGACGGGTGCTTTCGATTATCCTTTCGATACGGGAAACAAGCTCCTTTGTTCCCTCATATTCGCAAAGCCCGTTTTTAAGTGCAAAAAGGCAGGCAACAAAATTTCCCGAATCCACCGACGAGCAGTATTTCGGAGAAAGGGGCTCGAGGGTTTTGATATTGTACCAGTTAAGCAGATTTCCCTCGTATTTTTCGAGTTTTTCGACCGACGAGAGGGTGTTTGAAAGAAGGGCTATCATATCCTCTTTGCTTATGATATTTAAATCGCAGGCCGCAAGAGCCGACAGCATCATAAACCCGATATTTGTGGGAGAGGTGCGGTCGGCAATGCAAAAGACGGGGGTCTTTTGGATGTTGTCGGGCGGGAGGTAATTGTTTTGCCCGATGCAGTGCTGCTCAAAATATTTCCACATGGCGGCTATATAGCCCGTTACCCGCTCGGCGGTTTGAGGACTCGGAGAATATTTTGCGAAAAGGCCGGTTTTTCCGAGGGCGTAAACGATAAAGGGACACAGCACAAAAAGCGCGCCCGCAATTTTGTGAGGAACGGGCAAAAAAATGAGCATTAAAAGCCCCAAAACCACCGAAAGGGCGTTTTGCAAAATACAGGAGCAAAGGGAGGCTTTTGAATTTCTTTCTGCCTCGGCCGCCGTTGTCCATTCAAGCAGCCGCTTTTTTGAAAAGAGCTGGCGGTATAGCCCCGCCGCCGCGCCCGATACCGACACCGCCGCCGCGGTCACAAGGGTGGTTATGCCGAAAAAGGATTTTAAAAGCAGATAGGAGGCCTTTGTAAGCACCCGACAGTGATATTTTTGCGAAAGGGAGGAAAAACCGCCCCTTATGACGGTGTGCAGAAATTCGAAAAGCTCCTTTGAAATTACCCCTAAAATGCCTAAGGTAAAATATAAATACGGCAGGGGAACAAAGGCCGAAAGTATTAAGGTCGCAAGACATGTAAAGGGATTGAGCGCCCTTGTTATATTGTCGGACAGAAAAATTTTATTTAAAAAGAAAATGTTGTTTTTTTCTCTTTCGCCGCCGACGGTTATAAAGGGCAAAAGCCACAGAAGATTTTGAAAATCGCCTCTTATCCAGCGGTTTAATCGGCTGTTAAAGCCGGCCGGGCTTGAGGGACAGCCGTCAAGCAGCTCAACATCGGTGCAAAGACCGCACCGAAGATATGACCCTTCCAAAATATCGTGACTGAGTATGCGCTCGGTGGGGAGGGACGAATTTAAGCATTCGTAAAAGGCATCGACATTTATAAGTCCCTTGCCCGAAAAAACCGTCACGGCAAACATGTCCTGATAGGCGTTGGCGCAGGGGGAATTATAGGCGTTTATGCCGCCCCGCCCGCACATTATCCTCGTAAAAAGATTTTTGCAGGCGGCGGCGCTTTCGGTGGAAACGATGGGGGCGATGATGCCGTAGCCCGCCGTTACTATTTTCTTTTCCTTGCAGACAACAGGCTTATTTAAGGGGTGAGCCGCCGCCGAAACGAGATCGGCCGCCGCACAAAAGCTCAGCCTCGTGTCGCTGTCGAGCACCAGTATATTTTTTGTTTCACGCAAAAATTTTCTGTCCCCCAAAAGCTCGATAAAGGGGGAACGGCCGGTTTTTATAAAACGGATAAGCTCGGTTACGGCGCCCCGCTTTCGCTCCCAGCCGGCATAGGCGTTTTGGGTCTTTAAAAGCACCCGCTTTCTTATTATCAAAAAGAACCTGTCGCCGTGCTTTTTGTTAAGGGCGTTAACCTCCCTTTTAAGGGCGTTTATTCTCGCCCTGTCGTCGGGCATTTGTTCTCCCGCCGCCTCCTTTAAATCGGCCAAAATGCAAAAGCCGATATGCCCCTCGGAATTGGCCGAAAAGAGCTTTTCCATATGCTCGCAAAGCGCCCTTGCACCGCTCATTGGAGGCACAAGGCAGGGCACCGTGACAAGGGTCTGCTCGGCCTTGGGAATGCTGCCGAAAAGCTCTGCTTTGGGCATAAAGAAGGGGTGGCTTAAACGGGCAAAAAAATGCTCGCAAAAGGGGCGCAGCAGCTCGTGAAGGGGGATGTATATAAACCAGCCTATCCACCAAAGCCCCGACAGAAATCCGATAACGGAGGAAAGGACAAAGGGCAGTCCCGCCCTTACCGCAACAAATATCCACCCCAAAATATACAGCCGCTTTTTTTCCTCAGAGCGCTCGATAAGGTGATAGCCGATGTGGCGCTTGCGGCGGTCTTGCTCGCCTGCGGCCTTTTCCACTATCGCTTTTGCAAAATGCTCCTCCGAAAGGCCTAGCCTTGCGGCGCGGTCGGCGCACACGCGACGGTAGTAGGCGCGCGTTTCGGCCGTCATTTTAAGATAGTCGCCGCTCGGGTCGGCCGAAAAAATCTTCTCGCTTGCCGAAAAACGGCTTATGATGCCTTCAAAGCCTATGCCCCGAAGATCCGAAAGCAGCTTTATGCCCCCTGCCGCCTTTATCGGATCGTCTTTTTCGGCGCCGGTTTTGCACCTTTCCACCGCAAGGGCGCTTAAAAGGGCGGGAAGAGCCGTTAAGCTCATGCAGTCGAAGCGTTCCGATCGGGCGGACAGCCCCTTTAAAAGCCGTTTTTCGGTATCCTGCTCCCGCTCATGCTCCTGCTCACGCTCCCGTTTTTGTTCCTGACAGCAGGGTGTGTTTAAATCGTCCTGCGGGCACTTGCCGTCGCAAAGTGCGGCCTTTTTGCATATGTCAAAAAGCCCGTCCGACAGCTCGAATTTTCTTTTAAAAAAATCGGCGGCGCTCTTTCCGCTCTGCTCGGCGGTATAAAAATTATCGCATATCCACGCCGCCGTTTCGCCTTTTGAGTTTTTAAAATTTTTGGCGTACCGTCTGAGGTATCGCAGGTTTTTTAAAATGTTTTTTCTTATTAAAACAGATTTCATACGAAATTCTCCAAATACATTTTTGCGCCGCCGAAAGCCGCGTTTTTTAAGGACGCGGGTGCACTTAAAATGTTGCTTTTAAGCGCGTTCGCGCAGCACATACTTAATTTTTCCCCGACCGTTCATTAAATACAATTTTTTTGCGGGAATTTTTTTTATAAAATTATGATTTTCTCTTGAATGTTTCTACAAGATGTTGTATAATTTGCTTTAAAGTGACTTATTATGCGTAAAAGCGTGCAGTCGGCCGAAAGGCTCGGCGCAGCCGCCCGATAAACGCGATGCCGCACGGGAAAAGCAACGGGCGAAACCCTGCGGCGCCCGACCGCCGATTGCTTAAAAGTGACTTATTATGCTCTGAAAGGATTTTTTTTGATGTCCCCTTTGCAAAAACAAAACAGCATTCACATAGCAGACAGCAGCATCTCCCGCCAAACGGAATTTTGCAAAATGAATGCCGAGCTGCTTTTACAGCGCTTCGGAAGACGGCCGAGAGCTCTTGTCAGGATATACGGCTGTCAGCAAAATATCAGCGACGGGCAGAGAATCGAAGGGTATCTTGAGGCAATGGGTTTTGATTTTTGCGAAGAGACCGAAGAGGCCGATCTTGTCCTTTTCGACACATGCGCCGTGCGGGGTCACGCCGAGGACAGGATATACGGCAATGTGGGAGCATTAAAGGCCTTTAAGGCGCGCCGCAAAAACCGCATTGTGGCGGTGTGCGGCTGTATGGTACAGCAGAGCTTTGCGGCCGAAAAATTCAGAAAATCCTATCCCCATGTCGATCTGCTTTTCGGCACCCATGTGCAGCACAAATTCCCTGAGCTTCTTTACGGGGTGCTTTCAAGGGGAGAGCGTGTTTTCGACATATCGGGGGAGGGCGTGATCGCCGAGCACATTCCCACCCGCCGAAGCGGCGTCAAGGGCTGGCTTCCGGTAATGTACGGCTGCAACAACTTTTGCACATACTGTATCGTTCCCTATGTCAGGGGAAGAGAGCGAAGCCGCGACCCCGAGGACATAATTGCCGAAGCAAAGGAAATGATAAGCGAGGGGTATAAGGAAATTACCCTGCTGGGGCAGAATGTCAATTCCTACGGAAAAACCCTTGAAAAGCCCTGCTCCTTCGCCGATCTTTTGCGGAAAATCAACGATCTTCCCGGTGACTTTATCATAAGGTTCATGACCTCTCACCCCAAGGATCTGACCGACGGGCTCATAGACGCCCTGACCGACTGCGAAAAGGCGGCTCATCATCTTCATCTGCCGGTGCAGTCGGGCAGCAACCGCATTTTAAAAAGCATGAACAGGGTTTATACAAGGGAGAGGTACCTGGAGCTTGTTAGAAAGGTCAGGGAAAAAATTCCCGACATTTCGCTGACAAGCGATATAATCGTCGGCTTCCCGGGAGAGACCGAGGAGGATTTTGCCGACACCCTCTCTCTCGTAAAAGAGGTTGGTTATTCGGCGCTTTTCACCTTTGCATATTCCCCCCGCGAGGGCACTCCCGCCGCAAAAATGGAGGATCAGATACCGGGGGAGGAAAAATCCCGCAGGCTTACCGCCCTTTCGTCCTTGCAGGAAAAAATTTCCGAGCAGCAGAACAAAAAATATCTCGGAAAGACCCTTAGGGTGCTGTGCGAGGGGCCTTCCAAAAAAGAGGGACGCCTTAACGGCCGAAGCGACGGAAACATCAGCGTCGAGTTTGAGGGAGAGCCCTCTCTTATAAACAAATTCGTAAATGTAAAAATTACCGAGCCGCTGTCCTTTGTGCTGAAGGGCGATTTGGCCGAGTGACGAATGCGCTTTAATAAGGCGGGCGTCTGCCGCCGTTTTGTCCGACTGATAAAAGCGGGCGGCGTCTGCTTTTACCGAGATCTCACGGACAGCTTAAAACATGCAAATTTAGTTATTTAACTTTATTTATTTTAAAAAACTTTTTTGGAGGAACAAAAATGGACATCATCGAACTTGCAAGAAAACTGGGCGCCGAGCTTCAAAAGGAACAGGCCTATATCGACTATCGTGCCGCAAAAGAGGCCAACGACGCCGACGAGGCTCTCCAGGGTCTTATCGGGGAGTTTAATCTCCAGAGAATGTCTCTTGCCGCCGAGCTTCAAAAGCCCGAGGAACAGAAAAGCCGCAGCAAAATCGAGGAGCTTAACAATCAGCTTCAGAAGCTCTATGACAGTGTCATGAGCAACGAAAGCATGAAAAAATATAACGAGGCCAAACAGGCCATGGACGAGGTTTCCAACCGCGTCACCTCGATAATCGCAATGTGCATCGAGGGCGCCGACCCCGAGACCTGCGAGCCTGCCGGCTGCTCGGGAAGCTGCTCGACCTGCGGCGGCTGCCACTGACCGCTCCTGCCTTTGTGCTTTTAAAAAGCTTACTGCCTGAGGCGGCGAAGGCGTGCCCGCAGCGGCAGGTCAAATCATCTCGGCCGACGGCGGAGACGGCGTGCCCGCAGCGGCAGCCTTAAAAACGCAAGGATCATAAAAGCCCGATCTGTTTTAACCGCACACCGCCGTGTGCGGCAGATTAATCACAAATCTTTAACGAAAAGAAGTCTTTAAAGAATGATGACATCAACCCTGAAAACGAAAGATGAATTTTAAGAAAGGCGGGTGAGACAAATGTCGCTTTCTCCGATGATGAGTCAATATTTTAAAATTAAAGAAGAAAATCCCGGCACAATTCTCTTTTTCAGATTGGGGGACTTTTACGAGATGTTTTATGATGACGCAAAGCTTGTCTCCAAGGAGCTTGAGCTGACCCTCACCCAAAAAGCCTGCGGTCAAGAGGAGAAAGCGCCTATGTGCGGAGTGCCTTATCACAGTTGTGAAGGATATATTGCAAGACTTGTCGACAGAGGATATAAGGTCGCCATATGCGAGCAGACCGAGGATCCCGCCAAGGCAAAGGGCCTTGTCGACCGCGGCGTCGTAAGGGTGGTCACACCCGGCACCGTCACCGAAAGCAGCATGCTCGAAGAGGGAAGAAACAACTTCCTCGCCGTCATTTACAGGGAGGAGGACGGATCGGCGGCGGTGGCCTTTGCCGACACCTCCACGGGCGAGTTTCGGCTGACCGAGCTTTCAAGCGACAATACCGACGCCAAAATAATAAACGAGCTCGGCCGCTTTTCCCCCAAGGAGATAGTTGCAAACAGGCGGTCGATTTCCCCCGAGGTTAAAAAATTTTTGCGCGACAGGCTCAATTGCTGCTTCGACCTTTTGGAGGAGGAGCAATTTGACAAAAAGACCTGCGCCGATACCGTTAAAAAGCAATTTAATGTTAAAACCACCCTGCAGCTCGGACTTGAAGAGAATTCGGCCGGTGTGTCGGCGGCGGGAGCGGCTCTCAACTACCTCTTTTCCACCCGCATGACCGACCTCGAAAACATCAATGCCCTAAACCTTTATACCGGCAGTCAGTTTATGCGGCTGGATCTTTCGGCCGTGAGAAATCTCGAGCTTTTCGAAACCATGCGAACGGGGGACAAAAAGGGCTCCCTGCTCGGAGTGATAGATCAGACAAATACCGCAATGGGCAAGCGCATGCTCCGCGCCTTTCTCGAACAGCCTCTTGTGGAACGGGACGAGATAGAAGCCCGTCTCTCGGCGGTGGACGAGCTTTACTCAAACACCGCTCTTTGCTTCGAGATCGAGGATTCTCTTTCGGGAATATTCGACATCGAAAGGCTTATGACAAGGGTGGTTTACGCAAGCGCCGACGCCAAGGATCTTTTGGCTCTTTCGGCGGCGGTTGGACATCTTCCCAAACTTAAAAGACTTATTAAGGATTGCAAGTCGAAAATGCTCAGAGCAATCTACGACGACATCGACGAGCTTACCGATATTCACAGGCTGGTGGAAAAAGCCATCGACTATAACGCCCCGCCCATTCTTCGCGACGGCGGCATTATAAAGGCGGGATACAACGACATTCTCGACACATTAAGAGACGATATGAACGGCGGAAGCAAGACCATATCGGCCGTTGAAGCAAGAGAAAGGGAACGCACCGGCATCAAAAACCTCAAGGTGGGATATAACAAGGTTTTCGGCTACTACATCGAAATAACCAATTCCTTTAAGCACCTTACCCCCGAAAACTACATAAGAAAGCAGACCACAACCAACGCCGAAAGATACATAACCGAGGAGCTTAAAACCCTCGAGCAGAGAATTCTCGGAGCAAGGGAAAAGTCGATACACCTCGAACAGGAGCTGTTTTTCGACATTCGCAAGCAAATCGCCAAGCAGCTTTCGAGAACGCAAAAGACCGCCAAGGCCATTGCAAGACTTGATGTGCTTTCATCCTTCGCCGTAACGGCCAGAAGGCGCAACTACTGCCGCCCCGAAATATGCGAGGACGGAAGAATTGAAATTACCGAAGGCCGTCACCCGGTCATCGAAACGGTCAACGACAATCCCTTCGTTTCAAACGATACCGATTTCGACATGAAGGATCACCGCTGCGCCGTCATAACCGGCCCCAACATGGCGGGAAAGTCAACATACATGCGGCAGGTGGCTCTTATCACCATAATGGCGCAGATAGGCTCCTTTGTTCCCGCAAAATCGGCCAAAATAGGCATTGTCGACGCCGTTTTTACAAGGGTTGGCGCCTCCGACGACCTTTTCTCGGGTCAATCCACCTTTATGGTCGAAATGAACGAGGTTTCGGCAATCCTCAAAAACGCCACCAAAAACAGCCTGCTCATTCTCGACGAGATAGGCAGGGGCACCTCCACCTTTGACGGAATGTCCATTGCCCAGGCCGTTCTTGAATATATCGCTTCGAATAAGCTCGGCGCAAAGGCCATGTTTGCCACCCATTATCACGAGCTCACCTTTATCGCCGACAAGCTTAAAGGGGTTGATAACTTCAACATCGCCGTTAAAAAGCGGGGAGACGAGATAACCTTTTTAAGACGGATCGTAAGCGGCGGCGCCGACCGAAGCTACGGCATCGAGGTGGCGGCTCTTGCGGGGGTGCCAAAGGCGGTCGTTACGCGGGCAAAGGAAATTTTAAGCCAGCTTGAAAAGGGCGAGCACCCCGGCTGCAGCCAAATCACGGCCGACCAAGGAAAAACTGCCGCGAAGGGCGATGCCGAGGGGCGGATAAATGCCGCGGCAAAGGAAACGGAAGAAAAAAGCGGCGGCAATGTGCAGATGTCACTTCTTTCGACCGGGCAAAATCCCGTTATAAACAGCCTTAAAGCCCTCGACATCGACACCCTCACCCCCATAGAGGCCATGAACGCCCTTTATGAGCTTAAAAAGCAGGCCGAAAGCCTTTAAGCCTGCCGATATTCTGATATTAAACCGAATAATCAGACGGTACAAAGCGCGCCGTGTAAACGGTAATCGCGCCGTATAAACAGCGAGCGCTCCGTGTGATACGGAAATTGTGTCAGCAGGTCAGCATACAAGCATGTTGGCATACAAGCGTATTTGCATTTAAGCATATAAGCGTACAAGCGTGTTGGCATACAAGCGTATTAGCATTTAAGCATACAGGCGTACAAGCGTTTTGGCACACAGGCGTGCAAGCCGTTGAGCGATCGACCGAGCGGTCGAATTTGCCTGTACAGCCGTTATATCAATTCAGTAAAAAGCGAGGTGTGGAAAATGCCCAAAATAAACATTCTTGATAAACACACGGCCGATCTTATTGCGGCGGGTGAGGTTGTTGAGCGGCCTGCATCTGCGGTCAAGGAGCTGGTTGAAAACAGTATAGACGCAGGGGCGACCGCGGTGACGGTGGAAATTCAAAACGGCGGCGTTTCCTACATCCGCGTCACCGACAACGGCTGCGGTATTTCGCGGGAGGATGTTAAAACCGCCTTTTTGCCCCATGCCACAAGCAAAATCAAGGAGAAAAACGACCTTAACTCCATCCTCACCCTCGGCTTTCGCGGGGAGGCGCTGGCCAGCATCGCGGCCGTTTCGAGGGTGGACATCCTGACCAGAACGAAGGACGAGACCTTCGGAACCAGGTATTCCCTCGAAGGGGGAGAGCAAAAGACCTTTGACGACGCGGGCTGTCCCGTGGGAACCACAATCGTGGTAAAGGACCTTTTTTTCAACACCCCGGCGAGAATGAAATTTTTAAAGAAAAATATTTCCGAGGGCAACGCCGTGGCCGATGTGGCCGACCGAATGGCTCTTTCTCACCCCGAGGTCTCGATAAAGCTCATAAGAGACGGAAAAGAGACCCTCTGCTCGACGGGAGACGGAAATCTTCTGTCGGCGATATACGCCGTTTACGGCAGAGAATTTGCCTCGGGACTTATCCCCGTAAAATACGGGAGCGACGGCGTGATCGCGGAAGGGTATGTTTCAAAGCCGCTTGCCGCAAGAAAGTCGAAAAGCATGCAGCTTTTCTTTTTAAACGGAAGGTTTGTCAGAAGCGGAACGGCCTCGGCCGCCCTTTCCGAAGCCTACCGAAACTCCATAATGGCGGGGAAATATCCCGCCTGTGTGCTTCACATTAAATTCCCGCCCTCTGCGGTGGATGTCAATGTTCATCCCGCAAAGCTGGAAGTGCGTTTTGAAAACGAAAAACCCGTTTTCGACGCGGTTTATTACGGGGTCAAAAACGCCCTCATGACAGGGGACACCCGCCCCGAGGCAAAGCTTTCGGACAAGGGATTTTCTTCCCCAAAAGTCCCATTTTCCCGTCCCGAGAGCCTTTATAAAAAGAGCAACATGTTTGCCCAGCAAAAATTCCTTTTAAACAAAAGGGAAAGGGAGGGCGATCTTACCGTCCTTAACCGCCCCGCAGACAGTGATGAAATGCCCGATAGCCCCGCAGGCGGTGAAAAAACGCCCGAAAGCCCCGTTGTAAGGGAAAACGGCCATGACGACCCCGCAAAAGAGGCAGGCGCTTTTACAAGCGATAATGCGGTATCTGCCCAAAGAAAGGCCGATGCTTCTAAAAGCATTGAACTAACCGACGGCACAGCCGAAAAGGGAACGCGGTATTTCAGAGAGCCGCAGGTCATTCACGGCGGCACGGTCGAATATTACCGCCCGCCCGTTAACATTGATGTTGAGGCGGAGGATGACTATATAGGCGATCGCTCCATGAACACCGAAAAGAGTGACAGGGCAGAAAACGGCAAAGACCCGTTTTCAAAGCTCTTTGAAAACGAGCAAAAACATTCCTCCCTTTCGGACGAAGCAGCCCCTTTAAACTCTAAAGAAAACGGCACAAACGGCAAGGCACCTTTTGAAAACTCCCTTGATAACGAAAAGGGTGCTGCCGTTGTCATAGACGACAAGGCCGATTCGCCTGTTTTCATCGGCGAGGTTTTTGCTACATACATAATCATGCAGGTGGGCAAAAGGCTGCTCCTCATCGACAAGCACGCCGCCCACGAGCGCATTTTATACGACAGACTTTGCGAAAACCACAACGCCCCCTCGGCACAGATGCTTCTCGAGCCTGTCACCGTCACCCTTCGGAAAACCGAGCATACCGTTCTTCTCGAAAATGCCGATCTGCTTGAAAAAGCGGGTATCTCGGTTGAGGATTTCGGAATGAATTCGGTGGTGGTGCGGTCGGTGCCCATGAATTTAGACTCCCAAAGCGTTTATGAAATAATCGAAGAGGTGGCCGACCGTCTTTTAAAAAATCCCAACCGTGTCTCCACCGAAAAGCAGGAGTGGATATACCACTCAATCGCCTGCCGCGCCGCAATCAAGGCGGGGGACAAATCCGACAGGGCCGAGCTTACGGCTCTTTGCGAGCGAATCATAAGGGACGACAGCATACGGTATTGCCCCCACGGGCGACCGGTTGCCGTGTGGCTTTCAAAATATGAGCTGGAAAAGCAGTTCGGCAGGGTTTAGAAGGCTGTCGTCACCGATAGCGCCGCCGACATTACCGTCGGCATCACCAATCGGCACTAAACATTTTCATTTATATTCTGCCGATACATCACTGCAAAAAGGAGGGCGGGAGAATGAGACCAATTAAGCTTGCGGCCGTTGTCGGCCCCACTGCAAGCGGAAAAACCGCCCTTGCCATAGACATTGCAAAACGGTTTTCGGGAGAAATAGTATCCTGCGATTCCATGCAGCTTTACGACTTTGCGCCCATTGCCACCGCCGCCCCCACAAAGCAGGAAAGAGCCGCCGCCCCGCACCACATGGTGGGAATTTTAAAGGCGGGGGAAAGCTTCTCGGTTTCGAAATATGCCGATGCCGCCCGACAGGTCATAGGCGACATTTCAGAGCGCGGGCATCTTCCCGTGCTTTGCGGCGGAACGGGGCTTTACTACTCGGCGGTCGTAGACAACATAAAATTTTTGGAGGACGGATTTGACCCGAAAATCAGAAACGACCTTTTAAAAAGAGCCGAAAGGGAAGGGCTTTGCTCCCTTTACGATGAGCTTTGCGGAGTCGATCCAAAAGCGGCCGAAAAAATCGAAAAAAACGACAAAAAGCGCATTTTAAGAGCCCTTGAGGTTTACCTCTCAACGGGAATGACCATTTCAAAGCAAAGGGAGCTTTCGAGAGCCGAGCCGTCGCCCTATGACCTTTGCGCCCTCGGAATAACCTTCCGCGACCGCCAAAGGCTTTACGACAGAATAAATCTCAGGGTGGACAAAATGCTCGGGCAGGGGCTTTTGGACGAGGCCTACGAAATTTTCAAAAAAAATCCCGCGGGAACGGGTATGCAGGCCATAGGCGTTAAGGAACTATATCCCTATTTTCGCGGGGAGACGGCTCTTGCGGATGCGGTCGAGACGATAAAAATGGAATCGAGACGGTATGCCAAGCGGCAGCTTATATGGTTTAAACGGGACGAAAGAATACACTGGATATACGCCGATGAGATGACTCAAAAAAATATTTTTGAAAATGCTGAATTTACCATAGAAAAATTTGTAAATATGTGATATAATGTCCTCATCAAGGGGTTGTACACAAAAAAATCGGGTGCAGCGCCGTAAAAAAGAGAGGAAAAAAACTATGGCAAAGAACATTGATCTTCAGGAAAAGCTTTTAAACAGCGTCATCAAAGGCCGAAAGACGGTTACGGTTTTTCTGACCAACGGATTTCAGTTTGAGGGAACGGTTTTGGCCTATGACAACTTTTCGCTTTTAATAAGAAATTCCGACAAGCAAAATCTCGTTTACAAGCACGCCGTTTCAACCATAATGCCCCACGAGGACATTGAAATACCGATCGACGGAGATCTCAGAACCTTTTAAAAACCGACTGTCGTAAAAGGTGTAAAAAACAAAAAGCAAAAGCACTGATTATTTTAAAGCATAACAAGCCGTATAAAGCAAAACGGCAAAAAACAAACGAAGGAAAAATCAAAGAAAAGCGGTGATATAAATGCTTAAAAAGGGAAAGTCAAGAGCCTTTTTCTCGGCGCTGGTGTCGATTTTTGTGCTTATTTATCTTAT
>CAKSPR010000032.1 GCA_934486455.1 uncultured Eubacteriales bacterium
GCTACCATCACCACCACTCCCGTTTCCACCGGTGAAAACTTTGACATAACCAATGTTACCGGATTCTATTTCTGGGGTTGCACCGCTTACGGCGGAGATCACGTACAGTGGCTTGACAATGTTGTCGCCAGCATAGCCGTTCAGTCCGATGCGGCTGTTGACGCTGTCATCGCCGCCATCGACGCTCTGCCTGAGGCTGCCGATGTTGTTATCGGCAACAAGGCCGACATTCTCGCCGCGAAGGCTGCTTATGATGCACTTACCGACGAGCAGAAGGCTAATGTTACCAATGCTGAAAAGCTTACCGCTGTTGTTGCCGCTCTTGAGGCTCTCAAAGTCAAGGACCAGATCGTTCTCGACGAGTGCACCGAGGCATCTGTTGCCAACTGGAAAGCGGCAGACAGCTGCGCATGGCAGGGCGATGCCGTAAATATTTGGTGGCCTCTCCGTGCCCGCGTTAAGTTTGCGGAGGTTAAAAACCTCACCGGAATCGAAAGCGTATTCATCGACTGGACCGGTTCTGCTCAGGAAGCCGAATTCGGCGGAGATTCTCCCTTCGAGACTGTTTTCAGCCGTGAGGTTGCAGATCCCAACGAGTACGGTATGGTTCTTACCTCTTTCGACGGAGACCTTCCCGTTGTGGAAAAAATCTCCGACTCCGAAGCTTACACCGATTACGGTGTTCGCCTCACCGTTAACGGCGATGTAGTCGCCGGTGAAAACACCTTTGCTGTTGACCTTTCCACCGCAGGTGCTAAGTTTGACATCACCAAGGTTACCGGTATGGTATTTGTCGGCCGTCCCGGCGGACAGAGCGCTTATTTCCATGCTCTGAAGGCCAACACCAGTGCATGGCCCGTTGACGCTGACGTTAAAGAAGTTATCGATGCTATTGATGCTCTTCCCGCCGCTGCAGATGTTACCCTCAACGACGCCGACGCCATCAATGCCGCCAAGGCCGCTTTCGATGCCCTGACCGACATTCAGAAGGCTGAAGTTACCAATGCCGCAAAGCTTACTGCTGCCGTTGAAGCTCTTGATGCTCTTATGGCACAGGCCGACAAGATCGGTGTTAAGTTCGTTTGGGCTTACTCCACCATCTACGGCGACAATAATAAGTTCCAGGTAGAAGCCGGAAAGACCCTTACCGTTAAGGCTAAGATCAACGCCGTAGGCGGCTCTGATCAGCGCTACTTCGGTTATCTCCAGCTCCTCGGCGATGCAGGCTCCAATCATGCCGGAAGCCGACTCAACATTGCTGATTACGAGGCTCTTGCAACCGAGCACAACAGCAGATACGGTTACGATTATAAGACTCTCGTTTCCGAGATCGCAGTTGACGCTGCCGATACTTACAAGGCTTCCTTCGTTTACGGCGGAAGAAAATCTGCTGATATTCCCAACGCTGCTCTTACCGTTTACGAAATCGAAGTTTACGACGGAGAGACCCTCCTCACTTCCTTCTGCCCCGCAGATGACGGTGTAAACATCGAAATCGAACCCGAGCAGGCCGGTGAAAAAGATACCCACTGGGTATATGTTTACGGCATTAAGACCCTCACTCCCGCCGAGCAGGTTGACGAGCTCATCGACGCTCTTCCCGCACCCGGCTCTCTCGAGATTTCCCACCTCAAGGCTCTTGCCGCCGCCGAAGAAGCATACAACGCTTTGACCGACGAGCAGAAGGCCGAGGTTAACGGTGCCGAGAAACTTACTGCTCTTCTCGCCGAAAGAGAAGAAAAATACAGCAACATCCTTGCTCAGCTTGCCGCAAAGATCGATGCTCTTCCCGCACCCGAAGATCTCCTCGGTACTCCCGAAGAAGGTGAAGCTCTTGATGAAATCGACGATATTATCAAGTCTCTCACCAGAGATCAGGCTCGCGAATTCGCAAGAGACTACAAGGATTATGTTACCAAGCTCAATGCTGTTAAGGCAGAGTATAAGAAGCTTGTTGAGGTCAAAGCAACCGTAATGTGCACCTGTGAAAAGGCCACCGAGGATGTATTTGACTTCTGCGGAAACGACCACGCAATGAAGGACGGCTACTTCTGGATGAATGTTCAGACCGGCGGTACCTCCTATCCCAATGTTGAACTCTACAACTCGGTATATGTCCGCGCCGGCCGTTACTTCGGCGAAGACACCTACACCCACTCCTTCAACTACAACGAATACTATCAGTTCGAGTTCCTCGTAAATCCCGATAAGGACAACACCTTCTACATCACCCACGGTAACGAGGACAACGGTATCCAGTGGCAGTATCCCAGCGTTATTTCCGTTAAGGGTAACGAGTGGCAGAGAGCTTCCTGCCTCATTTCCGAAATCGGAACCTCCGTTGTCGAGAACATGACCCCCAGATACGGCCTTGAAAATGTCAACCTCCTCCATTATGGTCAGGCTAATGCCGGCGAATTCTACATGAAGGATATCGCCATCGTATCCAAGGGCTATGTTAAACAGCGCGCCGTTGCTGAAAAAGCTTTCATCGACGCTGTTGCCGCCATCGGAACCGTAACTGCCGATTCCGCCGACGCCATCGAAGCTGCAAAGGCTGCCCGCGATGAGCTCAACAACTGGATCAACACTGCAACCGCAGAAAACCTTGCCGCTTCGGCAACCCTTGACCGCGCAATTCTCGATCTTGCTCTGCTCGATCCCGAAAATGCCGATGTTAAGGCCGCTTACGACAAGATCGTTGCTCTTCCCGCCGTTGCCGATATCACTATCGACAATAAGGATGCTGTTGAAGATGCCGGCGCCGCTTTCGACGCTCTTACCGACGCCAAGAAGGACATGATTCCTCTGGCTGAGAGAACTAAGCTTGCCGAGGTTCGTGCTGCCTTGGACATCATCATTATTGTGGATCCTATTCTTCCCATGATTGAATCGCTTCCCAATCCCGATGAAATCAACTATGAGAACCTTGCCGAAGTAAAGGCTAGGGCTGATGAAATCAAAGCTAGGGTCGACACCCTTACCCCCGAACAGCTCGATAAAGTTGCATCCCTTCCCAAGCTTGAGGCTGTTCTCGCCAAGGTTGCAGAACTCACCGATAATCTCGCGGCTGCTAAGGCTGTCGAAGACGCTATCGACGCTCTGCCCTCTGTTGAGGAAGTAAAGGCCGAAGATGAAGGTAATGTAAGGACAGTTGACGCTTCGCGTAACGCTCTTACCGACGACCAGAAGGCTCTCATTCCTCAGGAGAAGATAGATAAGCTTAATGCTCTTGTTGATCACTTCGATAATCCTCCCGTTACCCGCAAGGTCGGCGACGTTAACGGCGATGAGACCATCAACACCGAAGATGCTCTGCTCGTTCTCCAGCACATTGTCGGCATCACCACCCTCGAGGGCGATGATTTGACCGCCGCCGATGCTTATGCTGACGGTAAGATCAGCACCGATGATGCACTTTCCATTCTCCAGTTTGTTGTGAACATCGTTACCGAGCTTCCCGTTAACCCTGCTGAATAATAACGAGTTTATCTGAAGCTTTCGGATAACATCTAACTAATAAAAACGGCGTTCCGTTTACGGGGCGCCGTTTTTTCATGCCCTTTTTGCCGATGCTTTTTGCTCTGCCGTTTTTATTCTTTTTCACCGCTGATTGATTTTTTATTTCTTTGCCGTCCCTCGATCGTTTTTAATTTTATGATTTTTATCCGCCCTTTGGATATTTTGCCGATTTTGTTATGACGATGTTTTGATACACAGTTGATTTTACGCCCGCTTTTGCGGGCTTTTTTGCTTTCAAAATTGCTTTTTAAGAAAAAAATTAATATTTTCGTTTTTTTATATAAAAAAGTCTTGATTTTTACATTGTATGAGGTTATAATGGTGACAAAGAGGCGATGTGGACATAAAAGTGTGTATAAGTGGGGATTTTTAAACTGATTTTCCTGCATTTTACCTTTTAAATCGCCGTTTATAATAAGTTTTAATTTCACCGAATTTTTTTGAGAAAGGGGAGGGACAGCATGCTTAACGGAATTTATCGACACTCGGTTGACGCAAAGGGAAGAATGGCCGTTCCGGTAAAGTTCCGCGCCGAGCTCGGCGAAGTGTTCTTTATAACCGTCGGATTGGACAGCTGTCTTTACATCTTTTCTCAAACCGAATGGGAAAAATTCAACACCGCCATAAGAAGCACCCTTTCCTTTACCGCAGCCGAAAAGCTTTCCCGCTTTTTCAACGCCTATTCCTTCGAGGTCGAGCCCGATCTTCAGGGGAGGGTAATCATTCCGACCGAGCTTCGCAACCGCGCCGGAATCGGCAAGCAGGCGGTGGTTATCGGCGCCTCCAGTCACGCCGAAATATGGGAGCCCGCAAAATGGGATGAGGCTCAAAAGAGCATTACCGACGAGGATATTCGCGGACTGCTTGAACAAATCAACTACATTTAAGGAGCAGGGAAATGGATTTTTGTCACAGGCCCGTGCTACTTGATGAAACAATAGACGCTCTTGACATCAAAAAGGACGGAACTTATATCGACGGCACCGCCGGAGGAGGCGGGCACAGCGAACAAATCGCAAGGCGGCTTGAAGGCGGCCGTCTTATTTCCATCGACCGCGATCCCGACGCTTTAGATGCGGCGGCAAAACGCCTTTCATCGTACCCGCAGGCAAGGGTGGTTGAGGGAAACTTTTCTCAGATGAAACAAATTGCCGAGAGCCTCGGCATTGAAAAAGTTGACGGAATACTGCTTGACATCGGCGTTTCGTCATATCAGCTTGACGCTCCCGAAAGAGGGTTTTCCTTTCACAACGACGCTCCCCTTGACATGCGAATGAGCAAGTCGGGGGCAACGGCGGCCGACCTTGTGGCCGGCCTTTCGGAAAACGAGCTTTCAAAAATCTTTTTCGAATACGGTGAGGAACAGTATTCCCGCCGTATCGCCGCCGCAATAGTCAGGGAGAGGGAAAAACAGCCGATTACTTCGACCCTTCGACTTGCCGAAATAATTGCCGAAAGCGTTCCGGCAAAGGAACGGAGAAAGGGACACCCTGCAAGGCAGTGCTTTCAGGCGCTCAGAATTGCGGTAAACGGGGAGCTTGACGCCTTATCAAAGGGGCTTGACGACGCCGAGAAGCTGCTTAAAATCGGCGGCGTTTTAGCGGTCATTACCTTCCATTCACTCGAGGACAGAATGGTTAAACAGCGTTTTGCCTCTCTTTGCAGGGGCTGTACCTGCCCACCTGATTTCCCGGTGTGCGTTTGCGGAAAGGTACCCTTTGCAGAACCTGTTTTCCGCCGCCCGAAAACGGCGGGCGAGCAGGAGCTTTCGGAAAATCCCCGCGCACGGAGTGCAAAGCTCAGAGCAATCAGACGAATAAATTAAAAGACAGACAGAAAGAAAGAGGGAACTTTTGTGAATAGATTTTACGACAATGCGGCATATGATTTTGAAAAATTTGCTCCGAAAAAGACCGGGGCAAGGGTAATTCGTCTGCCCGAAAATCGCAGCCGTCACAAAAGCTCTCAGAGCTTAAAGCTCAAGGCAAAGCTGAAAATCTGTGCGGCGGCGGCCGTTATCCTGACCCTTGTCATTATACAAATACACGGCCAAATCAAAAATTCCGAGGTTTGCGCCCAAATCAGCACCACCAACGATCAGATAACCGCCCTGAAGCAGGAGGAGAGCCGCCTTAATGTCGAGCTTAACACGGTTGTTTCCTTTAACAACATCGAAAATGTTGCCAAGGAAAAGGGCATGCAAAAGGCTACGGGCGCCCAGACCGGTTATATCAATATTTGCGATGAGGACTCGGTTGAGGTTGCCGAGGACAACAAGAATATCTTTGAAAAAATCGCCGATATGTTTTAAAAACAAAAGCCCCGCTTTAAAGCAATTGCCGCTTTTATTTATGTCGGCCGATAACAGGGAAAAGGGCTGACGGGAGAGCAAAAGCGGATTTTAAGGGTTATAAAAACAGGGAAATCGGCATAAATCTATTTGTGAGAAATTGGTTTTGCTTTTGTTATAACTTTGTGTTATAATGTACTTTAAATAATAAATATACTTGAACGGCGGGCGGATGAAACATTTCGCCCGATTGTTTAATTTTTTAAAAAGGAGTGGCGTTTTTGGCTAAAAAGAGTCCGACTATGCAAATGTGCAGCCGCATGAAGTTTGTTGCGATAATACTGTCGATAATACTCGTGGGCGTGTGCGGCGGCAGCCTTTTTAATATAATGATAATCCACGGAAAAGAAAATTCCGTCAGGGCCGCCGAGCAGCAGCTGAAAACCGTTACTCTTAAAGCCGAAAGAGGAGATATTCTTGACTGTAACGGCAAAATTCTTGCCACAAGCGCCACCGTCTGGACGGTCAGCATTGCTCCCAAAAACATTGATGATACCGAAGAAGCCCGTCTTGTTGCCGACGGGCTTGCTGAGATTTTAGAGCTTGACGCCGAAAAGGTATATGCACAGACTCAAAAGGACTCGGCTTATGAAAGAGTAAAGTCCAAAATCGAACAGCCCGAGGCCGAAAAGGTCAGAACCTTTGTTTCGGAAAACAAGCTAGGCGATATTGTTGACCTTGAAACCTCAATAAAGAGATATTATCCCAACGGAAACATGGCTTCGACAGTGCTTGGCTTTGTGGGAGACGACAATCAGGGACTCAGCGGTATCGAATATCAATACGATTCCACCCTTGAGGGCATTCCCGGCAAGCTTGTGGCTTCGCAAAACGCCAAGGGAGGGAATATGCCCTTTAACTATGAGACAATGGTTGAGGCTACTCCCGGCGGCTCGGTAAAGCTGACAATAGACGAATATGTTCAGCATATATGCGAAAAATATCTCGACGAGGCGGTGCTCGAAAACAACGCCGGAAACCGCGGATGCGTTGTGGTAATGAATGTTAATACCGGCGATGTGCTAGGAATGGCGGTCAAACCCGATTTTGACCCAAATCAGCCCTTCACACTTTACAGCGACGCCGACAAAAAGACAATGGAGGAGCTTTCGGCAAGCTCCACCGACCAAAAGGAAATTTCGGCAAAGCGCACCGAGCTTTTGTCCGAGCAATGGAAAAACAAGGCCATTACCGATACATACGAGCCGGGCTCGGTTTTTAAAATAATAACCGGCTCGGCCGCTCTTGAGGAAAAAAAGGTTTCCACAAGCTCGACCTTTAACTGCCCGGGCTACATAGTTATCGCCGGAACTCGGTATAACTGCCACCAGCTGGGCGGACACGGAGCCCAGAGCTTTATCAATATTTTCGAAAATTCCTGTAACCCCGCCTTTATCGAAATAGGTCAGAGGCTTGGCTCCGATCTCTTTTATAACTACTTTAAGGCCTTCGGATTTACCCAAAAAACAGGCATCGACCTTCCCGGAGAGACCACCGGCGTTTATTATACCGCCGACAAGATGGGACCTGTCGAGCTTGCTTCGGAATCCTTCGGCCAGACCTTCAGAATCACCCCCATGCAGATGATTTCGGCGGTTGCGGCGGTGGCAAACGGGGGATACTATGTTAAGCCCCACATTGTTAAGGAAATACTCGACAACAACGGAAATGTCACCCAAAGCTTTTCTGCCGAAAAGCTCAGACAGGTGGTTTCGGAGGAAACCTCTCAGATAATCAGCACCTGCCTCAGCTCGGTTGTGGAAAACGGCTCGGGTAAAAATGCTTATGTGGCGGGATACAGAATGTGCGGAAAGACCGGTACGTCCCAAAAGATAGATAAGGTTGACGAATCGGGCACCATGCTTTATGTCGCCTCATTTTGCGGATATGCTCCCGCAGACGACCCCGAGTATGCCATAATAGTCATCATTGACGAGCCTCGGGCGGGCGCATACTACGGAAGCGCCGTTTCGGCACCGGTTGCCTCCTCCATAATGGGAGAAATATTGCCCTATCTCGGTGTTGAGGCAAAATATACCGACAGCGAATATGAAAGTATAAATAAGACCGTTCCCGAAACGGTGGGAATGGATGTGTCAAAGGCCAAGGAGACCATTTCGGCAGCGGGACTTTCGGCCGCCGTTAAAGGTGACGGCGATACGGTACTAAGGCAGAATCCCGCAGCGGGAACGGCCAGTCCGTCGGGCGGAAGCGTTGTGCTTTACACCAGCGAGGAGGAAGACCAAAGCACCGTCACCGTACCCGACTTTACGGGAATGTCGCCGTCGGAGGCCGAGCAAAAGGCCGCCGATGTGGGACTGACGGTGGATCTGTACGGACTGAGGGACAACAACAAAAGCGGTGCCGTTTGCTATAAACAAAGTCACGACGCGGGCGAAACCGTGGAATACGGCTCGGTTATTACGGTGTATTTCAAATATACCGATGTGGCCGAATAAAGAATAAGGAGTAGGGCATTATGAAGCTTAAGGAACTTTTACCCGAGGCGGCGGACAGCCGTTTTTCGGAAATCGAGATAGCAAATGTTAAAAAGGACTCGCGAAGGGTTGACAGGGGCGACGCATTTGTTTGCATAAACGGTGTAACGGCCGACGGACACAGGTTTGCAAAAGCCGCCGCCGAGCACGGTGCCGCCGTTGTTATCTGCGAGCATGATGTGGGACTTGACAATCAGCTTATCGTTGAGGACAGCCGAAAGGCCTATGCTCTTATGTGCGCCGCATATTTCGGACATCCCGCCAAAAAGCTTAAGATCGTGGGCGTTACCGGAACGAACGGAAAGACAACCACCTGCATCGTGCTTAAATCGATCTTAGAGCGTTTCGGTCATAAGGTTGGGCTTATCGGCACCGTTCAGAACATGATCGGCGACGAAATTCTTCCCGCAAAAAACACCACTCCCGACCCTTACGAGCTTCATTCGCTCTTTTCGCTTATGGTGGCGGCCGACTGCGATTATGCGGTCATGGAGGTTTCCTCCCACGCAATTGATATGAAAAGGGTTTACGGTCTTCGCTATGCCGCCTGCGTGTTTACAAATCTCACTCAGGATCATCTCGATTACCACAAAACCATGGAAAACTATCTTAATGTTAAAAAGAGCATTTTCAGCCTTTGCTCAAAGGCGGTTGTAAATGCCGACGACAAATATGCCAAGGACATAATTGACGCCTGCGACTGCGATGTTTATACATACGCCGTAGAGAAGGACGCCGCATTTAAGGCGCAGGGGATTTGCCACAGGGTCGACGGCGTGGACTTTGAGCTTTGCGGCGACGGCGTTATCGGTCGGGTACGCTTCAAAACTCCGGGAGAATTCTCGGTTTATAACGCCATGGCGGCGGGAGTTTGCGCTGTGGCGCTCGGACTTCCCTTTGCGGGAGTGGTTGACGCCTTGTGCGACGGACCCAAGGTTAAGGGCAGGGCGGAGGTCGTTCCCACCGGCAGGGATTTCACCGTTGTTATAGATTATGCCCACACTCCGGACGGACTTCTTAAAATAATGCAGACCTTGAATGAAGTCAAAAAAGGCCGTCTTGTGACCGTTTTCGGCTGCGGCGGCGAAAGGGATAAAACCAAGCGCCCCATTATGGGAAGGCTGGCGGTGGAAAATTCCGATAAGGTTATTGTTTCCTCCGACAATCCCCGCTCGGAGGATCCCGAGGAGATAATCAAGGATGTTATGGTGGGAATTGAGGGCAGTAATGTGCCTGTCGAGACCATTGCCGACCGCGAAGAGGCCGTCCGTCACGCCATTTTAACGGCGCAGCCGGGAGACATGATCCTTCTGGCCGGAAAGGGTCACGAGACCTATCAGGTGTTAAAGGACGAGACCGTTCATCTTGACGAACGGGAAATCGTGGCCGACGCCATTAAGAATTTGAAATAGGAAGATGAGTATGGATACAGTTTATTCAATCGTGGCCGCCGCTCTCGGCTTTCTGACCACCGCCCTTTTGGGACTTATTATCGTCCCCTTTCTTCACAGGCTGAAATTCGGTCAGACCATTCTTGAAATCGGCCCCAACTGGCACAAGTCGAAGCAGGGCACCCCCACGATGGGCGGAATAATGTTTATAATCGGCATTATTTTTTCCATTATCGTGACCACCTTGCTTGCTCTCATAATGAAAGACGGTAGCGGTTTTTACGCACAGCTTACATCAACCACCCCTCAGCACCGTATTTTTGTCATAAGAGCAGGGGCGGGTGCGGTTATGGCGCTGTCCTTCGGACTCATCGGATTTATCGACGATTATATCAAGGTTGTTAAAAAGAGAAATCTCGGCCTTACCGCAAAGCAAAAAACCGTTTTACAGTTTCTTGTGGCGGCGGCATACCTCACCTGTCTTGCCCTTTCGGGTGATACGGTTACGAAGATTCCCTTTGTGGGGTCGGTGGATGTGTCGAGGGGTATAGGCCTTATATACTGGCCCATAGCGCTTCTTTTCATATACGGATTTGTTAACGCCGTTAACCTTACCGATGGGATCGACGGGCTTTGCGGCTCGGTTACCATGGTAATTTCGGTATGCTTTATGGTGCTTTCGGGAATACTTCAAAACAGAGCCCTAAGCGTGCTTGCCTGCTCGGTGGCCGGCGGATGCTGCGGATTTCTTTGCTGGAATTTAAAGCCTGCAAAGGTATTTATGGGCGACACCGGATCCCTTTTCCTCGGCGGCGCGGTGGTGGCGCTGGCATTTTCGACGGGATACCCCATAGTTCTGCTGCTTGCGGGAATTATATATCTGCTTGAGGCTCTTTCGGTCATAATTCAGGTGGCCTATTACAAAAGAACCAAAAAAAGAATTTTTAAAATGACCCCAATCCATCATCACTTTGAAATGTGCGGGTGGAGCGAAAACAAGATCGTTACGGTTTTCTCGGGTGTGACCCTTTTAGGCTGTGTTGCGGCGATCTTGCTCGTTTACTTCGGAATGTAGACCAGTTCATATTACATTTAGGAGGAAATTATGATTTCACCGGAAAGTCAACAAATTGACAATGTAATTGCCGAAAAAAAGAGCGAAAAAAACATTGCCTCCAAGGGTAAAATGGATATGACCTTTTTCGGTATGGTCATTTTACTGCTCACGGTGGGTCTGGTCATGCTCTTTTCCTCAAGCTATGCCTTTGCATACTATAACTACGAGGGAAACAGCTATAAATTTATCGGAAATCAGGCGCTTTTTGCGGTGGTCGGCGTGGCGGTCATGATTGTGCTGTCGTTTTTCGATTACCGTCTGCTTAAAAAGTTTCACCTGCCGTGGATAATTTACGGACTTTCGGGAGTCATGCTCATTGCTGTTTTTGCCTTTCCCGAAAGAAACAATGTTCATCGCTGGATAGGGGTGGGCTCCTTTTCCTTTCAGCCGTCGGAGGTTGCAAAATTTGCAATAATTCTGCTTTTTTCCTACCTCATATCCGTTAAAAAGGAAAAGATGAGAACCTTTAAATCGGGAATACTTCCTTTTATAATACTGCTGGCAATATACTGCGGACTGCTTATAAAGGAGCCTCATCTTTCTGCGACCGTGCTTGTCTTTTGCATCGGCGCCGTGCTGATGATCGTCGGCGGCATACGCCTTTACTGGCTGGCGGTGGGCGGAGGCCTTGCGGCAGCGGGATTTATCGCCGTCGTGGCCACGGGACTTATCTCCTATGCCCAAACAAGAATTGATGTGTGGCTTCATCCCTTCGATTATCCCCAGGGCGAAGGTTTTCAGACCATTCAGTCTCTTTTTTCCATCGGCTCGGGCGGACTGTGGGGAAGGGGAATCGGCCAATCGAGGCAAAAGTACCTTTGGGTGCCCGAGCCTCACAACGATTTTATATTCTCTATAATATGCGAGGAGCTGGGGCTTATCGGCGCAATGGCCATTCTTGCGGCCTTTTGCGTGCTTGTGTGGAGAGGAATTCTTATTGCCCGCCGCGCTCCCGACCGTTTCGGAGGGCTTTTGGCTCTCGGAATAACATTCCAGGTGGGACTGCAGGCGGCGCTTAATGTTCTTGTGGTTACAAACACCATTCCCAACACCGGCATAAGCCTTCCGTTCTTCAGCTACGGCGGGACGGCGCTTCTTGTGCTTTTGGCGCAAATGGGAATTATGCTTTCAATATCCCGACAAAGCTCGGTCAAAAAGAGGGTGAGCAAAAAATGAATATACTTTTTGCCTGCGGAGGAACGGGCGGCCACATAAATCCCGCCCTTGCCATTGCGGGATATATAAAGGAGAAAAATCCCGGCGCCGTCATAAATTTTGTCGGCAACAAAACCGGAATGGAATCGAGGCTTGTGCCCGAGGCGGGATATAACTTTTATCCCATACATATTTCGGGGTTTGAGCGAAAGCTCACGGTGCACAACATCGCCAACAATTTTAAATCCTTTTTCAGAATGTTTTCCTCCTCGGTGGAGGCGGGACGCATTATAAGGGAGCTTAATCCCGATGTTGTGGTCGGAACGGGCGGCTTTGCCTGCGGACCTGTGCTTCGTAAGGCTCACAAAATGGGCATTAAAACCGCCACCCACGAGCAAAACGCCTATCCCGGGCTTACCACAAAGCTGCTTTCCAAATATGTCGATACGGTCATGCTTGCCATGCCCGAGGCGGAAATATATCTTCCCAAAAGGGAATACACCGTCACGGGAAATCCCGTTCGAACGGCGGTGCTTGATGTGGACAAAGCAAAGGCCAGAAGAGCTCTTTCGGTCGATAACCGTCCCATGATCCTTTCCTTCGGGGGAAGCCTCGGGGCAAGGGCGGTCAACGAGGCGGTGGCCGAGCTTATGGCGCGTCACGCGGGAAGTCAGCGGTTCTATCACTTCCACGGTACGGGCAGAGACTCTTATGACAGCTTTATAAAGGACATTGAAGCAAGGGGCGTCGACCTGTCGCTGTGTCCTCAGATAAGGGTAAGCGAATACATAAACGACATGGATCTTTGCATGGCGGCGGCCGACATTGTAATCAGCCGCGCAGGAGCCATAACCCTGAGCGAAATAGCGGCCAAGGGAAAAGCTTCGGTGCTTATTCCGTCGCCGAATGTGGCCGAAAACCATCAGTATCACAACGCCATGACCCTTAAAAACAAGGGGGCGGCCGAGGTTATTGAGGAAAAGGACCTGACAGGGGAGCTGCTTTGCAGGACGGTCTATGACCTGCTTGATAACAGCTCCGAGCTTGAGCAGATGGGCGCCAACGCAAAGGCTATGGCCTATCTCGACGCCAATAGGCGCATATACGAAGCCATAATGGCTCTGCTTTAACCGATTTTGACAACCCTCAAAACGGCGTGGCGGCAAAAACGCGACGCGGCTTCCCCTTAAAGCAAATGTAACGGGCGAATACACCTTTGAATAAACTGTAATTGAAGTTTTGTTTAAGAGGTGTACCGCTATGCCGCGTATATGTATAAAGGGCAAAAATCCTCTGTTTGGGGAAATTGATCTTCAGGGTGCGAAAAACAGCGCCTTGCCTATACTTTCGGCGTCGCTTTTGTGCGGCGGAAAAAGTGTGATACATAACTGTCCCGATATTTCCGATGTCAAAGCGGCAGGAAACATTCTCGAATTTCTCGGCTGCAGGGCAGAGCGGCAGGACGACGCTCTTGTTGTCGATTGCTCGGGCTTTAACTGCCGTGAGGTGCCGAAAAGCCTGATGAAGGAAATGCGCTCGTCCATAATCTTTCTGGGCGCTCTTGCGGCAAAATGCGGCTCGGCTTTTTTGTCGCTGCCCGGGGGATGCGAGCTTGGACCGAGACCCATCGACATTCACATCCGCGCCCTTGAAAAAATGGGAATGACCGTCTGCCAAAGGGACGGAAGGCTTGATTGCTTTTGCGAAAAGGGGCTTAAAGGGTGCGATATTCTGCTGCCCTTTCCAAGCGTCGGAGCAACCGAAAACATTATGCTTGCGGCGGTTAAGGCAAAAGGAAAAACCATAATTAACAACGCCGCAAGGGAACCGGAAATAAACGATCTTGCAAGGTTTTTGAACGGGTGCGGCGCAAAAATACACATCGACCCCATAACGGGCAAAATCACCGTTTACGGCGTCGAAAAGCTTTTCGGCTGTGAGCATACGGTAATTCCCGACCGCATTGCCGCCGCCACCTATCTTTCGGCCGTGGGTGCCTGCGGGGGAAGGGTTAAAATAAACAACGCCCGACCCGACCACCTTATTTCGGTGCTGAGCTTTTTTAAAAGGGCAGGGTGCGGCATAAAGACCGACCGAAGCTCGGTAGAGATAGAGGTAAGAAAAAGACCCGTCGGCTTCGGACGGATATGCACGGGGGTTTATCCCGCCTTTCCGACCGACGCCCAGCCCGCACTTATGGCAATGTCGACGGTTTGCGACGGACAGACGGTTTTTGAAGAAAACATCTTTGAAAACCGATTTACCCAAAGCGAGGCTCTTAAAAAAATGGGAGCCGACATAGAGGTCGACCGAAATATTGCGGTCGTAAGGGGCAGAGCCGGGCTTACGGGAGCCGATGTTGAAGCCGCCGATTTAAGGGGCGGAGCGGCACTTGTTATAGCGGGGCTTTGCGCGGCGGGGAAGACCCGTGTGGGCAATGTTCATTTTATAAAACGGGGATATGAAAAATTTGTTGAAAACCTTCGCTCACTCGGAGCGGATATAAATTTTGAAGGAACGGAAAAAGTATGACTGACGACAGAAGAGGCGGGCAAAACCGACCGAGAGGACAGAGCACAGACCGACAGAACACAGACCGGCAAAGCGGCCCCAAAGGCGGTCGGCAGGGCGGTATTCAAGCCACACGCCGAGGCTCCCGACAGCAGGACGAGGCTCTGCGGGAACGGAAAAACCGACAGGGCAGGGAACAAAACGCAAAAAAGAGAGCGGCAAGACGAAAACGAGGGAAAATTTTAACCTGCATTTTGCTGATTCTTATTCTTGTGACCGTCATGGTCTGTCTGAGCTTAACGGTGCTTTTCCGAATAAGCGAGGTAAGAGCCGAGGGAGAAAGCCGCTATTCTTCGGAGCAGATAATCGAGGCCTCGGGAATATCCGAAGGGGTTAACATGTTGTCCGTGAAAACCGAGGATGTTGAAAAGCGGATATGCAGTCAGCTTCCCTTTGTGGGCAGTGCCACGGTAAAACGGGTGCTTCCTTCCTCTGTTGTCATTTCGGTAACACCCGAAACGGTTGCCTTTACAGTTAAATGCGACGGCGGATATGCCGCCGCTTCAAAGGATTTTAAGGTGCTTGAAGTGACCGACGCGGCCGCCGAGCAAACGGTGGTGGGTCTTGAAGCAGGCGAGGTAAAGGCAGGAGAGGCTTTGGGCATTTCCGACCGGGAAAAGCAGGCTCTTAAAGCTCTTAAAGAGGCCATGGATTCGGTTGAAATGGATGAAGTGACGGTTATAGATATGACCGAGCAAAACAATATCAAGCTGCTTTATAAATCAAAGTATGTGCTTGATTTGGGAAGCGACGAGCTGCTTGAATATAAGCTGAAATTCTGCAAAAAGGTGGCCGAGACCGAGCAAAATCAGGGTGTGGTTGATGTGAGATTTGTTACCGAAACCAACAAAAAGGGCTTTTACAGTCCCAAAAACATTAGCGGAGAGATAACACTGCCCTGACAGATTCGGATACCGGCCGTCGGCGGCTTAAATCGAAGGGCAAAAGAAAACGGCTTTGCTTTCGGCGGGTTTTTGCTTTTGATAATTTTTTGATGATGATATTTTGCGAAAAAAACCAAAAAAAAATAAAAATCGCGAAAAAGATATTGAAATGCAATTTTTTTTGTGATACAATACTTTGTGAATTGTAGCTATTGCCTTACGCCCTTTTCGGGCGGCGGCAGTTTGTTAGGTAAAAAGAACAAAAACGGAACTTAAAAAACAGAAAACAGCGGTAAAAAAACTGGAGGTAAAAATATAATGGGTTATGAACTTGCACAGGAATATTCAAATGTAGTACAAATCAAGGTTATCGGCGTCGGCGGAGGCGGCGGAAACGCTGTCAACCGCATGATAGACGCAGGAGTAAAGGGCGTTGAATTTATCGCCATAAACACCGACAGCATGGCTCTTTACCATTCCAAGGCCGACCAGAAAATCCAGATCGGCGAAAAAGCCACCCAGGGCAAGGGCGCAGGAGCCAACCCCGATGTAGGAGCAAAGGCCGCCGAGGAATCGAGAGACCTTATTGTTGACGCTATTAAAACCGCAGACATGGTATTCATCACCAGCGGTATGGGCGGCGGAACAGGTACGGGTGCCGCTCCCATCGTTGCTCAGATAGCCAAAGAAATGGATATACTCACCGTCGGCATTGTTACAAAGCCCTTCTCCTTTGAAGGAAAGCGTCGTATGGAGCAGGCCGAGATCGGCATTGCCTCCCTTCGCGAGAATGTCGACAGCCTTGTGGTCATCCCCAACGAGCGTCTCCAGTATGTTTCCGACACTAAAATCACCCTTACCAACGCCTTCAACATCGCCGACGATGTTCTTCGTCAGGGCGTTCAGAGCATCTCCGAGCTTATCTCCATTCCCGCTCTCGTTAACCTCGACTTTGCCGATGTTACCGCGGTCATGAAGAATTCCGGCTATGCTCACATGGGCGTGGGTATTGCTACCGGCAAGGATAAGGCTGAGGTTGCAGCGAATGCCGCCATTACCTCAAAGCTCATCGAAACCTCCATGAACGGCTCTAAGGGTGTTATCATCAACATCACCGGTCCTTCGGATATAGGCCTTGAAGAGGTTACCGCCGCATCGGCCATTGTTGCCGAAGCCGCCGATGAAAACGCCAACATCATCTGGGGTGCCCAAATCGACGACAGCCTTGAGGATGAGATCCGCGTAACCGTCATTGCCACCGGCGCTCCCAGTGAAAACGACAATCGCCGCAAGGCCTCGGGCGGAGCTCTCGACGATATTTTCTCCTCTGCCGACAACGACGACGATTATTCCGACATTATGGGAATTTTCGACCATAAATAATCGGCAAACGGCTTTCTTGTCAAATCACAAGACGAAGTTTTTTAACCGATAAGGTTTCAGCTCCTCCGTACCCTGTGCGGGGGAGCTTTTTTAAAAAACAATACCTTGGCTTCAGCGATAACGGCATTTTTTAACGAGGTGAAAAGAATGGGCAAATTTACTTCCGACGCAATCAAGAGGTCATATTTAAAGCTGCTGAATCAGCGACCCGTAAACCGCATAACCGTTAAAGACATAACCGACGACTGCGGCGTCAACCGCAATACCTTTTACTATCATTTTGCCGATCTGCCCACCCTTCTCGAGCAGACGGTTACCGAGCAGGCCGAGGAAATAATCGAAAGATACCCCACCATCGAAACCATGGAAAAGGCCTTCGATGTGGCCATGGAATTTGCCATCGAAAACAAAAAAGCGGCATACCACATTTACAACTCGCCCAACCGCGACCTTTTCGACCGATATATTATGAAAATGTGCAGGTATGTTGTCAGCCGCTATCTCGACAATGTTTTTGAGCAAAACAGTGTCTGCGAGACCGATAAGGAGTTGATAATTCAGCTTTACACCTCAGAGTGCTTCGGAATGGTCTATCACTGGCTGATAACCGGCATGAAAGGGGATATTAAGGCCGATTTTTTGCGTATATGCGAGCTGAGACAGGGCATGATCGAGGAAACCGTAAGCCGCTGTGCGGCAGGTGAAAAACGGTAAAACCGACCGAAGGCGTGCGAATGTGTGCGCCAAAACAAAGCATCCGACCTTTGAGAGCTTTCTCAAGGGTCTTTTTTTGTGCAAATGTCTGCCGATGCCTAAAAATGTTACAGCAGGGGTCAAATGCCTGTTTAAATTTGCTTTTTTCGTGGATATAATACTATCGAAAAATAAAGAAAAGGGGTCAGTTTATGAAATTAGCAAGAGCGGTAGTCAAGTTCCGCGTGCCGATACTCATTATTGCGATAGCCTTAATGATACCGTCGTTTATCGGAATGGCCGCTACCCGCATAAACTACGATATGCTTACATATCTGCCGAGCGATATGGATACCGTCAAGGGACAGGATATTCTGCTTGACGATTTCGGAAAGGGTGCTTTTTCCTTCATCATCGTCGAGGATATGCCCGAAAAGGATGTGGCGGCACTAAAGGAAAAGATCGAGCAGGTCGACCACGTGGAAACGGCGCTTTGGTATGATTCTCTGGCCGATATATCGGTGCCTATGGAGATTTTGCCCGACGAGATATACAACGCCTTTAACAGTGGCAACTCCACCGTTATCGCCGTATTCTTCGACAGCTCGACATCCTCAGATGTTACCATGGACGCAATCAGAGAGATTCGTTCGATAACCGGAGAAAAGTGCTTTGTTTCGGGAATGTCGGCAATGGTTACCGACCTTAAAGACCTTTGCGAAAAGGAAGAGCCCATTTATGTGGGAATAGCCGTTGTGCTGGCCTGCGCCGCCATGATGCTTTTCTTAGACGGCTGGCTCATTCCTTTCGTCTTCCTGCTTAGTATCGGAATGATGATTATGCTCAATATGGGCACCAACATCATTTTCGGTGAAATATCCTACATAACAAAAGCTCTTTCGGCGGTTTTACAGCTGGCCGTTACAATGGACTATTCGATATTCCTCTGGCACAGCTACAACGAGCAGCGTGAAAAGATCTCGGACAACAAGGAGGCAATGGCCGTTGCCATTCACGAGACCTTTACCTCTGTTCTCGGAAGCTCCATAACCACCATTGCAGGATTTATCGCACTGTGCTTTATGTCCTTCACGCTTGGCTTTGACCTTGGCCTTGTTATGGCAAAGGGCGTACTTCTTGGCGTTATCGGCTGCGTCACCGTGCTTCCCGCACTCATACTTGTTTTCGACAAGCCGCTGACAAAAACGAGGCACCGCTCGATCATTCCCGATACAAAGAAATTTGCAAAGGGACTTGTTAAGGTATTTCCGGTATTCCTTGTTGTATTTGCCATTCTCATCGTCCCGGCATATTACGGATACAGCAAGACCAACAGCGAGGTCTATTACAACATCGGCGAATGCCTGCCCGACGATATGGCCTATGTGATCGCCAACAGCAAGCTTTCGGAGGAATTTGATATGGCCTCCACCCACATGGTACTTGTGGACGCCAACACCCCGAATAAGGATGTCCGCTCCATGATTAAGGAAATGGAAAAGGTGGACGGCGTTAAATATGTACTGGGAATGGAAAGCGTGGTAGGCTCTCTTGTTCCCGAGGAAATAATCCCCGACGATCTTAAAAGCGTGCTTCAAAGCGACAACTGGAAGCTTATGCTTATAAACTCTAAATACAAGGTGGCAAGCGACGAGGTCAACAATCAGGTTACCGAGCTTAACAACATCCTTAAAAAATACGATCCGAGCGGTATGCTCATCGGTGAAGCCCCCTGCACCAAGGATATGATCGAAACCACCGACCACGACTTCCGGGTGGTCAACGCCGTTTCGATTGTGGCAATATTCCTTATAATCGCCGCAGTCGAAAAGAGCATATCCCTTCCCTTTATTCTTATTTCGGTCATCGAGCTTGCAATATTCATAAATCTCGGACTTCCTCATTATCTCGGTCAGTCGCTGCCCTTTATCGCGCCTATATGCATAAGCACCATTCAGCTCGGCGCAACGGTCGACTATGCCATTCTTATGACCACCCGTTATAAGAGCGAGAGAAGACAGGGCGCCTCCAAGAAGGACGCCGTTACCACCGCCCTTTATACCTCCATTCCTTCGATCATCGTCAGCGGCATGGGACTTTTCGCCGCAACCTTCGGCGTGGCAATCTACTCCGACATCGACATTATAAGCTCCATGTGCATGCTTATGGCGAGAGGCGCAATCATCAGCATGGTGCTGGTCATCCTGGTGCTGCCGGCGCTGCTCAGGCTTTGCGACCCGCTCATCAGAAAAACTACACTTGGTATCAATCCAAAGCGCGTTTAACCGATTTGAATTTATGAAGGAGGAAAACTCATTATGGATAAAAAATTAAAGAGTGTGCTTGCGGTTGCCCTTTCCTGTTTGTTTGTGGGAAGCGGTATTGCCGCCACGGCCCTTGCCGCGAATAACGACAAAAAGGAAGAAAGTCAGCCGGTTACAGAGACGGCCGAGACTTCCGACAGCAATATAAACAGCAAGGATGAAACGGTTTATGTATTGGCCGGAGCCGACGGATCGGTTAAAAAAATCATTGTCAGCGATTGGATCAAAAACAGCCTTAATTCCGACACGGTAGACGACCGAAGCAGCCTTACCGATGTGGAAAATGTCAAGGGCGACGAAACATATACAATGAACGGCGATAACATGAAGATATGGGACGCTCAGGGCAACGATATTTACTATCGCGGCAACATCACAAAAGATCTGCCGGTTAACCTTAAACTCAACTATACGCTGGACGGAAAGGCAATTTCTCCCGACGAGCTTGCCGGAAAGAGCGGAAAGGTCACAATCCGCTATACCTACGAAAACAATCAGTATGAATATGTTGAAATAGACGGAAAGCAAGAAAAAATATATGTGCCCTTCGCAATGCTGACCGGTCTGCTTCTCGACAGCGACCACTTCAGAAATGTTGAGGTAACCAACGGAAAGATGCTGGGAGACGGAGACAGAATGGCGGTTATCGGCCTTGCCTTCCCGGGACTTAAATCCAACCTCGATATAGATTCCGACGAAATTGACATTCCCGACTATGTTGAAATCTCGGCCGATGTTACCGAATTCTCGCTCACAAACACCGTTACGATAGCCACCAACGAGGTTTTCAACGCCGTTGACACAAGCAAAACGGACAGTCTCGACGATCTTGATTCTTCGCTCGGTCAGCTTACCGACGCGGTATCTCAGCTGCTCGACGGCTCCTCTCAGCTTTACGGCGGACTTTGTACGCTGCTTGAAAAATCCGGCGAGCTTGTGGACGGAATCGACAAGCTTGCGGCAGGTGCGGCACAGCTTAAAGAGGGCGCAGCAAGCCTTGATAACGGTGCAGGCACCCTTCAGGGCGGCATTTCCACACTCTCCTCGGGACTTTCTCAAATTGCCGCAAACAACGATACCTTAAACGGCGGCTCAAAGCAGGTCTTTGAAACACTGCTTGCCACCGCAAACAGCCAGATCGCCTCATCGGGCATCACCGCTCCCGAGCTTACAATTGAAAACTATCAAACCGTTATCGACGGAATAGTTGCTTCTCTCAGCGACGAGGCAACTACAAAGCAGGTCACCGATGCCGTTAAGGCAAACGAGGATCAGATCCGCGCAGGCGTTACACAGGCCGTTTCCGAGCAGGTAAGACCCAAGGTTGAGGAGGCTGTAAGAGCCTCCGTTAAAGCAACCGTCGTTTCAACCGCGACTCAGATGACGGTCGAACAGTATGACGCCGCGGTGGCTGCCGGACAGGTACCCGAGGCAGTACAGTCTCAGATCAATGCCGCAATTGAGGCGCAAATGGCCACCGACAAGGTCAAGGCGCAGATCGAAGCGGGTCTTGCACAGCAAATGGCTTCCGACAACCTTAAGGCCACCATAGAAGGCAATGTACAAAAGCAAATCGACGCGCTGGTTGCACAAAATCTCCCCGCCGCACTTGAAAAGGCAAGAGCCGGGGCACAAAGCCTGACCGCACTTAAAGGTCAGCTGGATAGCTACGCGACCTTCTATTACGGACTTTCGACCTATACCGACAAGGTGTCCGAGGCGGCCGCAGGCGCAGGACAGCTTAAGGACGGCACCGACACCTTAAAGGCGGGCACCGAGCAGCTGAGCGCAGGCGCAGCCGAGCTTTACAACGGCATTTTAACCCTTAAAGACGGCGCTCCCGCACTGGTCAGCGGCGTTACACAGCTCCGCGACGGCGCACTTACCCTTTCCGACGGACTTAAAGCCTTTAAGGAGCAGGGTGTTGATAAGCTCAGCGAGGCGGCAGGAGGACTCGGCAAGCTTGTTACCCGCTTTAAGGCAACGGTTGATGTGTCCAAGGATTATAAGACCTTTACGGGACTTTCGGGTGACATGGACGGACAGGTGAAGTTCGTCTATCGCACCGATTCCATCGGATAAGGTCAAAAAGTACGGCGATACCGTTTTGATATAACAAAAATACACCCATTACCGAGCGGCATGAACGGTAATGGGTGTTTTGCGGTTGGTGTGGAATTTTTAATCAATGACGGTAGATTTTTTGTTGCAAGGAATCTTACTACCCCTCAGTCTCGGCAGAGCCGAGCCGGCTCCCCTGACAAGGGGCGCCGCGGCG
>CAKSPR010000033.1 GCA_934486455.1 uncultured Eubacteriales bacterium
GACTCGAACCGCCGACCTCGTCCTTACCAAGGACGCGCTCTACCACCTGAGCCATAGCAGCATATGGCGACCCGGATGGGGATCGAACCCACGACCTCTAGCGTGACAGGCTAGCGTTCTAACCAGCTGAACTACCGGGCCGTTTACATTTTTTAAATGCGTTCTTTTCACAGCCGCTTCACTATTATAATAACTCGGAGGCATTTTGTCAATAGTAAATTTTCAAAAACCGTCATTTTTTTATTTTGCATCGGGTTAAGAGGCAAACACGCGCACAAAAGGCTGTTAATTCCCGTTGCACCAAAGCTTTTGGAGCGTCTTTGATTTTTCTCCCGCGGCAAGGGTTAAAAAACCTATTGCAAGTCCGAGCAATGCGGCAAAGATGACATCCGACGGAAAATGGACAAAAAGATACAGCCTTGAAACGGCGATAAGAACGGCCAGCGGTATGGCGAAAGCAGCAAACCTTCTTCCGGCCGAGCAAAGAATGACGGCCGAAATAACCGACGAAAGGGTGTGCCCCGACGGGAAGGAAAAATCGGTGGGATTTTTTATGAGCAAGGATATATCCTCGGTCCAGCAGGGTCTTGGGCGGGCCACAAGATTCTTTAAAGCCACATTACCTATAACCAGGCCGACAAGCATTCCGCAAAGACAAAGCAAGCCGTATTTTCTGTACTTTTTTGAGCAAAGAAGAATCGCCGAAATAGCTATCCATATAATCCCGCTGTTTCCCGCTGCCGAAACAACGGGCATGACGGCGTCTAAAAACGGGCAAAACAGATTGTCCCTTATAAAGCGGAGGATCGCCCAATCAACATTCTGAATAAACTCCACGGTTTTTACCTCCCATTCGGTTATCGGCGCGCAGACCGGCCGACATATCTTATTTTGCCGACGTTTCATCAAATATATTAACCGCAACGAAGCGGTCGGTCAACACCTTCGAAATATTTTTAAAAAATATTTAAAAAAAGACTTGACAAATGCTTATGGAGGGTGTATTATCATACCAACCTACGAGATAGGTAGGTAATAACAAGGTTTATTTACATCAACAAAAATAAAGAGGTCGCTCAGCCGACCGAATAAAAAAGGAGCAGTTATTATGTCAAAGGTTTATTCTTCCGCAGATCAGCTTATCGGTTCAACCCCCTTGCTCGAGCTTACACACATCGAAAAGGAATTGGAGTTAAAGGCCAAAATTCTTGCCAAGCTTGAATATTTCAATCCCGCGGGCTCGGTAAAGGATCGTATTGCCAAGGCCATGATCGACGAGGCCGAGGCTTCGGGCAAGCTTAAAAAGGGCTCGGTCATTATCGAACCCACCTCGGGCAACACCGGTATCGGTCTTGCGGCAGTGGCCGCCGCAAAGGGCTACCGTATCATCATCGTTATGCCCGAAACCATGTCGGTTGAACGCCGCCAGCTTATGAAGGCATACGGTGCCGAGCTTGTGCTTTCGGACGGAACCAAGGGAATGAAGGGCGCCATCGCCAAGGCTGAAGAGCTTGCAAAAGAAATTCCCGACAGCTTTATTCCGGGTCAGTTTGTCAACCCCGCCAACCCCAAGGCTCATTTTGAGCATACCGGCCCCGAAATCTTTGAGGACACCGACGGAGCGGTAGATATATTTGTGGCCGGCGTAGGTACCGGCGGAACCATCACCGGCGTGGGCGGATATCTTAAATCCAAAAAGCCCGAGGTCAGGGTAGTGGCGGTAGAGCCCGCCACCTCTGCGGTGCTTTCCACCGGAGTTGCCGGAGCCCATAAGATTCAGGGCATCGGTGCAGGCTTTGTTCCCGATGTACTTGACACCAAGGTTTACGACGAGATTATTCCCGTTGCCGACGACGACGCCTTTGCTACCGGACGGAAGATCGGTCATAAGGAAGGCGTACTTGTGGGGATTTCCTCGGGTGCGGCGGTTTTTGCCGCCATAGAGCTTGCCAAGCGCCCCGAAAACGAGGGCAAAACCATTGTGGTGCTGCTTCCCGACACCGGCGACAGATACCTTTCCACCCCGCTTTTTGCGGAATAACAAAAAACGAGAGCATTTCAAGGAAGGATTCCTTTAAATAACCTTATTCGGATTGCATTTTTTGATTAAAGGCTCCCGTCTGTTTTGAAAGCGTTTTTAAAACATAAAACAGTCTTTGTCCGATAAAAAAAGTCCTTTAAATCGGGGGCGAACAGTGCTATAATGGAAATGGCGAAAACCCGTTTTTGAAATTTTGTCTTTTCCTTTCTGCCTTGTCCGCCGCCGATGTTTTTGTCTTTTCCGAAACACAACGCCTGGACTAAACCTGAATTCCGGCGTATTTCGGCTGCGGCATACTTCCCCGTTTTCTTCTTTAAACAACCAGACCTTCAAAAACAAAAACGCCGAAAATCTGTTTTAAACGGAGAATGTTTATGAAAATTTCAGAGCTGCTAAAATCCCGTCGCTATTCCCTTTCGTTTGAGGTTTTTCCTCCGAAAACATATTCCCTTTTTGAAAGCGTAAAAAGCTCCACAGAGGAAATTGCCAAGCTTTCTCCGTCGTTCATGAGCGTGACCTACGGAGCGGGCGGCGGTACCAGCGAATACACCCTCGCCATAGCCAAAAACATCAAGGAGCAATACGGCGTGCCCTCTCTCGCCCACCTGACCTGCATTTCCTCCACAAAGCAAACCGTCGAAAAAATGATAGGCTCATTCAGGGATGCGGGTATAGAAAATATAATGGCGCTTAGGGGCGACATTCCGAAGGACAGGCAAAACGAGGACAGGGCTTTGTGGGACTATCGCTTTGCCGTTGAGCTTGTGAGAGACATAAAGCGGCTCGCCCCTGAATTTTGCGTGGGTGCCGCCGCATATCCCGAGATCCACCCCGAAAGCAAAAATCAGAGAGAAGACATCAAATACCTTAAAGAAAAGGTGGATGCCGGCTGCGATTTTCTTACCACACAGATGTTTTTCGATAACAATCTGCTTTACAATTTCCTTTATAAAATAAGAGAGGCGGGTATAACCGTCCCGGTAATTGCGGGAATAATGCCCATAACCTCGGCAAGCCAGGTCAAAAGAGCCGTTGAGCTTTCCGGCTCCTTTATGCCCCAAAGGTTTTTGAGCCTGATCGACGCCTTCGGCGACAGTCCCGACGCAATGAAACAGGCCGGCATTGCCTACGCAACCGACCAGATAATCGACCTTTATGCCAACGGAATTTGCAATGTCCATGTTTATTCCATGAACAAGCCCGATGTGGCGCAAAGGATAGGTGAAAACCTTTCCCGCATACTCGGCAAAAAGATAATATGACGGTGTTTCAGAAAAGCTATGAGCTGCCTCCCTTTGATATGGGAGAGATATACCGCTATTCGGGCATAAAGCAGCCGGACGAAAAGCTGCGGGCAACCGTTGCCGAATGTGCCGATATGTGCCGCGATTTTTCGGGCGGAGTATGTTTTTGCGAGGTGCCGATAAAAACCGACGGGCAGACCGTCGACCTTTCCTTTGCAAATGTTCAAAGCACGGGGCTTGGCAAAAACCTTAAAAACTGCGACAGTGCGGTAATCTTTGCCGCCACGGTAGGCGTGGAAATAGACAGGCTCATAAGCAAATACAGCCTTATAAGCCCCTCAAAGGCGGTAATACTCGGAGCCATAGGCGCCGAACGGATTGAAGCCGCCTGCAACCGATTCTGTGACGATATAAAGCGACAAAAGGCAAAGGAAGGCAAATTCACCCGCCCAAGATTTTCCCCCGGCTACGGCGATTTTCCGCTTGAATTTCAGCGCGACATTTTTGCCCTGCTCGACTGTTTTCGGAAAATAGGCCTGTCCCTTTCGGAATCGCTTTTAATGAGTCCGTCAAAATCGGTAACGGCCATTGTGGGAATATCCGACACCCCCTGCAGAGATACATCGGGATGTTTATACTGCGAAAACGCCGATTGCAATTTCAGAAAGGAGCCATGAATTCAAATGCTTAAAAAAGAACAGCTCAAAACAAAACGGCTATATCTTGACGGCGGCTGCGGCACCCTTCTTCAGCAAAGAGGGCTTGCTCCCGGTGAGCTTCCCGAGCTTTGGAGCCTTTCTCACCCCGACGACATGGTGGATATACATAAAAGCTATTTTGACGCCGGCTCAAACATCGTTTGCTCAAACACCTTCGGCGCAAATACCCTGAAATTCGGCCGAAAAACCGAGGAAATCATCGCCGCCGCCATCGAAAACGCAAAAAAAGCCGCCGCCCTTTCCTCGTCAAAGGGAGAAAAATATGTTGCTCTCGACATCGGCCCTCTCGGCAAGCTTTTAAAGCCGCTTGGGGATTTGGAATTTGAAAAGGCGGTCGAAATTTTTTCACAGACGGTAAAATTCGGAGCCGCTCACGGTGCCGATCTTATATTCATCGAAACCATGAGCGACAGCTATGAGACCAAGGCGGCCGTGCTTGCCGCAAAGGAAAGCTGCGATCTTCCCGTATTTGCATCAAATGCCTACGGTGAAAACGGCAAGCTGCTGACCGGCGCCTCCCCCGCCTCCATGGCGGCACTTCTGGAGGGGCTTTCGGTGGACGCTATCGGGGTTAACTGCTCCCTCGGGCCCAAGCAGCTTTTAGATCCCATAAAGGAGCTTTTAAGCCATTCCTCCACCCCCATTTTCGCAAAACCCAATGCGGGACTGCCGAGAAACGACGGCGAAAAGACCTTTTACGACCTCGACGCCGACGGTTTTGCAAAGGAAATGGAGGAAATAAGCAGGCTTGGGGTATCCATTCTCGGCGGATGCTGCGGCACCACTCCCGAATACATAAAAAAGACGGTGGAAGCCACAAAAAACGACCCCGTCCTTCCCATCGAAGAAAAAAATATCACCTGCGTTTGCTCCTACGGAAAATATGTAGAAATGGGAAATCAGCCGATCATCATCGGAGAGCGCATAAATCCCACCGGCAAAAAGCGGTTTAAACAGGCTCTTCTTGAAGGGGATACCGATTATATTTTAGGTGAAGCGGCGGCTCAGCAGGACGCGGGAGCCCACATTCTCGACGTTAATGTGGGTCTTCCCGAAATAGACGAGCCGACGGTGCTTGAGCATACGGTTTTCGAGCTTCAAACGGTCACCGACCTGCCTCTGCAAATCGACACCTCAAACGCAAAGGCCATGGAAAAGGCTCTGAGAATCTACAACGGCAAGGCGATGGTCAATTCGGTCAACGGCAAAAAGGAAAGCATGGAGGCCGTTTTCCCGTTGGTTAAAAAATACGGCGGAACGGTCGTGGCGCTGACCCTCGACGAAAACGGAATTCCCGAAACCAAAGAGGGACGCATAGCGGTCGCCGAGAAAATACTCAAAACGGCCGAAGGCTACGGCATATCAAGAAAGGACATTGTTTTTGACCCTATGTGTATGTCGGTCAGCGTTGATTGCAACGCCGCCGCAACCACCCTCGATACCCTCGATTACATCAGACACGAAATGGGGCAAAATACCGTGCTGGGTGTTTCAAATGTTTCTTTCGGACTGCCCTCGAGGCCGACGGTGAACGGCGCGTTTTTCACCCTTGCCCTCGAAAGAGGTCTTTCGGCCGGCATTGTCAATCCCAAATCCCCCGACATTTTAAAGGCATATTACACATACCTTCTGCTCGGCGGATTCGACCGAAACTGCGGGCAGTATATCTCCTTTGCCCAAAGCATAGAAGAAACGGTGTCGATAAAATCGGGTGAAAAAGGCGACGGAGATACCGACGGAAGTCTTTTTAAAGCCATAACCAAGGGCTTTAAGGAGCGGGCATCCGCCGAGTGCCAAAAGCTTCTTGAAACCGAACAGCCCCTTTCGATCATCGACGGTCACATAATTCCCGCCCTTGACACGGTGGGTAAAAAATTCGAACAAAAGGTGCTTTATCTTCCTCAGCTTCTTATGAGCGCCGAGGCGGCGAAGTCGGCCTTTGAATGTATAAAGGAAAAAATGGCGGGCTCGGGAGAAAACAAACAGAAAAAAATCAAGATCGTCATCGCCACCGTAAAGGGAGACATTCACGACATCGGCAAAAATATTGTTAAAACCCTGCTCGAAAATTATGATTTTGATGTTATCGATCTCGGCAAGGATGTTGATCCCGAAAAAGTGGTCGAGGAGGTCACAAAAGTAAAGGCTCCCCTTTGCGGACTCAGCGCCCTTATGACCACCACCGTCCCCGCAATGGAGCAGACCATAAAGCTGCTTAAAGAGGCCGCTCCCTATTGCAAAATAGCAGTGGGAGGCGCGGTTATGACCGCCGATTATGCAGAGCGCATAGGCGCCGACAAATATGCCAAGGACGCCATGGAAACGGTGAGATATGCCGAACAGCTTAACCGGCAGCTTAAAGGACATTGAGCCGACCATAAAGACGCACCGGGCAAGCGGTTAAGCAGGCTCGCACCGACCCCGAGAGCATTATTCGGCAACCGCGAAACAGACTCAAAACGCACGGCATCACACATCAAGCACACATTATTCCAAAATCAAAGGACTGACAAAAATGAAGATCTCCACCAAGGGCAGATATGCCCTGCGGGTTATCATCGATCTGGCCGAACATCGAAGCGGCGAATACATTCCCATGAAAGAGGTGGCCGCACGGCAGGACATTTCGCTGAAATACATCGAAAAGATTATGCCGCTGCTGACCAAAAACGGACTCGTTGAGGGAATACACGGCAAGGGCGGCGGATACAAGCTTAAAGCCGACCCGCAGTTTCTGACGGTGGGAGAGATTCTGCGGCTGGCCGAAGGGGATTTAGCCCCGGTCGCCTGTCTTTCAAAGGAAGCTCCCCCCTGTTCTCTCGCCGGAGAATGCCGCACCATTTCCATGTGGCGGAAGTTTTATAAAATGACCAACGACTTTTTCGACGGCATAACCATAGCCGACCTTATGGAAATTTCTCCCGCCGATAACTATGTCATTTAAGCATCCGCAGCTTAAACAACCGCAGCTATAAAAAACCGCCGTAAGAGCATGCTCTCACGGCGGTTTTTGTCGGTAATATTACATGGCTTTGTTTCCTTTAACAGCGGCCTTCCGCCGACAGTTTGGGCAGTAAAGCCCCGCAGTCTGTTCCGCGCCTTTCCGTGCAAGAAATAAGCCTCTGCAAAAAGCAGAGGCTCTTTGAATTTGAAATGCTTTGTAAGGAGAAATTATCTCTTGGAGAACTGGGGTGCGCGGCGGGCTCCCTTGAGACCGTATTTCTTACGCTCTTTCATTCTGGGATCGCGGGTCAGGAAACCGGCTTTCTTGAGAATGGGGCGAAGCTCGGCGTCATACTGAAGCAGAGCGCGGGAAAGTCCGTGACGGATAGCACCGGCCTGACCGGTAACTCCGCCGCCGCCTACGCGGCAAACGATGTCGAATTTTCCGTTCGTCTTGGTGGCTGCAAGAGGCTGACGAACGATGAGTTTAAGGGTCTCGAGACCGAAATAATCGTCGATGTCACGATCGTTAATGGTGATTTTACCGGTGCCGTTGTAAACGCGGACGCGGGCTACCGAGCTTTTTCTGCGGCCGGTGCCGTAGAAATAAGGTTTGCTGTCGTACATTATTCGTTACCTCCCTTAAAGTGTGTAAGCTTCGGGCTTCTGAGCCGCATGCTTATGGTCGGAACCCTTGTAAACGCGAAGGCGGGTAAGGGCGCTGCGACCGATGGTGTTGTCGGGAACCATACCCTTGACCGCAAGCTCCATAGCGAGCTCGGGGCGCTGGGCCATAAGGGTGCCGTAATCGGTCTCTTTAAGGTGGCCGATGTAGCCGGTGTGACGACGATAGAATTTCTGGGTGAGCTTGTTACCGGTCAGCACAGCCTTGTCGGCGTTGATGATGATAACATGATCTCCGCAGTCGAGATGGGGAACAAATGTGGTCTTGCGCTTGCCGCGAAGAAGATCGGCAGCAACTGCCGCAACGCGTCCGAGGGGCTTACCCTCTGCGTCGAGGACATACCATTTGCGCTCAATGTCGGCTGCTTTGGGCATATAAGTTGACATATTGCTTTCCTCCGAATATTTTAAAATATAAATTTAACTGACTTTTTTCGGCGAAACAAATCGCCGCAGCTTTTCACCGCCAAGCAATAATACCACATACAAAAGACTATGTCAACCGATTTTTGATAAGAAAAATAAAATATCAGTAATGTTCTTTGATTTTCGTCTGTTTTCTCTTTATTGCTCCGTTTTTCTAAAAAATGATTTTTTAATACGCACATCACACATGAAGAACTCCAAACAAAATAACCAATCATCACAATGATGATACAAGGGAATAAGCCGTTTGTTGCAAAAACTCACGGCAAAACAAAACGCCCTCTTTAAATGAGGGCGCAAATTTCTTCGGGAGAAAGCTCCTTTTGAAGGGCGCAGTTTATGGACAGAGCCACAAGATCGGAGGCGTGGTCGATGACCGAGTCTATCTCTCTGGGAGTAACCATCATGCCCAACCCGCTTCTGTCAGTGTCCGCCCCGTGTTCTTTTCCGGCAAGCTCCTCGGCCAATGTCTCGGCGTCCACCACAGTCGGTACGCCCACGGCGATGACATCCACTCCGAGCAGCCGCCTGCTTATTTCCTTTCGGCTGTTTCCCACCCCCGAGCCGGGACAAATTCCGGTGTCCGAGATCTGCACCGTCCTGCCCAGCCTTGACAGCTCCATTGCCGCCAGCGCGTCCACCGCAATAACGGCCGAGGGTTTTATTTTCCCCACCACGCCGAGTATTATCTCGGCAGTTTCTATGCCCGTTTTTCCGAGCACGCCCGGACTTAACACGCAAACAGGCCGCAGCTTTGAAATGCCGAGATGCTTTACCGTCTGTCCGTCGATGTGGCGGGTGGCAAGCACCTGGGAGGCGGTTTTCGGTCCTAAAGCGTCGGGGGTTATGTCGGAATTGCCGAGCCCCGCCACAAGCACCGTTCCTTCCTTCGGCAAAAGGGCTTCAAGCTCCTTTGATATTATCTCCCGACAGCTTCCGTCAAGCTGTCCGTCAAGACTGTCGGCCTCTATGGTGATGTAGTTGCCGATCGGCTTTCCCACCGCCCTTTCCCCGTCCTTGTCGGTTATTTTTATGCGGGTGACCTTAACGCCGTTTTTTTGTTCCTCCGCGGCGCTTATTCCCTTACATTCTCCTGAAAGCTCCCTTTTTTCAAGAGCAAGATCGGTTCTTTGGGGCATATTTTAACCTCTATTCCTTTTATTTTTAATTATTGTTGACGCCGAAACAAAAAAATATTTAAAAAAAACTTGCATTTTATTCCGAATGATGATATTATAGTTTAAGTCACTGTATTTATTATCTATTCGTAATTCGGCAGGAGGTGTAAAGAGATGCCAAACATCAAGTCAGCTAAAAAGCGCGTAAAGGTTATTGCGACCAAGACCGCCCGTAACAAGGCCGCCAAGTCCGCACTCAGAACCGCTATTAAAAAGGCTAACGTTGCTATCGAAGCTTCCGCGGCAGATAAGGATGTCGCTGTAAGAGAGGCGGTCAAGAAGATTGACCAGGCAGCGGCAAAGGGTATTATCCACAAGAATACCGCCGCCCGCAAGAAATCTGCTTTTGCTCTTAAGCTTAACGAAAGCAAATAAGTTAAAAGCCTTAAAGCTGCTTGTTCAGCCGTGTTATGAATAAACAGTATAAAAGCTAAAAGAGCCCGATTTTGTCGGGCTCTTTTTTTGCGCTCAAAATCAACGGAAAAACACAGCCGTCTTTTTTTACAAAAGCTGACCCCTCAGCTTTAAAAGTATGGCCTTTTCCTTTCGGGAAATCTGCACCTGGTTTGTCCCGAGCTTTTTGGCCGTTTGGCTTTGGGTATCGCCGCAAAAATATCTCAGCTCTATTATTTTTCGTTCCCCTTCGCTCAAATGGGAAAGAGCCTGAAAAAGCGCGGTTTTTCCAACGATGTTTTCTTCACAGCCTTCCTCCTTCACCTCAATTTCGGTTAATTCACCGTCCTCCCCCACCGTCAAGGAAAGTACCGGGGCGGCCGCCGAAAGAGCCTCGGCCGTCTGATCGTAGGAAAGCCCCGCCTTTTCGGAAAGCTCGGAAATTGTCGGCTCCCGGCCGAGGATAACAGTCATCTGCTGTTTTGTTCGCAAAAGGTGCATGGCCCGCTCCTTTAAGGCGCGCCCAACCTTTATGCTTCCTCCGTCACGGAAAAGCAGTTTTATTTCGCCCAAAATGACCGGCACGGCATAGGTGGAAAACCTTATCCCCCTGCTTTGGTCAAAGCCCTTTACCGCCTTGCAAAGGCCGAGACACCCCGCCGAAAAAAGCTCGTCGTACTCCACTCCTCGGTTTTTAAGCCTGTTGCAGCAGGCATGCACAAGACCTATGTTTTGCCTCACAAACTCGTTGCTCAGCGAAGCCTCGCCCTGTCTCTCCTTTTCGGGCGTTTTTTCTGCCTGACGATCGGGTGAATTTGTCACGCCGCTCATCGCCTTTTAATTATTTTTTCCATGGTCACCGTGGTGCCCCTGTCCTTTCGTGAACGCACCTTCAGGCTGTCGGTAAAGCTTTCCATAACCGCAAAGCCCAGTCCCGCACGCTCCTCGCCTCCGGTTGTAAAAAGAGGCTCCATAGCCTTTTCCACATCCTCAATCCCGCAGCCCACATCTCGAATTTTTATCCTTACCTTTCGGTTTTCAAAAACACCCACTGTTATGTAAATTGGGCCGAGATTGTCTTTATATGCGTGAACTATGCAGTTTGTGACAGCCTCGGAAACGGCGGTTTTTATGTCGCCTATTTCCTCAACCGTGGGGTCGAGCTGAGCGGCGAAGGCTGCAACCGCCACCCTGGCAAAGCTTTCGTTTGATGAACGGGAGGTAAGGGTAAGCTTCATTTCGTTAATGGGTTTGATCATTTTTTTACACAGCTCCTTTCGATAAGGCAGAGCCTGTCCAGTCCCGCCACCCGCATGACCTTATATATCTGCGAAGATGTATTAAGCACCTGAAGCTCGCCGTCGTAAAATTTTATCTGACGGTATCTTCCCATAACAAGACCTATCCCCGAGCTGTCCATAAAGGTAACATCCCGAAAGTCAAGAATAAGCAGCTTAACATTGCCGCTTTCAAGCTCTCTGTCGATGGTTTCCCGCATTTCCCTTGCCGAATGGTGGTCGATCTCACCGTCGAGATAGGCGGTTACCGTCTGTCCCGACGATTCAATTTTTATTCCCATTTTTTCATTCCTCCTGACCGGATATTTTTAATGATTTTTATGTGCGGTTTTTGATTTTTCGGAAAAATCTCAATTGATGTCCGCTGCTTTCGGCTTTCGAATTATCCCCCTTGATTTTTCTTCGCCGTCTTTATTCTAAATCATATGACGATAATTTTTTAAAACTTTTTGCGGTCGAAAGCTGCATTAAAAAAGGGCTTTAACAGTTACCTTCTCACCGTCGCAAAGATTTTGTACCTTTAAAAGACAAAGAGCGCTTTGCGGTAGAAAATCGTCGCTTTGCTCGCTTAAAAGAGCAGATATAAGGGTCATCTGTTCGTCAAGCTCGTCCACCGACGAGTGCGATGCAAAAACCGCCGTCGTCTCCTTTATATCGTCCCAGTTTTGCTTTGCGGCCGAAAAGCTTTCGATCGCCTTTTCGGTCTCGCCCTTTTCAAAAAATTCGATTGTCATTTTAAGAGGCTCGCCCACCTTCTTTTCCACCCGCGAAGTAACCGCCGTGCTTGTAATGCACAGTGCCACCGCAACGGCAAAAAGCATTGCGGCAATATTAAGTCTTTTCATTTCCTTCTCCTTAAAAGCCCGTTTGCTCTGTATTTCTGTCCTTTTTCCGTAACAACCGCCGATTGTTTCTCCGCCCGTAAAACTCAGCTCTTTTGTTTTTCCCCGCCATCGTCCTGCTTTTTGACAAAATAGGTGTCCTTGTCACCGTCAAAGAGCATTAAAAAAATCTCCTGTTGTTTGAGCTTCTTCTTTTTAATCATTTTTTCAAGCTGCTGCTCGGAAATTCCGCAAACCTTAAGACTTGCCTTGTTTATACTGCCGTCTCCGACCACCGCGATCGGAAGCTTATCGGGCGCCTCGGGAAATCCCAGCATTTCGGCGGTGGGCTGATCTTTAAGGCTTTTCTTTTTAACGCTGAGCTTTCCTCCCGTTTCCACAAGGGCAAAGGCCACCTCGCGAATGTCGAACACACCCTGCTGGCGGAGGCTTTCGCTAATGTCGTCGATGGTAAGTCTCAAAGCCTTCATGGCCTTTTGGTCGATAACTCCGTTTTTGATGATGAGAGTCGGACTGCCGTCGAGCAACCTTCTTGCCCAAGGAAGCTTTAGGGTCGCCACCGACAGCAGCACCTCAAGAATAACCAAGCAAAAAATGGCTATAATACCGTTAAGGGCCGGTCGGTCAAGATCCTGAATGGGGGCGGCGGCACATTCCGAAATCATAATTGTTACCACCAGCTCGCCGGGCTGAAGCTCCCCTATCTGGCGTTTCCCCATAAGCCGGAGACTGAGTATGACCGTAAAGTATAAAATCACCGAACGGATAAGCGTCACAAACATATTTATCACCAAGGCCTATTTTGCCCGAAAAGAGATTATTTAACCGCAGCTTAAAATACCGTGCCCTCTTTTCGGCATAATCTCAAAATCTTACATACGGCATACCGGTTTTGAAAAGAGGGATACCTTGACAAAGTATAATTCTGCCTTTTTAGGCTGTTCGCTAAGCGACAACATGACGGTCATACAAGGAAAAATCGGAGACTCGGACGATTTTATCTTTCGTGACTTTTCGGCAGACGGATACGGCTTTGTTTGTCTTACAATGGAAAATCTCGTGGATAAGGAACAGCTTGAGCGGCAGATAATTGCAAAAATACTGGCCGCAAAATCCCTTCCGTCAAACGGCAAGGAGCGCTTTGAATTTATAGAAAAAAGTTTATCCTCCTCACCCGACCAAAAGCGGGTTAAGAGTATTGAGGAGTTGCTGAGGTTTCTCATGTCGGGCTGGGCGGTAATTATAGCGGACGGCTTTGATTTTGCCCTTTGCATAGGCGTTCAAAGAGCCCCCTCGAGAAGCATCGGCTCTCCCGTTTCCGAGATAATGGAGAGAGGCTCTGAGGAGGGCTTTTCGGAAATCCTTCGCAATAACATGGCCATGGTCAGGAGACGGATGAAAACCCCCGAGCTTAAATTTGAGATAATAACCGTAGGAAAAAAATCAAAAACCGATGTGGCAATATGTTATCTTGACACGGCGGCTGACAAGGAGCTGCTTGCCGAGGTCAAAAAAAGGCTAAACCGTATAGAGATCGACGCGGTGCTTGATTCGGGATATATTCAGCCCTTTCTCGACACCCCATCTGCCTCCCTTTTCCCCTCGGTCGGCACCACCGAGCGCCCCGACACCCTTTGCGGGAAAATTTTAGAGGGGAGAATCGGAATTTTGGTTGACGGGACGCCCTACGCCCTCACCGTTCCCCTGCTCTTCTCCGAGCATTTTCAAAGCCTCGACGACTACACCGTCAATCCCTTTTTCGCCACCTTTATAAGATGTATAAAATATCTGTCCTTCTTTCTTGCCGTGTTTGTATCGGGCACATATGTGGCCATTTGCGAGCACAATCCCGAGCTTTTTCCCGCCGCCATACTGCACAAGGTTTTCGACTCCGGCATTGTCACCCCCTTCCCTAATATGTGGGAAGCCCTTATCATACATGTTATTTACGAGATAATGCGCGAAGCGGGGCTTAGACTTCCGAAATCGGTGGGTCATGCCGTCAGCATCGTGGGCGGCCTTGTCATCGGAGAGGCAGCCGTAACGGCGGGACTTATCGGAGCGCCCATGATTATCGTTGTGGCGGTCACCGCCCTTGCCTCCTTTGTTGTACCCACCCTTTATTACCCCTGCGCCCTGCTTAGGTTTGCGGGAATTTTTATCGGAGGTCTTTGCGGAACACCCGGAATGGTTCTTTTTGCCGCCGTAATAATAACCGCCGTATGCGGGCACAACGTATACGGCGTTCCTCTTTCGGCCCCCGTTTCTCCCTTCGACAGATTTTCGGTAAGAGATACCCTCTTCCGCGAAAGCTGGCGATGGCTCTCCAAAAAAACCGTTAAGATACAAAATCTCCACGGCAGTAAGGAGGAAAGACGCCCTTGACCTATAAAAAGGAAATCGGAGCAGGTCAGCTTTTCGGACTGCTTCTGTTAAGCCGTCTTTCGGTGGCACTGACCTTTCCCTTTGATTTTGCGGGAAGCTTCAACAATCAGGAATGGCTTGTTTCGCTGCTGTTTTTCCCGTTTCTGCTGCTTCTTCTTTTGCCCTCTTATTTTCTGTATAAAAAAACCGGCCTTTCGCCCCTTCAGGCGGCATACGGGGTTTCTCCTCTTGCGGGCGGCGGCACGGCGGTGCTGCTTTGTTTCTTTTTCCTTTTGAGCACGGCCGTCAACCTCTCCCGTTTCAACATCTTTATGACCTCCACCACAGGCGCCGACCAAAGTCCGCTGTTTTTCCCTCTGCTTCTGATAATTCCCTCCTTTTATGCAGCACATAAGGGCCTTGAGGCCATCTCCCGCACCGCCCTTATCGCTCTTGTCATCGGCTTTATTTCGGTGGCGGTGATAATTCTGGCGGTTTTTTCGAAATTCGACCTTTTAAATATCGTCTCTCCGCGTTTTTACGACAAAAAAGGCATAGCCGAGCTTTTGGGAGTATATGTTTCAAACACCTCCGAGGCGGTTGCTTTTTCTCTGCTTCTTCCAAGGGTCAGAGGAAATATCAAAAGAACCATGATAGGCTTTTCAGCCCTTTGCTGTATCGGAATGTTCATCATATTCTTCTCTGTCAGCGCCGTTTTCGGAGAACTGACGGCCTTTGAAAACTTTCCTTTTTACGCCCTTGCCGACATTGCAGAGCTCGGCGAGCTTAAAAGGCTTTCGGCTCTGCATGCTTCGACATGGATACTGGGGCTGTTTATAAAATGCGCTCTGTTTTTATATCTTGCCTCCGACTGCATAAAGGGCCTTATAAAAGGAAGATTGTCGACCGTTATTGCCGCGGCGGGAGGAGTGTTGACCCTTGCGGCGGGAACGCTCATTTCGCGGGATTACCCGTCCTCAAAAAGCAGGGTGTATTCCGGGATACTGTTCTGTTTTGTCATCGTCCTTGCATTGGTTATTCCCTCCCTTTTCGCTTTTTTAACGCCGAAAAAAACGACCGTAAGAAAGGATGAGAAAAATTAAAAAGCCAATTGCCTTTTTGCTTGTGCTTGCGGTGCTGACCCTCTTTTCGGGATATAACGGACGGGTCAAAATACGGGACAGGGTCATAATTCAGGGAATGGCTCTCGACACCGAAAATGACGCCTATTTTCTGACCGTTCAAACCTACAAGCCAAGCTCCCTCCAGGAGCCTAAAAACGAATACGAGCTTCATACCGCTGGCGGAAGAACGGTTTATGAAGCTCTGCAAAGCATTAATTCCATAATCGGACAGCAGGCCTTTTTTTCAAATCTTCAGGTCATTGTCCTTTCCCAAGGCGTCGCCGACAAGGGTCTTTCTCCCGTTCTCGATTTTTTCGCCAGATATTCCGAAATACGAAAAAATGTAACGGTGGTGGCCTCGGCCTGTAAAGCCTCCGAGCTTTTGACCGTCGACAGCGAATCGGGCATACTTCCCGCCGAGCGCATAAACAAAATCATGAGCTACGGAACCGACACGTCAAACTACGACGGAAGCAAGCTTTTGGACATCACCGAGCGGTATTTAAGCGACGCAACCGACGCCTTTCTGCCGCTTCTCGATGTAAGCGAAGACGACAACGAGCGGACGGTCAAAATATGCGGCGTGCTTTGCTTTTCCGGGAATCTGCCGTCGGGGATAATGTCGCCCGCCGATTCGGTGGGGTTCAACTGGATATCGGGATACGACAGCCGCCAGAGCCTTATTGTCGATTCGGACAGCGGCAAGTTTACCCTCTCGGTACAGGGCGTTTCCTGCAAAATTTCCGCAAAAGAAGCTGCCGGTAATTATAATACCGACCACTCCCCCGATTCCGATTCTTTTCCCGATACCGTTCCCGAAATTGACATAGAATTAAAGCTGAAATTCAATGTCAATGAGGTGAATTCAAAAAAGGCCGTCATTTCCGAAAAGGACATTTTAGATATAACCCCTTTGCTTTCCGAAAAGGTCAAAGAAAGAGCCGAGCAGTCGATCAACCGTGCCTTTTACGAGCTTGACAGCGACATTTTCGAATTCGGTAAATATGTCAGGCGGGACTGCTCAAGCCTTTATCAAAGTGAGAGGTATAAAAAGCTTAAAAAATCCGACTGGAAAATAAACATCAGCACTCGGGCAGAGATATATCGCGTGGGAAAAACCAACCGCACTATTTAAAGCCCTAACCGTCCCCTTTTTCCCGAAATTTAACCCTTTCAAACAATTTCTTTATTTACCATAAATTTTCTATAATAATATTAACTATAAAACACACAATAATTTTGCAAACGCAAATACCGTAAAGGAGTGCTAAAGATGGCAAAGAGCAATAAGACTCTCGTTCCCGAGGCTCGCGAGGCTCTCAATCGCTTTAAGATGGAATCTGCCGGTGAAGTCGGCGTAAATCTTAAGCAGGGCTACAACGGCGACCTGACCTCCAAGCAGGCAGGCTCTATCGGCGGACAGATGGTCAAAAAGATGATCCAGTCTTACGAAAACGGCCTTAAATAAGTCGTATAAAGACAGCAAGTCCCGCCTATCCTTTATGGGATAAGCGGGACTTATTTTATGAAATATTAAATTGTACGGCGATCACTCACTTAATGGGCTCAACCGAGCTTTTTGCTGTACTCGGCGATGACCTTTTCCAATTCTCCCGAGCCGTCGGAATAGCAAAGCAGCGTACTGACCCTGCCCTTATAGCCCTCTGCTTTTTTAAAGCTGTCATCGCAAATATAAGAAATGTATCCGTCGGCGCCCTTAACATAAATTCGCAGTCCGTAGCTCCAGCCCACGCTATTTTCGGGCAAAGAGGCCTTAAGCTTTATCGAGCCTATCTTGTTGTATATCTCATTAACATCCGAGGGCTCGATTGTTTGAGTAACGATTCCCGTGCTTCCGTCAATAAACTCTATTCTTTCGATGTCATCGGCCTTTACCCCGCCTATGGCCTGGGAAAAGGTCAGCGGACGGAAGGTATACGCCGCTCCTCCCGCAACCACCGCAGCAATAACAAGACAGATGATAAGAATTTTTACACCTTTTTTCATTATATTACCACCTCACATAACCTGTATAATTAATGCTTCCCTTGAAGTAATAAAAGTTGGATATAGTAGCCGACTAATCATCTACCCGTTCTTATTGCTCTCAAAATATTCTTTTATTACTCCCTGAATTGTGTTTGATGAATCCTTGTAATAAAGAAAATCGCCGACTCCTTTTTTGTAACCGTCCCATTTATAAAAGTTTCTGTCACATCCATAGGATATACATCCCTTAGAATTTTTAATATATACAAATATTACAAAACTGCATCCATCAGAATTTTCTTTAACAACTGCATTCAATTTGACCGATGAGATTTTATCGTAAATTTCTTTTATTTCCGATTCACTTGAAATTTCTATTTTCTCACTGTCACGACAAAGCTCCAGTTTTAAAATTTCCTCGGCCTTTACCCCGCCTATGGCCTGGGAAAATGTCAGCGGACGGAAGGTATACGCCGCTCCTCCCGCAACCACCGCGACAATAACAAGACAGATGATAAGTATTTTCCTGCTTTTTTTCACGATTAAACACCTCACTGATTAATTGGTTACGGCGCTCTTGATTTTCTATGTGTATAATATCATTTTCATCTATATTATGTCAACATGCATTTGTCAATTTATAATATTTTGTTAATCTCGCCGATTTTAATTCCAAAACAGCCTTCTGTGTCCCCGATTATTGTCGTTTTTAACGAACAATCACATCATTTCAAGCATGCACCCACGCTATTTTTCTAAAAAAGACAAAACTCCGCATCCCGCAAACCGCAGGACACGGAGATGTATCTTTAATTATGGCAGCCTTAACCGTCGATTAAGCAGGCTCCCTTTTTATTTCATCTGCAAAATGCTCGTTGTGGCAATCTAAAATGCTTTTGGAAACGAGATCTTCCCCGCCGTACTTTTCATAGCTTTTGCAGGCGGCGGGATTCATATAAACAATGGTATGATTTTTATCGCAAATAACAACCGATGTGTTATCGCTGTCGACTATGGCTTTAAAGAGCTTTTCCAAACTCATTTTATCGCCTCCAAAAGCCGCTTTTTTCGGTCTTTTTTGGTGTTGTAAAGGAACATTGCCACTCCCGCCCCGCAGATAAGCACATATCCGGCAATGCTGAGCAGATCGGGTATCTGGTCGAAGATGAAAAACCCGAAAAGGGCGGCAAATATGACCTGGGTATAATCATAAACCGATATTTCCTTTGCGGGAGCGTATATGTAGGCCTTGGTTATCCCCACCTGGCCGACGCAGGCCGAGCACCCCGCACCGATAAGCAGCAGTACCTGCCCCGCCGTCATTGGTCTGAAATCGGCGAATATAAAGGGTATGCAAACAAGACAGGAAAAAAGCGAAAACCAAAAAATAATGCGCGAGCCGTCCTCGCCCCTTGACCCGAGTTTTCTGACAAATGTATAGGCAAGACCGGCCCCCATTCCTCCTAAAAGTCCCACAAGGGAGGGAAGCATCTCGGGATTTGAAAAGCCGGGTTTTATGATAAGCACACTGCCGAACATTGCACAGAACACGCCGATAATTTGCACAAAGGTCGGCTTTTCTTTAAGAAGAAAAAGCGAAAATATAATGGCAAAAAAGGGAGAAAGCTTGTTGAGCATATTGGCGTCGGCAAGCACAAGATGATCTATGGCATAAAAGTTAGAGACAAGACCGATTGTTCCGAAAAATGCGCGCCCGAAGATGAAGGGGATGTTTTGCTTTTTCGGTAAAAAGGATTTTTTCTCCTTAATCATCACAAAGGTGATAAAAACAAGAGCAACGGCGTTTCGGAAAAATGCCTTTTGAAAGGAAGGCAGATCATCCCCCGAAAGGCGCACAAAAACAGACATTGCCGAAAAACCCATCGCGGCAAATATAATACATAAAACACCCTTGGCACGGTTGCTTAACCCGCCAAAGCCCCTATTTTGTTTTTCCATAGCAGGCGCATCTCTTTTCACAAATCAATCGGCAAGCCCATAGGTCGGTAAAACCGCGGCAGTTATTTGTTTTGAATATAATTATCGTTTACTGCCCGTCCTTTTCTTCATCGGCGGCAGCCAAACGGTCGAGAACGGTCTTGTATCCGCCGTTGCCGTATTTAAGACATTTACTGACGCGGCTAATGGTGGTGGTGGAAATACCGGTCTCACTGCTTATTTCGCTGTATCCTGCACCGTTATAAAGCATTTTGGCCATTTTAAGGCGCTGGGATATATCGAGTATTTCCTTTATGGTGCATATGTCTTCAAAAAAGAGACGGCAATCCTCAATATCCTTTAGGGTCAGTATCGCTTTAAAAAATGTTTCAATATCGTGATCCTGCCAAATGTTCATACCTTTACCTCACTTTAATACTTTATTGCAGTAGAGCGTTTACACTTGAATTATATCACCCGACCGGTCGTTTGTCAACCGACACGAAGCAAAATCAAAAAACAATTTATATTCTTAAATATAAATATAAGCACCCAACCGCAAAAAATCTCGGAGGGCCAAAAACTCCGCAAACCGTGCGGTGCAAGAGAAAAAGACCGAAGTCGGTTAAGACTTCGGTCTTTTGTTTAAGAATTTCGTTTTGTCGTTTTAAGCGACATCTCAGCTAAGAGCCAAAATTATTTGGATTTCTTAGTGATAACGAAGGCTGCTGCCATAGCTGCGCAAAGTACGCCGGCTACTGCAACTGCAGAAGCGTCACCGCTCTTGGGGTTCTTGGTGGTGTTCTCGGTGGTGCCGGGAGTTACAACAGTGGTGGGAGCAGCTTTGCTCTCCTCAACTTTGCTTTCGGGCTCGCTGGGAGGAGTGGGCTCGCTGGGAGGAGTGGGCTCGCTGGGAGGAGTGGGCTGGCCAAGCTTGATGCCGCCGGCTACAACAGAAGCATCGGCGTCAACAGTGTTCTTGTCAGCTCTGTCAGCGCTGGTGAAGAGTTTGCAAGCGTCAACAGTACCGGTAACCTGAGCATCCTGAGCCTTAAGTACCTTGAAGATGATCTGAGCGATCTGGCCGCCCTTACCGTTCTTGGAAGCATTTGCATAAGCATACTTGTTCTCGTTGCCTACGCCGAGACCCTTCATGGCGTCGAAATCCTCGGACCAAGTAACAAGCTCAAGAGCCTCTTTGTCCCAGTCAATGGTGAACTCGATGGTAGCATAACCAAACTCAACAGCACTGATGTTAACATTGAGGGTAACCTCTTTGCCAACCATGTCTTCGGTGACATTAACGGTGTCGACGGTTATTGCGACTTTGTTTGCGTCATCAGCGGAAGCAACAACTGCAAAGCAAGCGATCATTGCTACGCTCAAAACGATTGCGAGAAGCTTTTTCATTTTGAATCATTCCTTTTCAATAATTTTAAGATTTTGGGCATCTCTAACGAGATTATAATACACGGAACTCCTCTTGTCAAGTAAAAAATATCTGTTTTTTTTGAAAAGATATAACAAATGACAAAAAAATTCCGAGATTACCGAAAAAACTTTATCTTTTTTAGCAAGATATCAGTCCTCGGAGATGGCTTCTACGGGGCAAGCCGCCTCGCAAGCGCCGCAAGAGATACATTTGTCGGCGTCGATCTCATACTTGTCGTCGCCTTCGGCGATAGCCTCGTTGGGGCAGGTATCTGCACAACTGCCGCATTTAATGCATTCATCGCTTATTTTGTATGCCATTGGAACTGCACCTCCTTGTCTTGGTAGAGTATCGGGAGGCCCGGCCGACGAAATCGAACGGAACAAACCGCTCAACCGCCGAAAGCCAAATGACGCCCCGACTCTTCACTTGCATTGTATCACATTTTTTTTTAAATGCAAGTATTTTTTTAAGGTAAACGGTGATTATTTTACCATAAAAACAGGTTTACATAAAAATTTGTCGTTTTTATCATGCGTATTTTATTTACATTATTAATATATAAAGAAATTCGCAAAATAAAACACTCTGATTTTATATAATTCAATCCGAAAGACAGCTCTTACACATTCTCCTCCGAGGAAGAGGCGTTTTCGGTTTGCTTTTCGTCGGATTTTTCCTCCTTCGGTTTTTTGGGGAAGGAAAGATTTTTAACCTCTTTTCGGTCAAAGACCTCGACAGAGGTTTCCCCGTCCCTTTCGATGCTGACCTTAACGCCGCCCTTTAAAAGATCCACCGATTCGACCGTTCCCACTCCGGCAGGAGTTTTGACGGTGGCACCCACCCGGGGGCTTATTTTGTGAAGGAATTCATAGGCGTCCTGTTCATATTTAAGGCAGCACATAAGCCGCCCGCAGGTTCCCGAAATTTTGACGGGATTGAGCGAGAGATTTTGCTCCTTCGCCATTTTTATGGACACCGGCTGAAAAGAATTCAAAAACCCGGCACAGCAGAATTCCCTTCCGCAAATACCTATTCCGCCGAGAAGCTTTGCTTCGTCGCGCACGCCCACCTGTCTGAGCTCCACACGGGTATGGAAAACCGACGCAAGATCTCTGACCAGCTCGCGGAAATCCACCCGTCCGTCGGCAGTGAAGAAAAATATGATCTTGCTGTTATCGAAGGTGTATTCTACCGAGATAAGCTTCATTTCAAGGCCGTGAGCCGCAATTTTTTTACTGCATATGGAAAAGGCCTCTTTTTCCTTTTTGCGGTTTTCCTCAAGGTGATCCAGGTCTTCCTTGGCGGCGACCCGTATAAGCTTTTTAAGGGGAAGTTCAAACTCCTCGGAAATTTCCGAGTTTCCGATGGTGCAAAGGCCGCACTCCAGCCCCTGGGAGGTCTCGACAATTACCCTTTCGCC
>CAKSPR010000034.1 GCA_934486455.1 uncultured Eubacteriales bacterium
CCCTTTAGGGGTGTGGCCTGTAAAATGCCCTTCTAGGGCTTATTCAAGCCTCCGGCTTTGCCGGAGGTTGTGACTTTAAGAAAGATTAAACCGTATCTGCAAAATCGGGAGCAGCGACCGCGGGAGCAGTTTGCGGCGCCGAAAACAGATTAAAGCCGTTACCGTGGGGGGCGGGTGTGGTCAAAGTTGTTTAAAAACGGCGGCGGTCGAAGAATTTCGCCCTCCTTTATCAAAGGGAGAAAAACCGTTTTGAAAAGGCCGAAAAGCAAAAGCCGAAGGTCTTTTTGTCTACGGCTTCGGCGGCGTAAAGCTCCCTTTGCAAAATCTCCTGTCCGTCCAGCAAAAACCTTGCTTTTCCGAGCACCTGCCCCTTTTCCACCGGCGCCGACACGCTTTGCTCAAGCTCAAGCTTAACCTCAATATCTCCGCCTCTGCCCTTTTCGGTCAGCAGGCGGTTTTGTTTTGTGCAGTCAAGCTCGACCGTCCGTTTGGTTCCGCCGGTCACATCCACCGAAAGAAGAGCTTCGCTTCCCACCTCCGGGCTTGCCAGCTCAAAGTTTGCAAAGCCGTAATTTAAAAGAGCCTTGGCAGCCGAAAACCGCAGATCGCTCGTTTGCCCGTCAAGAATAACCGCCACAAGCTCCATTCCGTTCTTCTTTGCCGAGGCGGTCACGCAGTATCCCGCCTTGTCGGTGGTGCCGGTTTTAAGGCCGGTGGCTCCTTCGTAAAAGCGTATGAGCTTATTGGTATTGACAAGCTGGGTCTTGCCGTTTCGCACGCTGTCCATCCAGATGGTGGTGTAGCTTTTTATTATGTCGTGCTTTAAAAGCTCACAGGCCATTTTTGCCACATCGGCCGCCGTGCTCATGTGACCGTCGGCATCGAGGCCGCTGGCGTTTACAAAATGGGTGTCGTTCATGGAAAGCTCGGCCGCCCGCTTGTTCATAAGGGCGACAAAGGCATCCTCGCTTCCCGATATATGCTCGGCCAGTGCCACTGCGGCGTCGTTTGCCGATCCTACCGCCACCGATTTAAGCAGATCGGAAAGCACCATGGTCTCTCCCTTTTCAAGCCATATCTGCGACCCGCCCATAGAGCAGGCGTGCTCCGATGCGGTAACCGTGTCGTTTAAAGAAATCTTTCCCGATTCCGCGGCCTCGACGGTAAGAAGCATGGTCATTATCTTTGTTATGGAGGCGGGAGGGCGTTTTTCGGCGGAGTTTTTTTCAAAAAGCACCTCGCCGGTGGAGGCCTCGCAAAGCAGTGCGCTCGCAGCGGGAATGTCGGGCAGAGCGTCGGCCGAAGCGGGGGCGGCGTCGGGAGTCTCAAAGTTTTCGTAAAGTGTCTCGTTTAAATATTCGGTGACCACCTGCCTTGTGTCCGCCTCTTTTTTTGCGGGCATTTCATCGGCTATGGCTCCGACAAAAAGCAGGGCGGCGCAAAGGACTGTAAAAACGAGAGAAGCTGTTTTTTTCATGTATATTCTCCTTATCGGTTGATGTTCCGGCGACGGGAAAAGGCAAAAAGGGCGGAAGGGACAAAGGGTCGCAGGGCGGTGTGGCTGTGGGCGCCGAGGCTGTCAGCGCGAGCTGATCGGAGGAGGCGCGGCAAGGGAACGGGGAGGGACTGAGCAGGGCGGCGCTGATATTTCGGTCGGACGGCAGGGTGTCCCTCCTCCGATCCCGGCCCTGCCGGGAAAGCCTCGGCCGGTTTGCCGATAAGCGAGTGTGCCGTCGCCGCATTTGAGCAGCGAACGGGTCGGCGGGTTGCAGGAGGAAAGAACAGGTGAAGCGGCCAAAGCAAAGTACAAAAAGGGAAAGATCGGGAAAAAAGGGACAAGCAGCAGATAAAGGGCGGAAAAACCCGTCTGTGCAATAAAAAAATATGATAAAAAAATTTTTTTATGATAAAAGTTGCACACTTTTGTGCAACCGACTGCTCTTTTTGCGCCTGTTATTGTAAGGCTCTTTACGACCGACAAAAAACAGTACCGAGGGCGGAGAAAGAAATCCAATGCTCTTTTCTCCCGCCGATGGCCTATATTCAATTTGAAAGTCCTCCTTTTTTAATGCGGAAGTAAGGGCCTTACGCGAGGAGGTAAGCATTGATGAAACCGAAGGAAAACGAATTTTGTGAATTTTACTGCCTGACCGAAAATCCCAGGGAAGCGGCTTTTAAGGCGGGGTACAGGCTGTTTCCCGAGAAAAAAGGTCTCGCCCTGCTCAGAGATGCGGCGGTCAGAAACCGCATTGCCGAGCTGAAAAAAGAGGGACAAAATTCGGCAAAAGAGGATTTTAAAACGGGACTGAGACGCATAGCTTTCGGCTCTTACGCCGACGCAGTGAAGCTTATGTTTTTTGATGCGCCCGATGAACAAAAAATCGAAGAGCTTGATCTTTTCAACATTGCCGAAATAAAGCGTCCCAAGGGCGGAGGCCTTGAAATCAAATTTTTTGATCGGCTCAAGGCGCTGGAAAAGCTTTCACAGCTTGAAGAGGGTTCGGAGGATGCTTCCTTCTCGCCTTTTTATGAGGCACTGAAAAAGGGCGCGGAAGCCCTTGAAGAAGGGTGAGTGAATGATAAAATTTAAACCTTTTTCGGCAAAGCAGCTGGCGGTGCTTTGCTGGTGGATGCCGAACAGTCCAAACCGCAGATACGACGCCGTTATTTGCGACGGCGCGGTCAGGTCGGGAAAGACGCTCTGTATGTCGCTTTCCTTTGTTTTTTGGGCTTTTTCGGCATTTAACGGCGGGGATTTCGCCTTTTGCGGAAAGACGGTCACCGCTCTTAAAAGAAACATAATTCTGCCACTTTGCGATCAACTTCGACAGCTGGGATTTTGCTGTGAGCTCAAGACCTCGGCCAACTGCCTGACCGTTTCAAGGGGAAGGGCAAAAAACCGCTTTTATTTTTTCGGAGGAAAGGACGAGTCGTCGGCTTCCCTCATTCAGGGAATGACCCTTTCGGGAGCGCTGCTTGACGAGGTCGCCCTTATGCCCCGCTCCTTCGTGGAGCAGACCCTTGCAAGATGTTCGGTAAAGGGATCGAAATTCTGGTTTAACTGTAATCCCGAGCATCCGCAGCACTGGTTTTATCAAAACTGGATACTGTGTGCAGAGCAAAAAAATGCCCTCTATCTTCATTTTACAATGAAGGACAATCCCGCCCTTTCGGACGAGATCAGAAGGCGGTACGAGACCCTTTACAGCGGCACGTTCTACGACCGTTTTGTGCTTGGGAAATGGGTGGCGGCCGACGGGCTTATCTACCCGATGTTTTCCAAGGAAAGGTGTGTCCGTGAGGTGGACGGCGGCGGGTATGACGAATACTATGTCTCCTGCGATTACGGCACCGTCAACCCCATGTCCATGGGGCTTTGGGGAATAAGGGGAAACAAGGCCTTCCGCATACGGGAATATTACTATTCCTCAAGAGACGCCGGCGGGCAAAAGACCGACGAGGAATATTATGCCGAGCTTTTAAGGCTTGTTAAAAACAAGAATGTCAAAGCGGTGGTATGCGACCCCTCGGCCGCGTCGTTTATGACCTGTATTCGCCGCCACGGAAGCTTCAGGGTAATTCCGGCCAAAAACTCGGTGGCCGAGGGTATAAGCCTGGTGGCCGACGCTTTAAGAGAGGGGCGGCTGATCTTTTCCCCCTCCTGCGCCGATTCGATCAGGGAATTCGGACTTTACCGCTGGGACGAGGGAAGCGTTAAGGATCGCCCCGTTAAGGAAAACGACCACGCCATGGACGACATACGGTATTTTGTTTCGACAATTCTTTCGGCCGAGAGCGACGGCTTTGCCGCCATATCGGTCGACCGATGAGTTTTTCGGCAAAAGACTGTCGGCGGAATATCAGACCGCTTTGTTTTGCATGAAGCTTCATTTTATATAAAGCCCTGTCTCCGCTTCTGCGGCGCAAGCCGGTGTTCGGGGGCGGAGAATCGGGGCAAAAAATCTTTAAAAAAAGGAGAATTTGATGAAACCATTTGATTTTTTCAGGCGAAAGTCCGAATCGGGCACGGCACAGATTTTTGTTCCGGCCGCCGAGCAAAGAAGTCCCTGCTTTTCGGCCTTCGACAGATATGTGCCCCTCTCCCGGGCGGAATTCGGGCTTTACGACTCGATACGAGAGGGGGTGCCGGTGGTCGACGCCGCCGTTTCAAAGCTTGTCAATCTGGCGGGAGGGTTAAAGGTAACCGCTCTTGACCCGGCCGCTCAGGACGGTCTTGACGAGTTTTTAAAAACCGTTCCCGTTTCCGACTGTATGGTGGGTATCGAGTCGTTCATCTCCCAGTATCTCGATGGGCTGCTCATGTACGGAACGGCGGTGGGAGAGATGGTGCCCTCCCCCTCGGGAAGGACAATTTCCGCCCTTTACTGCTGCCCCTTACAGGGCATTGAAATAAGGCAGAAAAAGGGCGGCGGAGCCGAGATAGCCGTTTTAAGAAAGGGTCAGTACCGACCGGTCAGATACCCCGAGCTTACGGTTATGAGCGTGCTTTGCCCAAAGGCGGGAGAGCTGCGGGGAAACTCTCTGCTTCGAAGCCTTCCCTTTGTCAGCGGAATTCTGACAAGAATTTTCGAGACCGAGAAGATAAATTTCGAGCGGGTGGGAAATCTTCGCTTTGCCGTGACCTATAAGCCGACCGACCACGCCTCCGACAAGGCCTTTGCAAAGGACCGCGCCGCTCAGATCGCTTCGGCCTGGAGCAAGGCCATGAGAGAGGCAAAGGACGGGAAGATCAGCGAGTTTGTGGCGGTGGGAGATGTGGACATAAAGGTTATCGGCGCCGACAGCCAGGTGCTTGACTGTCAGGTGCCCGTGCGCCAGATGACCGAGCAAATAGTCTCCCGTCTCGGTATTCCCCCCTTTATGCTGGGACTTTCATGGAGCGCGACCGAGCGCATGTCCTCTCAGCAGGCCGACATGCTCACAAGTGAGATATGGGGCTATCGCCGCATTATCATTCCCGCCATTCGAAAGATCTGCTCCATGTGGCTTTCCCTTAACGGATACGAGCCCGAGGTTGAGGTGGACTTTGAGGACATCTCGCTGCAGGATGAGGTTGAGCTTGCCAAAGCCGAGCTTTACCGTATGCAGGCCGAGCAGATAAAACAAAAACTTAACAGCCAAAAGGATGATTGATTTGAAAGAAGGATTTGTAATTGACAAAAGCGGAGCGCCCACCGACGCCGAGCTTGAAAAGATAAACGCCCTTTCAAGGCGAAGGCTTTCAAAGGAGGAGGTTTATGTTTTTTCGGTGGTGCTTTGCGACAACGACATCGACCGCGATTTCGAACGGTTTAACGAAAAGTCACTTGAGACCCTCGCCGAGCTTTACATCGGAAAGACGGGCATTTTTGACCATTCCTTTAAGGGACGGGATCAGGTGGCGAGGGTGTTTGATGCCTTTGTCGAGCGCCCCGAGGGACAGGTCACGAAAACCGGAGAAGGCTACTGCCGCTTAAAGGCCAAGGCTTATATGCCCATAACCCGCAAAAACGCCGATTTGATAACCGAGATAGACGCAGGAATAAAGAAAGAGGTAAGCGTCGGCTGCTCGGTGGGAAGGGCGGTCTGTTCGGTTTGCGGAGCCGACAGGAGAGAGCATCCCTGCGGTCATAAAAAGGGGAAATATTACGGAAAGGGCGCAAAAAGAGAGCTTTGCTATGACGAGCTGTGCGAGCCGAAGGATGCTTATGAATTCAGCTTTGTGGCCGTTCCCGCACAGCCGAAGGCAGGGGTCGTTAAGGGCTTTTTCCCCATGAAAGGTGGTGAAAAAATGGATTTTGAAAGCATTAAAAAGGCCTTTGAAGGAGAGGGAGAAATCACCCTTTCGGCCGACGAGCAGAAAGAGCTTCTTCGCAGCATAAAGGAGCTTGAAAAGCTGGCCTCCTTCGGAAAATGCCAGATGGAGAATCTCAAAAAGGAGGTTGCGAGACTGGGCGGAATTGCCCGTCCCGAGATAGGCATCAAAAACATCGAAAACCTTGTTAAGACCCTCGACGCCGACGGCCTTAATACCCTTAAAAAGGTCTTTGAGGGTGAGGCCGGCGAAAGAATTCCCATGCCCCGCCAGTTAGACGCCGAAAAGGGCGAAAAGCTTCCCGAAAACGACGGATTTATCATCTGATTTTTCCCGTTGGCCTTGCGGGCTTAAAAGGGGCTTTAAGATCCCGTAACATCGGAAGAGCCGAATGCTTTGAAATGACGGCCGCTCGGTAAAATGCCCGATTTAAAGAGGCAGGATACGCCGAAATGCACGCCGCACCGAAAAAGGCGCAATGTGCAAAAGCGACACCGGCGAAAGACCGACCGACCGAAAAACAGCCGATACTCCGGGGAAAAAGCCTCTCCAAGACCCGCAGGGTTATTTGACCCATTTTAAAAATAGGAAATAAAACCATTCAACTGTTTGAAAAAGAAAGGAAACTGAATTTATGTCTTACGAAAACATCACTCTTGAAAAAGGAATGTACAATGTAAAGGGCGGAATTACCGCCGCTCTCGAATCCCTCGACCCCTCGGAAAACTACAAGGGCACCGAGCTTGAAGGTCTCGATGCCTACCAGCGCCAGCTCAAGCGTTTCGGCATAAAGGTTGCCGGCCCCTGCTCGGACAGGGTGGAAAAATTCTATTCCACCTCCTCGGCGTCGGCTCTGTTCCCCGAGTATCTTTGCCGCTCGGTAAAGACCGGCATGCAGGAGAAAAACCTTATCAACAAGATCGTGGCCGCCACCACCCGCATAAACGGCATGGATTACCGCAGCATTGTCAGCAATCCCACCGACGCCGCTCTTGAGCTTAAAGAGGTGGCCGAGGGAGCGGCTATCCCCGAGACCGCCGTTTCGGTAAGCTCCTCCCTTGTGGAGCTTAAAAAGCACGGCCGCATGCTCACCGCCTCCTATGAGGCTCTTAAATTCCAGCGCCTTGATCTTTTTACCGTTACCTTAAAGCAGATCGGCGCACACATCGCAAAGCAGCAGTTTAAAGATGCCGTCGCAGCCCTTACCACCGACGCCGCCTCCGTAACGCCCGCCGATACCGACAAATTCGGTCTTCCCGATGTGATGACGCTGTGGCAGGCGCTTCTTCCTTACGAGGCCAACACCCTCATCATCAGCCCCGACAACATCTCAAAGATGATGGCCAACACCTATTTCTCCAACGCCGATTTCGGTATGAAGATCGGTTGTCCCGACGGCTTTAAAACGGCTCTCGGCTTTGACATCATTGTTGCCAAGGATCAGGAAAAGCTGGCTGTGGGCTTTGATAAAAACTATGCTCTCGAGCATGTCATCGCCCAGGACATTACCGTTGACAGCGACCGTCTTATTGACAAACAGCTCGAGCGCACCGCCATCACCACCATTTCAGGCTTCTCCAAAATCATCGGCGACGCCGTTAAGTGCCTTAAATACACCACTGCCTCCCAGAGCACCGGGGCTTAATTATGGATATACTGCTGATTTTTGAAACCTTTCGCAATCTTACGGGACTTTCCCGAGACGAGGCGGTAAAGTGGTATTCTCTTTGCGATGCGGCGGCAGGCTCTGTCTCCGCAAGGCTTCGCCCCGAGGAAAACTGCGAAAAAAACCGCGTCCCTCTTTCCACCGCGGCGGCAGCCGAGGCATTTATGAATTATGTGCTTGTGTGTGCCGCAACCGAGGGTGACAAAAGCTTTTCGGCAGGCGATGTGACCGTTAAGGAGACCACGGCAGAAAGGGTTTTGGCGGCAAAACAGCTCAAGGAGTCGGCCTTTGAAGACATTCAAAATCTGTTTTGCGACACGGAATTTTGCTTTGAGCAAACGGAGGGATAGAAATGTCGGTTATAAATTCCCTTAAAAATTACATCGAAAGCTTCGGCACAACCGTTTCTCTCTCCGCCGACGGCAAGAGCTTCGGCACGCCCTACCGCGCCTTTATCCAGCCGTTAAGGTATAAAAACAAAATGTATCTTATGGGAATAAGGTCACGGGTGGGGTGGATAGACCAATCGCATTATCTTTATATCGGCCCGGCCGAAAGGGATGTTGCGGGTCTTTCCTCGGCCGCCAGAATAAAGTGCAAAAACGAGAATTTTTACATCGTCAAGGCGGAAAATGTGCGCTTGGGAGAGGACATATTTTACAACTGGGCGGTCATCAGGGCGGTCGTTGAAGAGCCGTCCGTGCAATCTGCCGCACAGTCAACCACACAGTCAACCACACAGTCAGCCGCGCTATCTGACACACAGTCAGCCGCACCGACAGCCGCGCTATCTGACACACAGTCAGCCGCACCGACAGCCACGCAATCTGACGCACAGTCTGAAGCACAGTCAGCCGCACCGACAGCTGCACAATCTGACGCACAGTCTGACGCACAGGCGATCGGCCGGCAAAAGGAGGGTGAGTAAATGCTTGACGCATCGGGATTTTTGCAAAACATGATTCTTGTTTTAAAGCAAAACGAACAGCTGTCCGACCTTAATTTCATAGTGGGCTTTCCCGGCTCCAAAAAGCCGTCGCCGCTGACAAAAAACTATGTTGTGCTTGGAATTAACAGCTCCAAGGAGGAAAAGATCGAAGTTTATACCGAGGAGGAAACCCCCACGCTTAAATACAACCGCCGCGACACCGCCCGTATAAGATTTGACATTTTCGTGCCCGAGACCTCCAACGGCATCGATTGCTACGAGATTTTTTCAACCCTTTCCGGACATGTTATGAAATACTCCTCCGATTATAAGTTCATAACGGCAGGCTGCGACACGGTCACTTACGAGCGCGACGAGGGGGCGTTTGTGCTTAACGCCTATATGGATGTGGAAAAGTATTATCTTAAAAAATAGGCCGTATTTTTTGCCTTGTGTGAGCTGACGAAAAAATTGCCGCAAAAGACGGATGAAAACGCTTTTGCGGCAATTCTCCCTTGGAAAACGGGGCCTCCGACGGTTTGTTTTGTTTAAAGCCCCCGCCGACAGGACACCCACGCTTTCACCCGGCCTGCAATCATATTCATTTTCATCGACAGTATCATTTTCATTATCAGCCCGCCGCATTGTGCGGGAGACCGACAAAAAGAAAACTCCCCGGCCGAAGGATTTCTCCGTGGCCGGGGAGTTTTAAGCTTTTAAAAGGAAGTGCGGCAGAGGTTTGCGGGACGGTTATTTGTCCTTATTGTTGAGAAGGTTGTTAAGCTCCTCCATGAAGGTGTTGATGTCCTTGAACTGGCGGTAAACCGAGGCAAATCGGACATATGCGACCTCGTCGATGCCCTTGAGTTTATCCATGGCAAGCTCGCCTATCTGCAAAGAGGAGACCTCACGGTCGAGAGAGTTTTGAAGCGCAGCCTCTATCTCGTCCACCGCCTTTTCCACCGTGTCGATGGAGACGGTGCGCTTTTCGCAGGCGCGAAGCAGGCTGTTTATGAGCTTGTTGCGGTCAAACTGCTCGCGGGATTTATCTCTTTTTACCACAATTATGGGAAGGCTTTCAACCACCTCGTAGGTGGTAAAGCGTTTTTTGCAAGAAAGGCATTCCCTTCTTCTGCGGATGCGTACACCCTCGTCGGTGGGGCGGGAATCTATAACCTTGCTTTCTTCATATCCGCAAAAAGGACACTTCATCTTTTCTACCTGCCTGTTAAATTAGTTTGTAATGGTTTTTTCGGTTTCTTTGTCGAAGATGTGGATCTTGTTGGTGTCCAGAGCAACGGTGATCTCGTCGCCCGATTTTGCAAGGGTCGAGGGATCGACGCGGGCGGTGAAGCTGTTGCCTTCGCAGTTGAGGTAAAGGTAGGTCTCGGCGCCCATAAGCTCGGTAACCTCAACCTTGGCCTTGATAAGACCGTCGGTCATTGTGGTGGTGTACATGTCCTCGTCGTGGATATGCTCGGGACGAATGCCCATGATAACCGGCTTGTCTTCGTAGGGAACGAGGCAATCCTTGTAGTTCTTGGAGGCGGGAAGCTTGATTCTGAATTTAATGCCCTTGCGGGTTTTGGTATCCTCGGAGCCGAATTCGGCATAGAAGGTGTCACCCTCCTTGCGGAGAACGGCGTCGACAAAGTTCATTTGGGGAGAGCCGATAAATCCGGCAACAAAGGCGTTGCAGGGAATATCATAAAGGTGCTGAGGAGTATCGACCTGCTGAATGTAGCCGTCCTTCATAACGACGATACGGTCGGCCATGGTCATAGCCTCGGTCTGGTCGTGGGTAACATAGATGAAGGTGGTTTCGAGTTTCAGGTGAATCTTGGAAAGCTCGGTACGCATCTGTGCGCGGAGCTTGGCGTCGAGGTTGGAGAGCGGCTCGTCGAGAAGGAAGACCTTAGGATCGCGGACGATGGCGCGGCCGAGAGCAACACGCTGACGCTGACCGCCCGAAAGAGCCTTGGGCTTACGGTCGAGCAGGTGGGAAATGTCAAGAATGCGGGCGGCTTCTTCAACTCTGCGCTTGATCTCCTCCTTGGGAACCTTGCGGAGCTTGAGGCCGAATGCCATGTTGCCGAAAACGGTCATGTGGGGATAAAGAGCGTAGTTCTGGAAAACCATGGCGATGTCACGATCCTTAGGAGCGACATCGTTAACAAGGCGGTCGCCTATGTAAAGCTCGCCTTCCGAAATTTCTTCAAGTCCGGCGATCATACGAAGGGTGGTGGATTTACCGCAGCCCGAAGGGCCGACCAGCACCAAAAATTCCTTGTCCTTGATTTCGAGGTTAAAATCCGAAACAGCGGTAACACCGCCGGGATATTTTTTGTAGATTCCTCTGAGTGATAAGCTTGCCATTAAATATATGCCTCCTGTTTCAAACGACGCAAAAGCTTTGCGTGCGTAAATTACCGTGGTTTATAGGGGAATGAACGACGGCGCGGGCGCATCGTTCATAACACTACAATAATATCAAAAATCCCTTGAAATTTCAAGGTGTGTAGTTGCCTAAATTTTAAGCTTGTCATTTGGGTATTTTGACGCAAAAACAAACAGCTTGCACAAAAACCGACGGATTAACGCCGATTTTTTGCACACAGAGCGACCGCCTCTCTGCGCTGTCTGCCGCTTGCCGTGCGGGTTACTGATGACGCTTTTCCGCCTGCTCTGTTTTGCTTTCGTGGCGAGCCCTGAGCCTTTTTGTGAGGGTCGAGTAGAACTTGATTCCCGCCGCGCTTATTACGGCCGCCGCCGAAAAGATGATTATTGCCTGTTTATAGTTGCGATCGGCCACCGCCGAGCCGCCGAGGGTCGAAAGAAGAAGGGCGGGAGTGCGTGCGGCCAGAGAAATTATGAGAAATTCATAAAGCTTTATGCGGGTAAGCCCCGCAAGGTAGGTCAGCACGTCCTTGGGTGCTCCGGGAATGAGAAAAAGAATAAAGATAAGCCGCCCTAACCTTTGCTCGTCGTTTAAAAATTTAAGGCTATCCATCTTTTCGCGGCTGACAAAAAGGTAAACGATTTTTGTCCCCACCTTTTTGACCAGCAAAAACACGATTGCCGAAGCGGCGGCCGCCCCCACAAGGCAAAGCACCGTTCCTTCAAAGGCGCCGTAGGCATATCCCGCCCCCACCTGCACCACCTCTCCGGGAATAAAGGCGATGACAATCTGGATTATCTGGAGGGAGAGAAAGGCGGCTCTCCCGTAAACGCCGAAGGAGTTTATATAGCTTTTAAACTCGGCGGGATCGGAGAATTTTTTGAAAAAGTCGATGCAGAAGTATGTTGCGGCGGCGGTGACGGCCAAAAAAATTGTTACCGAAACAATAGCCGCCGCCCTTTTAAGGCGCAGGCTTGAAGGAGAGGAGCATTCGCTTTGCGTGTTTAAGGATGATGCCTTGGGACGCTTGCCCCGAGGCTTCGTTGACGGTTGGTTTGCAGGCTCGCTTGAGGGATCGGCCGCCTTCTCGGCCGACTGCTCGGTTTTGCTGCCCCTTGCGATCGAACGCTCCCTGTCGGTTTTTTGCTCCTTCAAAAAATCACCCCTAAAAAATACGGTGAAGCTCAAAGAACCTCACCGTATAATTGTGCCGCTTGGGCTGCGCCCCGCAGGGCACTTTGTTTTAAGCTTATGCCTTGTTGAGCTTTTCAACAAGCTCATCGCAGGAAATGCCGTGAACGGCGCAGGCCTGCTCAACAGTCTCGCCTCTTGCCGAGGGGCAGCCGAGACAATGCATACCCATTTCGATAAAGATGGGGGCGGTTTCGGGCTTGGCGTCAAGAATGTCGCCGATGCAGGTGTCTTTTGTGAATTCCATTTTAAAATCTCCTTTTTTATTTGATCGATCCGCGGCTTGCGGGTCTTAATTTCGGTTTTTAACGGAACCGCGGCGGCCTCTAACCGCCGGTGTCGGTCGGCATATCGGAGGATGACCGAAAAATGCTTCGGGTGAAACATTTTCCTTTTTGTCCCTCGGTCGGTACGGCCTCCGTCAGCCGCACCCTGCCTTGCAATGCTGTTTATTCGGCGTCCATTGCGGCCTTAAAGTGGTCGGCGTCCATCTTTTCATTCTCAAATAAATATTTTGCAATTTGGTGGAGTTTATTCATGTGCTGTTTAAGAATGTTTTCGGCATGGACAAACTGGCCTTCGATGATGGATTTGACCTCTTCGTCGATTTCGGCGGCAATCTCGTCGGAATAGGTTTTTGCCGAGCCGAGATCTCTGCCGAGGAACACCTCGTCGTGCTCCTTGCCGTAAACGATGGGTCCCAGCTTTTCGCTCATGCCGTATTTCGTGACCATCTTCTGAGCGATCTCGGTGGCTCGCTGAATATCGTTGGAGGCGCCGGTGGTTATGTCCTCCTGGGTAAGCTTTTCGGCCACCCGTCCGCCCAGCAGAGAGCAGATTTGCTCAACAAGCTCGGTTTTGGTGGTGTGTCCGCGGTCGTCGGCCGGGCGGTACATTGTGTAGCCTGCCGCCATGCCGCGGGGGATAATGGAAATCTGATGAACCTCGTCCTGAGAGCCGAGATAGTAGGAAACAATGGCGTGACCGGCCTCGTGATAGCTGGTGATAAGTTTATCCTTTTCCTTCATGACACGGGATTTCTTTTCAACGCCCATGACCACCTTGATGGTAGCCTCCTCAATGTCGGCCTCGGTAATGGCCTTGGCGTTTTTGCGGGCGGCAAGAAGCGCCGCTTCGTTAAGCAGATTTTCGAGGTCTGCTCCGGTAAAGCCCGCGGTTGTTTGTGCAATGACCCTGAGGCTTACATCGGGGGCAAGGGGCTTGCCTCTCGAATGAACCTTGAGAATTTCCTCACGGCCCTTAACATCGGGGTATCCCACCATTATCTGACGGTCGAAACGGCCGGGACGGGTAAGGGCGGGATCGAGAATGTCGGAACGGTTGGTGGCGGCGATGACGATAACGCCCTCGTTTGCACCGAATCCGTCCATTTCAACAAGCAGCTGGTTCAAGGTCTGTTCTCTTTCGTCGTGACCTCCGCCCAGTCCCGTTCCGCGCTGGCGGCCGACGGCATCGATCTCGTCTATAAACACGATTGCGGGGGAGTTTTTCTTGGCCTGGTCGAAAAGATCGCGCACCCTTGAAGCACCCACGCCGACAAACATCTCCACAAAGTCGGAGCCGGAAATCGAGAAGAAGGGAACCCCCGCCTCTCCCGCAACGGCGCGGGCAAGAAGGGTTTTACCTGTTCCGGGAGGGCCGACAAGCAGCACGCCCTTGGGAATTCTTGCACCCAGCTCGTTGAACTTTTTGGGGTCTTTAAGGTATTCGACAAGCTCTGACATTTCTTCCTTTTCCTCGTCGGCACCCGCCACATCGGCAAAGGTGGTCTTGCGCTTGTCGTCCGACTGCTTTTTGATTTTTGCTTTTCCGAAGCCCATGGCCTTGTCGTTGCCCATTCCCGCCGACATACGCTTCATCATGATGTACCAAAGCACACCGATTCCGATGAAAAGGATTATGGAGGGAACCATGCTGACGAGCCATGAGCCCTTGTTAATGGTGTAATCGTAGGAAATGGCGCTCCTGTTTTCCTCGCCGGAGTAGGCCTTTTGGTTGTTTTCCCTTATGAATTCTCCCACATCCTCGTAAAATACGCTGACATCGGGAATTTCATAGGTCAGTTTGTTTTCCTTGTCGTTGTCCTCGTAATATTCCATGTGGCCGGAGGAAAGGTTAAGGCTGAAGTCGGTTATCTTTCCGCTGTATATTTTTTCGACGATTTCGGAATATTTCGGGGTTTCGCTTTGTTTTATTGTGCCTATGAAAGTTGTAGCCGCGATAATAATGATTACCGGAATAAGTATCAGTAAAACGGCGTTTCTGACATTCTTGTTCATTTGTCCCTCCAGATTGCGCTGTGACCCACGGGTATAAATCGCTTTTGAGGGCGGTTCTTCCTTTTGAGTACAACACTTCGTTGTTATAAAATATGGCCGTTCCGCGGCCGAAAAAGCAGGGGAATGTGCGGGAGCTTTTAAAGACTCGCCGCCGTATGCCCGCCGCTTAATGTAAGTAATGCGTAATGCGGCGGCATGTCGGCATGCCGGGAGGCTTTAAAGCGGGCAGGCGATAAAAGCATTTTTAAATTATTTATCGTATACCGAGGGCTTTAAAACGCCGATAAAGGGAAGGTTTCGGTAAACCTCGTCGTAATCAAGGCCGTAGCCCACGATAAATTCATCGGGAACCTCCGCACCGGAATACTGGGCGAAAACATCCACACGGCGACGGGAAGGCTTGTCGAAAAGGGTGGCGATCTTGATGCTCTTCGGACCTCTTGCCGAAAGCAGCTCGAGAATATAGGAAAGGGTCATGCCCGAGTCGAGAATATCCTCTACGATAATGAGATCTCTGCCGTGAATGTCGCGGTCGAGATCCTTGATTATTTTAACCACTCCCGAGGTCTTTACCCCCGAGCCGTAGCTGGAAACGGCCATAAAATCAATTTCGCAGGGAATGGTGATGGCTCGCATAAGGTCGGCCATAAAAACTATCGACCCCTTGAGAATGCTGACCAGAATGGGCTTTTTGCCCTCGTAGTCCCGGCTTATCTCGCTGCCTATACGGTTGACGATGGCCTGCAGCTCCTCTTTTGAAATAAGTACTTCTTTAATGTTATCCTTCATGTCCGGCATTTTCATTCCTCCGCAAAAATTTTAACTGATAAGATGTTTTTTGTGTCCCTTTCGGCCTCGTTTTCGGCGTTTGCGCCGTCGGGTTCGGAAAAAACCACCGAGCAATCCGATTCGAGAACCAAAAACCCTTGTCGCTGCTTTTCGGTGAACTTTTTTTCGTTCCAAAGCTTTTTAAGGGTTTTTGTACAACCCCGTTTTTTAAGGGTTATCTTGTCGCCCGAAAGCCGTGTTCTCAGGATAACTGTGTTGGATATTTTATCACGGTCGAGCAAGCTATATGATAACAGACTGTTAATTTTTTGGCAACCGTTTATTTCGGAATTTTCAATTTTTTCTTCGCTTCGGATTTCCACCCTTTTCCCCTTGGCGAAAATCACCGCGTCTCCCTTTAAAAGGTCGATTTCCCTGTAAAAAGGCTCTGCGGGAGGCTCTTTTTGGCAAACAACCGTCAGCGCCCCGTTTTTAAAGACCGCCTTTTTGCCGTTCTTAAGATTTACCGTTCTGCCGCTTTTAACGCCGTCGCAAAGTCGGCGGACAAGGGCATAGTCCACGGTGCTTTCGGGAAACAGCTCCTCAAGAAAAAGCTTTAACACCCGCATTCTCAGTCCCTCGTCAAGGGCTAAAAGCTTTTCGTTATCTAAGGAAGTCGGCTTTTGTGCGCTTTGAAAAGAGGGATTTTCCTTGTTGCCCGAGCCGTCCGAGGCAGGCCCTTGCACGCTGTCGGAAGTCTCTTTATTTAAAGCTTTTGTTTTTTCCGTTGCCGAGCAATTTAAAAGTGCCCTTTGCGCCTGCCCTTCGAGAAAGGCCTGCTCCTTTGCCGCAATGTCCGACGCACGGAAAACCGCCCCTTCAAACTCGGGATTGAGCTTTTTAAAAAGGGGCACAATGTTGTTTCTGATAAAATTGCGGCTGTAATCGTCGCATTTGTTTGTACTGTCGGTGACGAAGCCGAGGCCTCTTTCCTTACAAAAGGCCTCCACCTCGCTCCTTGAGCAGCTTATGAGCGGGCGGATAATGTTATCCCTTTTCGGAGGAATTCCGCAAAGCCCTGCGGTTCCCGCCCCCCGGCTCAAATGCAGAAGCACCGTTTCGGCATTGTCCGAAAGGGTGTGGGCGGTGGCGATCTTTCCGCCCTCTGCACAGCTTTCAAAAAAATCATATCTTATGCGCCGCCCCGCCTCCTCAAGACCGATGCGGTGCTCCCTTGCGAAGGCGGGCGCGTCGGCTTTAAGGCACAAAAAGGGTATGTCTCTTTGCTTGGCAAGGCCTTCGGCGAAGGCCTCGTCCCTGTCGGCTTCCTCTCCCCTTATGCCGTGGTTGATGTGGGCGGCAAAAAGGGAAAGGGAGTACTGCTCCTTTAAAAGGTAAAGCACCTCTAAAAGGGCGGTGGAATCGGCTCCGCCCGAGAGTCCTACAACCACCCGATCTCCCTTTTCAAGCAGGCAATACCGCTCTGCCGTACGGCGCACCTTTTCAACAAAATCAATGCTCATTGTATATATTCGTTCTTTTCGATGGTGATAAAACGGGCAAACCGTCCGTCCCAGTACATGTCGACCGTACCTGTCTCGCCGTGGCGGTGCTTGGCGATGATGACCTGAGCGGCGTTTTCATCCACCTCTTCATCCTCGCTGCCGTCCTTGTAATATCCGGGGCGGTGGAGCATTATAACAATGTCGGCGTCCTGCTCGATAGCGCCCGATTCTCTTAGGTCGGAAAGCTGAGGAATATGGGACACCCCGCGCCCCGTACCTGCACGGGAAAGCTGAGAACATACCACAACCGGAATGGCCAGCTCCTTGGCCATGATTTTAAGGTCTCTTGTCATTTCCTGAACCTGAACGGCACGGTTGTCGGATTTTGTGACCGCCGTAAGAAGCTGGAGGTAGTCGATAAAAACCACATCGGGCTTGTTGCGGCGCACCTTGGCCTTTATTTGCTGAACGGTTATGGCCGAGGATTCGTCCACATATATTTTGGCATTGTAAAGCTCGCCCGTGGCGGTGGCTATTCTGTCCCATTCGTCGGGAGAAAGGCCGCCCTTTCTCAGTCGGTTGATACCCACCGAGGAATCGAGGGACAAAAGCCTTTGGGCAAGCTGATCCCGCGACATTTCAAGAGAGAAAAAGGCCACCTTTTTTCCCACCCTTGCGGCGTTTCGGGCGAGGTTGAGTATAAAGCTGGTCTTTCCCATACCGGGGCGGGCGCCGACGATTATGAGGTCGGATTTGTTAAGGCCGCCGATTATTCCGTCGATGTCGGAAAAGCCGGTGGGAATTCCCGCCAGCTTTTTGCGCTGCTCGGGATCGTCGAGAGCGCTCAGATGGTCGAGGGTTTCGGTGGCGAGAATGTCCTTTATCATGACAAGGTCGGAGTTTTCCTGACCCTGGCGGATGTTGTAGATTTTCTGCTCGGCGGCGTCAAGCAAAAGCTCGGCCGAGCCCTCCCCCTCGGTGGCCGAGGAGGCAATTTCTCTGCCCGCCTTTATGAGCGAGCGGATGAGAAATTTTTCATAAACCACCTTGGCATAATACCCCACGTTTGCGACCGACGGAACGGTTTGGGCAAGCTGAGCGAGATATTCCTTTCCGCCCGCCTGCTCGTAAAGCCCCGAGGAGCGCAATTCTTCGAGAATGGTGACAAAATCCATGGGCTTGTTGAGCTGCGCCATACCGAAAAGGGTTCCGAAAATGGCTTTGTGCTGGGGAAGGTAGAAGTGATCGGGCTTTAGCTCGGCCACCTTTTCGTCGTTCATACAATTGGGGTCAAGAAGCACCGCTCCGAGCACCGATTGCTCGGAATCGAGGCTGTAGGGAAGATTAAGCCCGTCAAGGGCGGTATCGAATTCGGCCATAAAAGCAACTCCCGTAAAAATGGTTTTCCGCAAGGGTGATAAACAAGCAGGCGGCGATAATTGACAAAATAAACAAACACTTATTCAGTTTATACACTTATACCCATACATTATAACATATCAAAACCCGTCGGTCAAGCACCTGCCCGACCAAGGGGACGCGGCCGAAAAAAATTTTCCTTTGTTATTTTGCAAAAAAGAATTATGCAAAATTCCCGAGGGCAGAGTCGTTAAAAGCAATTGAAGTACGGACGGGATTTCCAACTGTCTGAAATTTCAAAAACCAACAAAAAAAATTCAAAAATTGCTTGCATTTTTGAAAATTTATGATACAATGCAATTGAGAAAGAGGACTTTCTTTCACAAAAATTATTTATGGAGGAAAACAAAATGAAAAACTTTAAAAAAGTTCTTTCGGTAGCGCTGGCCGTCGCAATGATGGCTTGCTCTATGGTTATTGTCGCATCTCCGGCAAGCGCCGAGGGTGAAGGACTCGCTACCGTTAAGAATTGGGGAATTACCGAATTCAACAACTTTGCAGGGAGCGGACTTACTTCCGATGCTCCCCATCAGGTCATTTCCCGCGAAAAATCCGTTGGCTGGCAGGGCTACGCAATTTACGGCATGCCTTCCGGTAACCTTGTGGACATCAAGGCAGACGGAACATACATTTTCGAGCTTGATCTCGACTACAGCGGCCTTTACGCTCCCGGCAGAGATCCCGCCGAGAACGCGCTCATTGCCGACTTCTATATTCAGGACATCGACGCCTGTATAGATTGGAAAGTATCGGCCAACGATCTTCAGGCCGCTCTTGACAAGGGCGAGTTCGGCTACACCGCCGACGGCGTCCGTTACTTCACCGTTTCGGGCGAGGTAACCATCCCCACCGAATACGGCGGCACCACCCTTTCCCCCGAGTTCGCCGCAGAGGCTCGTCTCTGGACCCGCGGTATTGTTGATTACAGAGCAATCAACATGAGAATTATCGACGCCGAAAACATTCTTTCCGATCCTGTCGGTGAATGGTGCTTAGGCGAATTTGACGCTGCCAACGACATGGACGGCATACGCACCAATCCCTACATTGAAAACGGCAACTACACCCTTCCCAGAGGCTTCCGCGTAATGCGCGGTGACTTTGCCGAGTCCAAGCTTGCTCTGGGCGGAGCATCCTTTGACCTTGCCGCAGGCCAGTATGCCGCTAAATACGATCTTCTGTTTGACGGAGTTTTCTGCGCAGACGACGATGTTCTCGCAACAGCGGCCGTTAAAAATGAAGCCGGCGAAACCGTAGCAACCAAGGAAATTAAAAAATCCGACACCGTTCGCACCATTAAGGACAGCGAGGGCGGCTACAACGCCGGAGCCTTCTATGACGGCAGAGCAACAATTGATCTTCCCTTTACCGCCCCGGCCGACGCAAAATACACCATCGAAGTGTATACCACCGGCAAGGCCAACATGACCGTTTCCTCGGTTGCCTTCACCGTTGTTATCCCCGCCGAGGAGATCAAAGCAGTTGAAGACAAGATCGACGCCATCGGCGATGTTAAATACGATCCCGACCTGTCCGAGGACAGCGGCCCCGCTATCGAAGCCGCCCGCAAGGCCTATGACGATCT
>CAKSPR010000035.1 GCA_934486455.1 uncultured Eubacteriales bacterium
CGGCACGCCGCTGCTGAATGCAAATGCCTGCTGGTGCAGATCGTTGGTGATCACCAGCAAAAACAGCACAGCCGGAACAATTGCCAAAAATCCGAGCTTTCCGGTCAAACGATATTCCTCCGATTTCCCGAGAGACAGCGCAATATACACCCCAAGCAGCGGTATAAAAAGCATGGGTAAATAGTAGAGATACCAAATGTACCGTGCTACTGTCAGGTCAGTGACAAACTCATATTTCAGGGTGCGCAAAACAAGCCACAGCAGCATCAGGGCGGCCGTCAGACGCATACAGTGCAGCACCTGCGTCTGTATAATGCGGCGGTCGAGGGAAAACCCCCACAGGGCAAACAGCAGCAAATATAGTGCCGCGCGGATATAACTCATCCAAGCGCCGCCGATGTCGAGCATAGCCAGCATCCGGCAGGAATAGGCCGCCGCAATGATTGTAAAAACCAGGATCATAGGAATCAGCTGTTTTGTATTCCGTTTCATAGGGGAAATCTCTCGCTTTCTCCTTAACCGAAAAAAGGAAGGTTTGATCAGTGCCGTTTAACTAATCAAGGAATATCCCTTGTCGATTTTATTTTTTTCGGCAAACCGCTTCCGAATATGAATTTACAAAATGCGGTGTGCCGTTCATAATCGGTTTTTCTTATCTGTTGTCGTACACAAAGTCCATAATGTCGTTGGGAGTACAGCTCAGGGCTTTGCAAATTTTTCCCACGGTTTCAACCGTGATGTTTTCGTTTCTGTTCATTTTGGAAATAACATAGTTGCTGATGCCGGCTGCTTTTTCAAGGTCTTTCTTCTTCATGTCCCTGTCGATCAGCAGTTTCCAGAGTTTTTTATAGCTTATATCCATACATCGATCAGCCTCGATTCAAACAGAAGTTACTCCGAAAGGGGAAACAGCCGACTTTGGCTGTCAAAAACATAATAACATGTTTTATGAAAAAACACAAGGTTTTCAAATCGATGGATTTATTTTTTGCGGTATTTTTGACGGATTTTTCGGTACGAAGAAAATCGGAAGCGCAAAAAGACCGACAGGGCTTTTGCGTCCCTACGGTCCTTTTGCGTCATTTGCCAAACGGCTGTTAAATTGAACACAGCTCCCTTCTGCCGCCTTACCGTAACGCTCTCCGTCGGGGGCAGACGGCCGTTTTGTCCGTCGCATTGTACAAATGCGGCCTGTTTTCTCGGTTAATGAAAATACGGACAGGCACCGGAAACCCGCTTGAACTCAAGCTTTTCCTGTGTTGTCCCAATTATAACACACTCACATCCCCTGAACGATTCCTCCGGTCAGCTCCAAAAGCCCGCTGTCGGTAATCCTGATCGTAAGGTTTTGCTGCTTTTGATCGTTCATGCTGATTTTTTCGATTTTACAGGTATAGCGTTTTGCTTCGCCGCTGACGAATGACAGAATTTCTGCGTCTCCTTTTTTTACTTCCTGGCGCATAGCAACCTCCGCCTTTTCAAATTCATCGGTTTTTCCCGAATATTTCCCGAAAACTCCGCATTCGGAATTGAGAGAGATGTCTCCTAAAGGCTTATTGCTTATAAAACAGCCCTGTATTTCGCCTGCCGCGCCCTTTTGGCCTTTGGTAATACCGATTATCTCGGCACGAAGCGCCTGTCCCGAAAGCACCGTAAGAGTCTCTCCGGTATCCACGTCGCAGACGCTGTGCCCAAGGCCGGCAAAGGCGCCGCTTTCAGGCTCGATAAAGGTCATCGTTCCTATACCCGCCGAAGAATCTCTCACCCATATTCCCGCTTTAAAGGTGTTGTCCTCGGCGCAAAGAACAGGGTAAAGCTCGGTGACAAAGGAGCCTTCTCCCCGCTTGCACAAAAGACTGACCGAGCCTCCGCCGCTGTTTTCGATGACGCTTCTCAGATCCTCGTTGGAGCAAAGCTGTTTATCGTTGGCTTTAAGAATGACATCTCCCTTTTTTAATCCTGCATTTTTTGCGGGATCCACAGTTTCCTTTTCGGCCTTAACGCCGGTAATACCGACCACAATTACCCCGTCGGAAAATATTTTTATACCGAAGGGTCGGCCGCTTAAAAGAACCTCGGTTTTTTCTTCATACTCTGCCGAAACATCTTTAACAGGAATCAGTCCGAACAAATCAACACTAAAGGTGCTTCTTTTGGAATGGGGTTCTAAAACCGAATTTGATCTTTCACTTCTGTTTGCCGAAATGGGAATGTCGCTGTTTATTTTCAGTTCCCTTTCGCCGACAATCGTGAAATCGGAAGGCAAGCTGTCGGAAAGCGAGACGCCCGTTATCAAAACGGCAACCGCCAGCATAAAACATATTGCCGTTATTATTTTGGGTATCTTATTTAATTTAAAAACCTCCTTTGTGCCGCACCTTTAAAAACAAATCGGAGGAAAAATCAATGATCTGTTTTTTAATGTACAACACTTGCAGCCTGCTTTATTAAGTTGTGCAAAAGAAGATTTTTTATTTAAGGTAATTAAATCAAAAAGACCTGCCAGGGTTGATTTGGCAGATCTTTTAAATGTTATTTTTCGATTTTAAAAATTTAAAATCCGATTTCTCGGTTCAAGACCTTATATTTTCATAAAGTCGCCGACCGTCATACCGTCCTTTTTGCAGGTAACGGTTTTGACCTCGTATTTGCCGAAATCGATGTGCACCGTGTGTTCTCCGAGGGTAAAGTCGGCGGAGGCGGGACGAGACGAGCCGTTGTAGAATCGGGCAATGTAGCAATCCTCCTCGGTTTCGGATTTTTTGAAGGCCGACATGGTTATCTTGGGATTGGACAGGTTGACCTTAACGGTGGCAATACCTTTTCCGCTGCCGGTGGGGAACACATTAAGGGCGTAGGGACGGAGATTAAACTCGGTCGCTTCCCTGTCAAGCTCATCCTCGTTCATAACGCACATACGGAATTCAAATTCGTGCTCGCCCTGGTCGATTATCGAAACATATCTGTCGGGACCGATATTAGGCATGGTTTCGGGAATGGGGTGGCCGCTGTATCTTGCGCCTCTGAGCAGCGACAGACGGATCTCTCCGTTTGAAAAGCTGTTTCCGTAAATGCAGTTATTTATGATCGAAAGGCGGTTTTGCTCTCCATCGCCGGCCGAAACAAACCTGTGGGAGACATTTTCCCGACCGTCATCATAAAGCACCTCGGTGCCGAAGGAGGTCTGCCCGATATAATTGCCCTTTTTGAAAACGGTGGGTATATGCAGCTTGAGCATGCGGTTTTGCTCGTTCCAGATGGCATTGACCTTAACATCCACCTTGTTTTCCTTTTTGTAAATGTTATAAAGCAGTCTTACTCCTGCCCGCTCGCCTTCAAAGAAGCTTTCAACGCTGAGTAAAAGCTCTCCGTCCTCGACCACCTTAACATTGGTTCTTCCGCGGAAAACGCCCTTGTCGCAGACCGAAAGGGGGAGTGCCTCGGGGTCGCTTCCCATTGCAACGTGCTGGAAATCGGCCATTCCCCAGGGATCCTCGTTGTCTGTGTAAATGTAAGGCTCAAAGGCGGGGCCGTCGAGATATTCCTTTCCGTCCACCTTATAGGAGGTCATAAGACCGGTCTTTTGGCTTATAACCACCTGCATTCTGCCGTTATCGAAAGCAATGTCGGTCTCGGGAGTTACGGGCGGCTGCTTTGCCGGTTCAAACTCCACAAATGCCTTAAACCGCTTGACCGAAAGCGCGGGAAGAGCTGCCTTAAAAAGTATTCTCTTTCTCCAGTCGAGCAGAAGGTTCGACTCCTCGCGGATGATCTGGCAGGGAATCTCTTTGTCCCCGTCAAAAAGGCGTATTTTGCTCTGGCGGGAGATGTCGTGGTTTTGCTCGGCAAGGTTGAATTCACATTCGATATAGGTCTCGTATTCATAGGGCTGGAAGTTGAAAACAAGAATGGGATATTCTCCGTTTTCGGCCACGGGCTCGTTTTGGGAAAGAGCGAAAAAGGCCTTCGCGCGGGAAATTTCGGCAATGTGCAGACCGTGGTTTATAATTCTCAGTCCGTTTTCGATTCCCCTCTTTGTGGCCGAGCCGGGAAGGATGTCGTGGAATTCGCAGTTTAAAAGATCCTCGGTAACATCGGCCAGATCCTTTTCGGGATAGGTCACAAGTCCGGAAAGCGCCGCCGCAGAAAGAGCGCGCTCGGTGGAATAAAGGCTGTTTTCAAGAGCAATGTGCTTGCGCTTCAGCTCCGACGCCGAGGTGTAACAGCCCGGCATCGATATGCGGAGCGACTGATCAAAATCGGCCGTCGGCTCGGCTCTTTTAAAGAATTCCTCGGGGGTGCTGTGTATTATCCTGCACTGATCGTCGGATTCCATCCATTCCTTAATGTCGGCAAGATCCTTTCTCGAAGGTCCGCCGCCGTGGTTTCCGACGCCCCACAGGCACAGCCATATTTCCCTGTCCTCACGGCCGCCCTTGACCCCCTGGCAGTGGCCTTTAGCGCAGCCGAAATATGTGCTGTTGTATGTGGGGGAACGGAAGGCCTTTATCCTGCTTCCGTCAAAGCCCTCCCACCAAAAGAAATCATCCGGGAGATCAAGCTCTCCGCCGAAGGGACGGACAAAAATATAACTGTCCTGACCGCATTTTCTGATTATCTGAACAAGACCTCTCGTGTGGCCGAAGGAATCAAAATTGAGTGCCGTAGTGGGATTTTCTCCGAAATGCTCGGCAAAATATTTGTGTCCCACCTGCGCATGGCGTATAAAGCTTTCGCCGGCCGGCATATTGGCGTCGGGCTGAAGATACCAGCCGCCGATGACATGCCATTTACCCGCCTTTATGAGCTGTTTTATTTTTTCAAAAAGGTCTGGCGCATACTCGGCAATGTATTTATAAAGACTTACCTCGTTGTGGCAAAAAATGTAGTCGAATTCATCGGCCAAATTTGCCGCGCTCTGGAAGGTGGAAATGGCAGCCGAGGCTCCCTCCTCCCATTCCCAAAGCCACACGGGATCAAGATGTGCTTCGCATATTAGATGCAGTTCTTTCATAATGTCACCTCTTAATAAAATAAATTATATAAAAAGCTGCACCTAAAAAAGGCACAGCTTTAGGGGGAATTCCGCAAACAGGTGTGTTTTTTAAAGGGTTTCGTCTTTCAAAAAACACGGGCTTTGTTTAAAAATCCTCTGTCCTTTTTGCAAAGCTTCCCCTTTTACCCAATCAGTTGTTTATGGTATTTGCTATTTCGTAAAGCTCATATTCAAAGGGCTTTTCCATTTTAAGAGCCTCAAAGATGTCGGTGGCCACAAGCTCGCCATGCTGATAAGCCACAACGCGGTTGCCTATACCCTGGGAAAGCAAATCAACCGCCGCATAGCCCATTTCGCTGGCGCAAACTCTGTCGCGCACGCTGGGCGAGCCTCCGCGCTGAACATGACCGAGAATGGTGGCACGGGAATCAATGCCGGTCACAGCCTGAATCTGCTGGGACAGCTTTTCAACCCCGCCGATTCCCTCGGCGACAACGATTATAAAATGCTTTTTGCCGGAATTCTTTGCGCGATAGATGCGGTCGACAATGTCCTTTTCAACATCATATTCAACCTCGGGAACGAGGATGGTGGTGGCACCGCAGGCAATTCCCGAATGAAGTGCAAGATAACCTGCTCCTCTGCCCATAACCTCAACAATGGTACATCTTTCGTGGCTCTGGGCCGTGTCGCGAAGACGGTCGACCATTTCCATGCAGGTGTTGACAGCGGTGTCAAATCCGATGGAATACTCGGTGCTGGCAATGTCGTTGTCGATGGTTCCGGGAATACCGATACAGGGAATTCCTCTTTCCGAAAGATCTCTTGCTCCGCGATAGGTTCCGTCGCCGCCGATGCAAACGATTCCGTCGATTCCGTGCTTTTCGCAGGTTTTAATGGCGGTCTGCATTCCTTCCTCTTCCTTAAAGCGAGGGCTTCTGGCGGTGAACAGTACGGTACCTCCGCGGTGGATAATATCCGAAACGCTGCGGATGTTCATATCAAAAACATCGTCCTCGATAAGACCGTTATATCCGCGGTGTATACCCTTAACCCTCATTCCTTTGCTGAGGGCGGTTCTGACGACCGCTCTTACGGCCGCATTCATTCCGGGGGCGTCTCCCCCGCTGGTCAAAACACCAATGGTCTTTACATTCATTTTAAAAGCCTCCCAAATCCCAAATGTACTTATATTACATTTTAAAAACTTATTTTATTGTATCATTTTTAAATGAATTGTCAAGATATTTGTCGAATTTATCCACTGATTATTGCTTGAAAAACACCGCTTTTTCGCCCAGTATCCGTTTAAGCTCGTCAAAAAGAGGATCGTTTGGCTGAACAAACAGCTTTTTCGGCGCCTGCACCCGTTTTCCGCTGTCCGAAAACTTGAAATATACCGGGGTTTGTCCGTCGAAAATTTCCAAAAGATTTATTACCCTGTCGTACACCTCTCCCTCATTCGACGGAAGAAGCAGATGAAGGCCGTAATATTTCGATTTTGAAGAGGTGTTTTCACCCTCCCGTTCGGCATAAGCCTCATCGCGGCCGTAGGGGTTTTGCCCGCTGTACGGGACATTTCTCCCGTTTCCGTTTCTCTGCGGCTTCGCCCCCTGCGCGGCGAGTGTTCCGCCGTATTTTTCGGCAGGCACGATGCTCTCGCATATTATCTGACTTTGGCGCTCGTCCCGCCGGCTTATTCTCCCGCTGACTACCGCAACCGCCCCGTCAACAATGCTCCTTTGATTTTCGGCAAATGTCCTCGGAAAAACAAGAACCTCCATGCTACCGGTGGTGTCCTCCAAAATCAGGTTTGCCATTTGCTCTCCCGATTTGGTCAGCTTCTTTTTGACGCCGCCGATTATCCCGAGAAGGGTTACCCTTTTTCCGTCAAGCCCGTCAGCTTCGGCATCGGAAATATCGGTTATGCGCCACTTGCTTTTGAATTTGTCAAATTTAAGAGCGGGATGGCCGGAAATATAAATCCCCGTGGTCTCCTTTTCCATGGCAAGGAGCTCCGGCTGCGAAAGCTCGGGAATTACGGGCATTTTATAATATTCCTCGGCTCCCTCCTCGGTGCCGAAAAGATCCATTTGCCCCTCGATGTTGCTTTTGCTGTCTCCCGCAAGGGTGCTAAGCAGTCCCTCATATGCCGCAAGCATGGAGGCTCGGCTGAAGGCCAGCTTATCAAGAGCACCGCTTTTTATAAGACTTTCAAGACCTTTTTTGTTAAGCTCTCTGCCGTAAAGGCGGCGGCAGAAATCCACAAAATCGGTAAATTTGCCCTTTTCCCTGCGTTCTTTAAGAATGGTCTCAATTGTATTTTGCCCTAAATTCTTAATGGCTAAAAGTCCGAAAACCACCTGTCCGTCCCTAACCGAAAAATCTCTTTGGCTGACATTAACATCGGGCGGCAGAACCTTTATGCCCATTCTTGAGCATTCGGCGATATATTTCGGTGCGTCGCCGATGGTATTTGACATAAGAGAGGCCATAAATTCGGCGGGATAATGACATTTTAAAAAGGCGGTGCGATATGCCACAAGGGCGTATGCCGCAGCATGAGATTTGTTGAAGGCATATGACGCAAAGGAGGTCATATCGTCGAAAAGCTCGTTTGAAACAGACCTTTCGATGCCGTTTTTTCCGCACCCCTCAATAAAGGTTTCCCGTTCCTTTTCCATAACATCGTGCTTTTTCTTGGCCATCGCCCTTCGCACAATGTCGGCGCGGCCGAAGGAATATCCCGCAAGATCCCTGAACACCTGCATGACCTGTTCCTGATAAACAAGACAGCCGTAGGTCACCTTTAATATCGGCTCAAGAAGCGGCGTCAAATAGCTTACGGGCTTTTTTGAGTGGCGGTTTTCGATGTATTTGCCGATGGAATCCATAGGCCCCGGGCGATAAAGGGATATAACGGCGATTATGTCCTCAAGGCTTTGAGGTTTAAGCCTTGTGAGCACGCTTTTCATCCCTGCCGATTCAAGCTGGAAAAGGCCGTCGGTCTTTCCCGAGGAAATAAGCTCGTAAACCTTTCCGTCATCGATGTCGACGGCTTCAATATCAAAATCGGGATGCTTCTTTTTAATTTCCTTTTCGGCGTCGGAAATAACCGTGAGGGTGCGAAGTCCCAAAAGGTCTATTTTAAGAAGCCCCAGCTCCTCAAGGGCGGTCATTGTATACTGGGTAACCATTGCGTCGTCGCTTTTTGCAAGAGGAACATAACTGTCCACAGTCTCGCGGGTTATGACCACTCCTGCCGCATGGGTGGAGGCGTGGCGGGGCATTCCCTCTACCCGCTCGGCAATGTCGATTAGCTTTTTGACCTCCTCATCGCTGCCGTAAAGCTCCGAAAGCTCGGGGGAGGACGAAAGGGCCGATTTAAGGGTAACTCCGTGCTTTTGGGGAATTCTTTTGGCCACGGCATCCACTGCCGAATAGGACATTCCGAGAGTTCTTCCCACATCTCTGACCGCCGCCCGGGCGGCAAGAGTTCCGAAAGTGACAATCTGGGCAATGTGGTCAAAGCCGTATTTCCCGACCAGATATTTTATGACCTCTTCTCTTCTGACATAGCAAAAATCCACATCAAAATCGGGCATGCTGACCCTTTCGGGATTTAAAAACCGCTCGAAGATAAGGTTATATTTAATTGGATCAATCTCGGTTATGGAGCAAAGATATGCGCAAAGGCTTCCCGCCCCCGAGCCTCTTCCGGGGCCGACGGGAATTCCGTGGCTTTTGGCATAGTTTATAAAATCGTAAACAATGAGATAATAGTCCACATACCCCATTTTGTTTATGGTGTCAAGCTCATAGTTCATCCGCTCGATAATTTCAGGGGCGGGATGCTCGCCGTAGTGCTTTAAAAGTCCCTTTTCACAAAGGCCTTTAAGGTATTCGAAGTGATCTCCCTCGATGTCGAAATGGGGAAGCTTTGTTTTTCCGAATTCAAATTCCACATTGCACATGTCGGCAATTTTAACGGTGTTTTCAAGAGCCTGCGGCAGTGCCGAAAAGAGGCTTTCCATCTCCTCCCCCGATTTAAGATAAAACTGGTCGGAGGAAAATTCAAGGCCGCCCTCGTCGTCGACGGTTTTCCCGGTTTGTATGCAAATAAGCACCTTCTGAACAAAGGCGTCGTCGGGTTTTATATAGTGGACATCGTTGGTGGCGACCGCGGGTATGCCGGTTTCTTTTGAAAGATTTATAAGCTTCGGTAAAATATCCTTTTGCTCGGGGATTCCGTGATCCTGAAGCTCGATATAAAAGTTGCCCTTTCCGAAAACGCTCTCAAACCACAGCGCCGACTGCTTTGCCCCGTCGTAATCTCCGTTTAAAAGGAGCTGCGGTATCTCCCCCGCAAGGCAGGCCGAAAGGGCGATAAGCCCGCCGCTGTGCTTTTTCAGCAGCTTTTTATCTATGCGGGGCTTTTGATAAAACCCCTTTGAAAAGGACATGGATACAAGCTTTATGAGGTTTTTATAGCCCTCGTTGCTTTTGCAAAGAAGAAGCAGATGGTTATAGCTTGTCCCACCTCTTTTGATTTTCTCCTCCATATCCCCCTTTGCAACATACACCTCGCACCCGATAATGGGTTTAACGCCCTGCCTTTTACATTCCTTATAAAAATCAATTACCCCGTACATAACCCCGTGGTCGGTAATGGCCACGGCGTTTTGCCCGAGGTTTTTAACGGACGAAACCAGCTCCTTTATACGGCAGGCGCCGTCAAGGAGGCTGTATTCGCTATGCAGATGAAGGTGGACGAAATCTTTCATTTTCTTATCCCCTGTTTTTTTACTGTTTTCCGCCGATTTGACACTCGGCGGCGTTTACTCTGTACTCATCGGAAATAATAATTAAAACAGAACAACTGCAATTCCCGCCAATGCCGTTGATCCACGCCGACCGCACGACAAGCGGCAGATCAGCCTTACCGCAAGACAGATACATCCGATGCCCTGCACTGCGTCCCGTGTTCGCCGCCGCGCCTCCTGCGGCCGTCTTCCCGACAGACAGGCCATCCCCGTTTTTCAATCACTCTGCCTTTCCCTGCTCGAGCCTTTCGGAAATCTCGATGATTTTTTCCAGCCTGTGATTGAGTCCGGAACGGCTCAGCGGCTCGCTTAACAGCTCTCTCAGCTCGTTGAGAGAGGCGTCCTCGTTTTGCTTTCTGAGCACCGCCACCTCGTAAAGAGAGGGAGGCAAAAGCTCAAGTCCGCCCGATTTTTCTATAATTTCAATGGCCTTTTTCTGACGGCTGACCGCCGAAAGTGTCTTTGAAATGTTGGCGGTTATGCAGTTGGTGGTGCGGTTGACATTGTTGCGCATTTCCTTCATCATTTTTGCCTGCATAAAATCCATCGAAGAAAGCTGTCCCCCCATAAGGGTGATAAAATCCTCAATGACACCGCTGTCTTTATAATACACCACATAAGCCGATTTTCTGGTGGTAATTTTAGGCGGAGTAAAATAGTCCCCGATAAAGGTGACAAGGTCGTTGGCAAGATGCTTATATGCCACCTTGAATTCCAGATGATATTCCTTTTCGGGAGATGTAACGCTTCCCGCCGAAAGAAAAGCACCTCGTAAAAAGGCCGAAACACAGCAGTCACTGTCAATATTTCCGCGGTTTATGCAAAGGGATGTGTCCTTTTTATTATGAAAAAAGAAATTAAATATACCCTCACAAAGCCCATTGTCTATTTTACCCGAAAAAAGTCCGTTTTTTGTGCCCGGGCGTGTAATTTGCACCCTTGTGTCAAGGGTGTCGAAAATGAGCTGTTCAAAACGCTGACTGCAAAATTCATATTCGATTTTAAAGGATATGTTGCTGTGGGAAAAGCTGCGGAAAAACAGCATTGCACCGTAGCATTCCGCCCTTTTACAGCAATCTCTTTCGTTTTTAACGGCGCAAAGCTCTTTTTTGACTCTGCCCGAAAAGCTCAGCTCGCTCATTTTCTTCCTCTTGTTATGTCACGGTGTACCGTGGCGGCCTTAATTCCTTTTTCACCCAGATGTCGGCAAAGAGCCTCGGCAAGGGTCACCGAGCGGTGCTTGCCGCCGGTGCATCCCACCGCAACAACAAGAGAGCTTTTACCCTCCTCGCCGTAAAGAGGAATGAGGTAGTCCATCATGTCGAAAAATCTGACGGCAAAGCCCTTTGTTTCTTCCTTTTCCATGACATAATCGTAAACCTCGCGGTCGAGGCCGGTCTTTTCTCTCAGCTCGTCGATGTAAAAAGGATTGGGCAGACAGCGCACATCAAATACCATGTCGGCCTCGGTGGGGGCGCCGTATTTAAATCCGAAGGACATGCAGGTTATTCTCAGTCCTTTAACCGAATCCCCGAGGAATATCTCGCTTATACGCTCTTTAAGCTGGGCGGGAGAAAGCTGGGTCGTATCAATTATATAGTCGGCTCTTCCCCTGAGCGTTTCAAGAAGCACCCTTTCCTTTTTTACCGCCGCCGTTACCGAGCCTTCGCAGTCGTCGATGAGCGGGTGTTTTCTTCTGGTTTCCTTGTATCGCTTATGAAGCACCTCGTCCGAGCATTCGAAAAACAGTATTTTATAGTCGATTTTTTGCGCATCCAGGCTGTCGAGGGTCTTGGCAATATCGTGGAAAAGGTAACCGCCTCTGGCGTCGGTTACAACCGCCACCTTTTCCATTTCCTCCTCGGCGCAAAGCTCGTATATTTTTTCAATAAAGGAAGGCGGCATGTTATCAACGCAGAAAAAGCCGATGTCCTCAAGGGCGTCGACCGCTCTGGATTTCCCCGAGCCCGAAAGCCCCGTAACAATTACAAATTCCATTATTCCACTTCCCTTTGTTTTTCCTTTCGGTTTTTTCCGCGATTATTTAAAAATCCCGATCCCGCCGATGTCCTCCGACCGATGTTTCAGCCCGTGTCTCCAACCTTGTTTAAGTGTCTCCGGGCTTGTTTTTAATATAAAAATTATTTTACGACCTTTACCTCCGGCTCAAGAAGCACTCCGGTTTTTTCGAAAACGGTATTTTTGACAAGCTCGATAAGCCTTAACACCTCGCTGCAGGTGGCTTCACCGTTTGCATTAACCACAAATCCCGCGTGCTTTTCGCTGACCGCGGCTCCGCCCACCGCCGTCCCTTTAAGGCCGCATTGTTCGATAAGCGTGCCCGCAAAGTGTCCCTCGGGGCGCTTAAAGGTGCTTCCGGCGCTTGGAAGGTCGATGGGCTGCTTTTCCTTTCTTCTGGCACGAAGGTCGTCCAATTTTTCTCTGATTTCGTTTTTGTCTCCCGGGTGAAGCTTAAATTTGGCCGAAAGAATTATATTTCTGTTTTTGTCATAGACACTTGTGCGATAACCGAGTTTAAGGCTTTCCGCCGAGACTTCTTCGATTTCCCCGTCGGGAGTCATGTGCCTGACCGACACGAGTATATCCTTGACCTCTCCGCCGTAGGCTCCGGCATTCATGTAAACCGCTCCGCCTACGGTACCCGGTATTCCCCAGGCAAATTCACAGCCCGAAAGGGAGTTTTCAAGAGCAAAGGAGCACATACGGGAAAGCTTTACCCCTGCACCGCATTCGATAACGCAGCCGTCAAGCAGTGTCATGTCGGAAAAACCTCCGGTGTAAAGAGCCGCGCCCCGTATGCCGAAATCGCTGACCAGCAGGTTTGAGCCGCCGCCGATGCAATAATAGGGAATGCCTGTCTCTTTAAGGGCAAAAAGCACCCCTTTAAGCACCTCTTCCGAAGCCGGTTTTATGAAAACATCAGCCTCGCCGCCTATGCGAAAGGTGGTATGAGCAGACATGGGCTCCTTTTCAAGATAGGCGCAGCCGGCGGTTTCGCAATATTCCTTCAGTGATTCCATGTTTTCCAAATCAAAAGCACCCCGTTTTTACAGGTTTTGTTTTGCCGCACAAGGCTTTTAGCCGGGCGGCTGTCGGCAATTTAAGCCAACCGTCAATCAAGTCGATAAAGCCCCGCTGCGCCGATAATTCCTGCGTCGTTGCCGAGCTTTGCCGTAACAAGCTTTGTGCGCACCGAGCGGTCGCGATTATAGTCGTGTTTATCGATAAATTCTCTTATGGGAGCAAGCAGGGTTTCCTTTTCGTTGCAAATTCCCCCGCCTATACAAACAAACTCCGGCTGGAATATGTTTATGATGTTGACAATCCCCGCTGCCACATAACGGATGTAGTTATCGACCACCTCTTTGCCCGCCCTGTCGTTCTTTCTCATGGCGTCAAAGGCCGTTCTGCCATCGACCTGGTCGGGGCTTTTGGCAATCCTCCACATGATCGACTCGGGATGCTCCTTCATGGCTCTTGCGGTCTGGCGTTTAAGAGCGGTGGCCGAAGCATATGCCTCAAAGCAGCCGCGGTTTCCGCAGGAGCACTTTTCCCCTCCGGCAATGAGATATGTATGACCGACCTCGGCGCCCGCAAAGTTCGACCCGGTGAGAATTTTCCCGTCAATTATAATTCCGCTTCCCACGCCTGTGCCGAGGGTCACGGCCACAAAATTTTTGCAGCCCTTTCCCGCTCCCGCAAGCAGCTCTCCGTATGCGGCGGCATTGGCGTCGTTTGCGATGCGGCATTTGTCGACCTTTAAAAGCTCTTTAAGCTTTTCAACGGCGGGATAATTTTCAAACTTTATGTTGTTTGAATATTTAATTACCCCCGTTTCGGAATTAACGGTACCGGGAGCGGCAATTCCCGCGTCGGAAATGTCCGACATGCTAAGTCCCGCGTCCTGTACCGCCGCCGCCGAAGCGGCCGCCATTTCCTTTAAAATGATGTCCGACTCGGCTCCCTGAGGGGTTTTTCTTCTTCCCCGTCCGATAATTTTAAGGTCATCGTCGGTAACTCCGACGGCAATGTTTGTTCCGCCTAAATCTATTCCTATGTGATACATTTTATGTTTATCCTCCTATATTTCCGGCCAGATGGTGTTTTGCTGCTCGGTCTCTGCTTCGCTTTCGAGTCCGAGCTTATGAAGAAGCTCCTGAGCCGCGTTATATCCCATCTTTTTCTGACGGTTGTTCATTGCCGCAACCTCTATGATGACCGCAAGGTTTCGGCCGGGCTTGACCGGTATGGTGACCGATGTAATATCAAGGTCGAGTATCCTCGTCTTTTCACTGACCGCACCCATGCGGTCGTACACCTTGTTTTTGTCCCACTGCTCGAGGTTTACAACCATATCGATCTTTTCGGTCATTTTAACCGAGCCGATACCGAATATCCTTCTGGCATTTATAATTCCTATTCCTCTTAGCTCTATAAAATGCCGAATATTATCGGGAGAAGAACCGACAAGAGTTTTGGACGATACCCTGCGTATTTCCACCGCGTCGTCGGCAATGAGACGGTGGCCCCGCTTTACAAGCTCTATGGCGGTTTCGCTTTTGCCCACTCCGCTTTCTCCCAGCATAAGCACGCCCTCGCCGTAAACCTCGACAAGCACTCCGTGCCGGGTTATTCTCGGTGCAAGCTCGACATTAAGGTAGGATATAAGCGCCGACATAAAGGCCGATGTTGTGTCGCTTGTGCGAAGTATCGGCACTTTGTATTCGTTGGCCATTTGCGTTATTTCCGAAAGCGGCTCTATTCCTCTGGTTATTATGACCGCAGGGGGCTTTCTCGAGATAAGCTCCTTTATACGCTCAAACCGCAGGGCGGGCTCGCTTTCCTGAAGGTATGTGGTCTCGTTTCTTCCGATTATCTGAACACGGTCGTTGTCGAAAAATTCAAAAAATCCCGCAAGCTGAAGACCCGGGCGGTTTATGTCGGAGGTGGTAACATACAGGTCGGACGGATCGCAGGGCATATATATCTGTTCAAGCGCAAATTCGCCTATTATCTTGGCAAGCGAAACAGAGTATTTCTTTTCCATTCTTTTTCTTCCTTTCCTTTTAACCTGAATTAAAAAGCTTTTATATGCGATAATGACGCCGGCCCGTTTTCCTCTTGCTTGCCGACTTAACATTCTTTTCCGTTTTAAAGCTGCTTGTACATTGTATATTATATACCGAAAATAATTGCGTTGTAAAGCTTTTTTTCGTTGTAATCTTATATTTTGTGTGTTATAATAGTTTTTGAACCGCAATGTTGTGTTTGGCGCAACTCTTTTGCGGCAAAACCGTGCAAAATATCCGTTTCTTCGACGCGATTTTTAAAACCCGTAACCCGAAAGCATTTTAATTGTCACGGTATGCCGCATCGGAAAGATGCAGATACGGCAACGCAAAAAGCATTACCCGAAAGGAGGAACGGCCATGGCCTTTGACGGAGCGTTTTTAAAGCTTATGATAAGCGAGCTTGAACCGCTTATCGTCGGTGCAAGAGTGGATAAAATTTTTCAGCCTTCAAAAACCGTCTTTGTTTTTTCTTTAAGAAATAAAAACTTTTCGGGAAGATTGCTCCTTTCGGCCAACCCTTCGGGGGCACGCATACAGCTTACCGAGACGCCCATCGAAAACCCCTCCTCTCCCCCCATGCTTTGCATGCTTTTCCGCAACAAGCTTGTGGGTGCAAAGGTGCTGGGCATCCGCCAGGAGGGACTTGAGCGCGTGGCCTTCATCGACTTTGAAGGGTCGAACGAGCTGGGAGACAGGGTAAAGCTGACTCTCGCCTGCGAGGTCATGGGCAGGTCATCAAACATCGTGCTTATCGACCGAAACGGCAAGGTGACCGACGCCGTCCGCCGTACCGACGCCTCCGACACGGCAAGAGTTTTAATGCCCGGCGTCACCTATACAATGCCTCCGAAAGCCGATTGGCTCGATCTGACCGCCGAGCCCACCGATAAAATAATCGAAACGGTTTTATCAAGCGGGGAAAGAAATCTTTCTTCCGCCCTGCTTTCGGTCATGCAGGGGCTTTCTCCCATTGTTTGCAGAGAGCTCGAGTACCGCGTTTCCGACAAAGCCGACACCCCCCTTTCGGAATTCGGAAGCATTTTAAAGGATCGGCTGAAAAGGGAGCTTGAAGCATTAAAGGCCGCCCTTCAAAGCGGCGACGCTCATCCCGTTATCCTCACAGATAAAAACCAAAAGCCCTTTGATTTTTCATTTTTGAAAATATCGCAATACGGCAGCGCCGCCGACGTAAAGGAATTCGGCAGCCTGTCAAAGGCCTTGGACGAATATTACTCCGAGCGGGAACAAAAGGCAAGAATGCACTCGGCCTCTCAGGACATTCTGCGATTGCTCTCAAACGCCTCCTCCCGCATCTCGAAAAAAATAAACATACGGAAAGCCGAGCTTGAAAAGGCCAGAAACAGCGACCACAAGCGCAAATACGGCGAGCTTATAAAGGCAAATATCCACGCCATAAAACCCGGGGACACCTCCTGCACGGTAACCGACTATTATTCCGAAAATCTCGAACAGATAAAGATACCCCTAAACGCCGCCCTTTCCCCCGCCCAAAACGCTCAAAAGTATTTTAAGGAATACCGCAAGGCCTGCACCGCCTCTCAGCTTTTGGAAGGGTTTATTCAAAAGGGCGAGCAGGATCTTAAATACATAGAAAGCGTTTTCGATGAGCTTTCCCGTGCCAAAACAACGTCCGAGCTTGCCGAAATAAGAAGCGAGCTTGCCGACTCGGGATATATCAAAAGATCGGGTCAAAAGAAAACAAAGGAAAAACCCCTTCCCTTTGAAAGATTTGTTTCATCCGACGGATTTGACATTCTGGCCGGAAAAAATAACAAGCAAAATGACCGGCTGACCCTTAAAGAAGCCGACAAAAGCGACATTTGGTTTCATGTTAAGGACAGCGCCGGAAGTCATGTCATTGTAAAAAGCGGCGGAAGCACCGTCCCCGACAGCACCCTTACCGAGGCGGCAATCATTGCCGCCACCCTTTCAAAGGCGTCGGAAAGCCGGGGCGTGGCAGTGGATTTTTGTCCCGTGCGGCGGGTGAAAAAGCCGTCGGGCGCCCCCTTCGGCCTTGTAATATACGAAAACTACAGCACTGCTTTTGTCACTCCCGACAAAGACCTTGTCGAAAAACTTAAAGATAACGCAAAAACGGAGGAGAAAAAATGAAACACGAAAAAATGATTGTGCTCAGCGTCGGCGGTCCTCAGGCTCAAACCGTGGCAAGAAGGGTGCGGGAATGTGATGTTTTCTGCGAGGTTTTACCCGCAACCGTCACACCCGAAAAGCTTAAAGAGGCCGAGCCGAAGGGCATTATAATCACGGGCTCTTTTCAGGACATTCCCCTTATTCACAGGCAAAAGCTTTCCTGGGTGGACGAGCTGGGCATACCCGTACTGGAGGTAGGCCAGGGCGCGGGAATATCGGTAGAAGCCCTCTCCAGCGGAAAGGGCAAGGTCTGCCTCAACACATTTTTGAAAAACACCTGCGAATTTTCAGGCGACTGGTCGGTCAAGACCTTTATAGACGAAAGCGTCGAGCAAATAAGAGAACAGGTGGGCGAAAGCCGTGTAATTCTCGGTCTTTCGGGCGGCGTCGATTCCTCGGTACTTGCCGCCCTGCTTTCAAAGGCAATCGGCAACCGGCTCATCTGCATATTCGTTGACACCGGTCTGATGCGAAAAAACGAAGGCGATCAGATAGAGGCCGCCTTTAAGGATCGCGACCTGACCTTCATTCGGGTAAACGCCGAAACAAAGTTCCTTTTCAAGCTTGTGGGCGTTTCCGACCCCGAGCAAAAAAGAAAGATAATCGGCGAGGAATTTATCAGGATTTTTGAAGCCGAGGCCGAAAAATTCGATGACGCCGAATACCTTGCCCAGGGCACCATCTACCCCGACATAATCGAGTCGGGAACGACCGGCGCCAAAATGGTCAAAAGCCACCACAATGTTGGAGGACTTCCCGAAAAAATCAACTTCAAGGGACTTGTCGAGCCGCTTAAAATGCTCTTTAAGGACGAGGTGCGCCGCCTTGCGGCCGAGCTTTCGCTGCCCGAATACATCGTCAACCGCCAACCCTTCCCGGGACCCGGTCTTGCGGTAAGATGTATCGGGATAATTACAAAGGAACGGCTCGAAATTCTCAGGGAGGCCGACGCCATTTTCTGCGAAGAAATTGAAAATGCGGGATACTCCAAAAAAATCGGTCAGTATTTCGCCATCATCCCCGAGACCCTCACAACAGGAGTAAGGGGCGGCCACAGAACCTTTGAATACACCATAGCCCTGCGCGCCGTCAACACCACCGATTATATGACCGCCCAGTGGGCCGATCTTCCCATTTCGCTCATCCGAAGCATTTCCCGCCGCATAACCACCGAGGTCAAGTCGGTCAACCGCGTGCTCTACGATGTCACCGACAAGCCCCCCGCAACCATCGAGTGGGAATGATGTACGAAACGCCGTAACCCCGCACAAACACCGGGTTTTTGCTTTACAAAAGTACCCCGTGGCAACAAAATGATAACATTTTCGATTATCCAAGAATAAAGAGCTATTTGATTTCTGTTAGTGAAGTCAGATAGCTCTTTTCCTTTTTATCATTTTCAGTCGTTCTTTGACCTGTTCTTACACAGTATAAAACACAATAGCGGCAGGGAAAAATCCCTGCTGCTATTTTTTTTATGCAGCTAAAGATACAACGTATCCAACATCTGCATCGACGCAGATAGACTGCTGCTCGATCTCTTGCGGACACACCGCCTGCCCTTGGTTGATGCAGGCGTATGTGGCGTTTGGATTTTTCGCTGTCATCTGCCAGAAGGGGTATTTGATGATGACCGGAGTATTATAGCCGACGCCCAATTCAAGAAATAGAATTTTTTGACCTTCACGGGTGCGTAGAAAATTTTCATACCGTTCTTCCGCACGATGCCAACCCTCGTCCTCAACGAATTTATCATCGCTTCGCAAGTTCATTGTAAGCGGTTTCCCGCAATGAGGACAGACCGGCAAAAGCTCTGTCGGAATTTTCATGTCCTTTTGCTGTTTGAGCATTTCAAAAATAATATTCTTGTTATCAAAAGTTTCCCGACAGCACGGCTCACTGCACTGAAACAGACCGTAATCGCCCTGCGTGTAGAAAAGTCGCTTTTTATCAAAGCCCGCCTTTTGAAAGCAATGGTCAACATTTGTTGTGATTACGAAATAATCTTTATCCTTAACCGATTCATACAGCTTGTTGTATAAATCAGTAGGCGGATCCATATAACGATTAACAAAAATGTATCTGCTCCAATATGCCCAATGCTCCTCCGGCGTGGCAAAGGGATAAAAGCCGCCGGAATACATATCCTTGATACCGTACTTTTCCGCATAGTCGGAAAAGTATTTTTCAAACCGTTCGCCGGTGTAAACAAATCCGGCAGAGGTGGAAAGACCGGCTCCGGCGCCGATCACCACGGCGTCAGCCGTGCGTAATGCCTCTTTTAATTTTAATATATCATCCGAGAAGTTCTC
>CAKSPR010000036.1 GCA_934486455.1 uncultured Eubacteriales bacterium
GTTTGTTGCAGACTGACGGTTGCCGACCGATGATCGGTGAACCGCCTGCATCAGTTCTTTTTGTCGTCGTCGGCGTCTTTATAATCGGCCTCGTAAACATTAGAGCCGTCGGCTGCGCCGTTTGCGCCCGCACCCGCTGCTCCGTCGGCAGGATTTGCACCCTGCTGCGCCGCGGCAGCCTCCTGAGCGGCCTTATATACCTTTTCGGAAATCTTGTAAATCTCCTGCTGCAAAGCCTCGGAGGCGGTTTTGATCTTCTCGATGTCGTCTCCCTTTAATGCTTCCTTGGTCTCGTCGATCTTGGCCTGAACGGCGGCTTTTTCGCCCTCGTCAAGCTTGTCGCCCATATCGGTCAGGGTCTTTTCGCACTGGTAAACCATCTGGTCGGCGTTGTTGCGTATGTCAACATCCTCACGGCGCTTTTTGTCCTCGGCGGCATACTGCTCGGCCTCCTTAACGGCCTTGTCGATGTCGTCCTTGGACATGTTGGTGCTGGAGGTAATGGTGATGTGCTGTTCCTTGCCGGTGCCCTTGTCGGCGGCAGAAACATTAACGATTCCGTTGGCGTCGATGTCGAAGGTTACTTCGATCTGAGGAATTCCTCTCGGTGCGGGAGCAATTCCGTCGAGATGAAATACGCCGAGGGTCTTGTTGTCCTTTGCAAATTCACGCTCGCCCTGGAGGACATGCACCTCAACGGAGGTCTGTCCGTCGGCGGCGGTGGAGAAAATCTGGCTCTTCTTAGTGGGAATGGTGGAGTTTCTTTCGATAACCTTTGTGTTTATTCCGCCCATGGTCTCGATACCGAGGGACAGAGGAGTAACATCGAGCAGAAGCAGCCCCTTAACATCTCCGCCGAGAACGCCTGCCTGGAGAGCGGCGCCAACGGCAACGCACTCGTCGGGGTTGATGCCCTTGAAGGGCTCTTTGCCGGTGAAGTTTTTGATTGCCTCCTGAACGGCGGGAATACGGGTTGAGCCGCCTACGAGAAGCACCTTGTCGAGGTTGGAAGCAGAAAGTCCCGAGTCGGAAAGCGCCTGCTTTACGGGCCCCATGGTGGCTTCCACAAGGTCGGCGGTCAGCTCGTTGAATTTTGCACGGGTAAGGGTAGCCTCAAAGTGCTTGGGGCCGTTGGCGTCGGCGGTGATGAAGGGGAGGTTGATGTCGGTGGAGGTCATGCCCGAAAGGTCGATTTTCGCCTTTTCGGCCGCCTCTTTAATGCGCTGCATAGCCATTTTGTCGCCGGTAAGGTCGATGCCGTTCTGCTGCTTAAAGGTGTCGACCATCCAGTCCATAATGCGCTTATCGAAGTCGTCGCCGCCCAGACGGTTGTTACCGGCCGTTGCGAGAACCTCCTGAACGCCGTCGCCCATTTCGATTATGGAAACATCGAAGGTGCCGCCGCCCAAATCGTAAACCATAACCTTTTGGTCGGTTTCCTTGTCGATTCCGTATGCAAGAGCGGCCGCAGTGGGCTCGTTGATAATACGCTTGACCTCAAGGCCTGCGATCTTACCCGCATCCTTAGTGGCCTGACGCTGTGCGTCGGTGAAATATGCGGGAACGGTGATGACCGCCTCGGTCACCTTGTCGCCAAGATAGCTTTCGGCGTCGGTTTTAAGCTTTTGAAGAATGATTGCAGAAATTTCCTGAGGGGTAAAGTCCTTGCCGTCGATATTGACCTTTCGGGCTGTACCCATATCTCTTTTAATAGATGAAATAGTGCGGTCGGGATTGGTGATGGCCTGTCTTTTTGCCACCTGTCCCACCATTCTTTCGCCGTCCTTGGAAAAAGCGACGACAGAGGGAGTTGTTCTTGCCCCTTCGGCGTTTGCGATGACCACGGGCTCGCCGCCTTCGATAACCGCTACGCAAGAGTTTGTTGTACCAAGATCGATACCAATGATTTTTGCCATTTTTATTTCCTCCGAATCTGATTGAATTGATTACATTGTTAATGTTTGTTTTGTCGGTGTTGAGCCGACGGCTTATAATATTTATTAATTCCCGCGCCTTTTAAAAGCACGGGCATCAACAGCGTTTTTATTTGCAGTTTGCAACCGAAACCATAGCATGTCGGATAACCCTATCCCCTATTTTATAGCCCTTTTGCATAACCTGCGCCACGGTGTTTTCACCTAATTTTTCGTCCTCGATCTGAGCCACCGCATAGTGTATCTCTGGATCGAAAACGGCATTCTCACAATCGATCTCCTCAACGCCCAGCTTTTCGAGCGCGTCGGTAAACGACTTTATGCTCAGCTCAACGCCCTTTTTGAATTCGTCGGAATTCCCGTCGGCCGATTTGACCCGCATAAAGTTATCAAGCGCCGGCAAAAGACCTTTAACCACCTCTGCCCGGGAAAACGATCCCAGTGCCTCGGCCTCCCTTTTGGTGCGCTTTTTGTAGTTGTCGAATTCGGCCGCAAGCCTTAAATACATGTCCTTTTGCTCGGCAAGCTGTTTTTCAAGAGCCTCAAGCTTTTCTCCGTCGGCGTTTTTGTTTTCGGTTTTGCCGCCTTCGCAATTTTTCTCGTCGCTCTTTTGTTGAGACTTATTGCTGTTCTTCCTGCCCTGCTTTTTGTTTTCGGCCTGTTCCTCCGCCTTTGCGTTAACGGGGGTTTCGGTCTCCTGCTCGGCAGGATTGGCGTTTTCGGTATGTTGCTTTTTTTCTTTCAAAATTCACACCTCTTAAATATTGTTTAATAATAAAAGCATATTTTTAAACCGTTTAAATGCTTCTTAAAAGTATTTTTTCGATTGCCGAAGCAAAATATTCTATGCCGGGGATAAAGTGGAAATAATCAAGCTTGGCCGGGCCGATTATGGCAATCTTTCCGATGATGTGCGACCTGCCGGCATATCCCGCCGAAATAATGGCCGCCGAGGAAAGTGCCTCTTCGTCGGTTTCCTCTCCGATAAGCACCTCGGTGCTGTCTCCCGTCCGTTTTAAAATGTCGGACAGCGATCCCCGCCGATTTAAAAAGCCCAAAATTTTAAGCAGATTTTCTTCGGTCATGTCGTTTCTGAAAAGAAGGTTTGTTTCCCCCTCGAAACGATATTTCATGTCGACAAAATCCTCGACAATAAGGAAAAAACCGTTCAAAATCGGAGAAAGCACAAGCATCCTGTCCCCGAAGGCGGCGGCAAGCGACTGCACCCTCGCAGGGGTGATGGCCGAAAGACGGGCACCTGCAAAGGCCTTGTTTATGACCTTGGCGAAAAGCTCGGCATCCTCGGCGCCAAGGGACGCATCGCAGTGACAGACGCGGTTTTTTATCATTCCCGAGGAGGTAAGCACCGCAAGCAGCGCCGTTCCCGCACCCATGGGGATAACCTCGGCACGGGCGAGAGATGCCTCACTGTCTATCGGGACGGTGGTCACGGCGGCGCAGCGGGTTATGTTTGCAAGAACCGTTCCCGCCTTGACCATAAAATCGTCGGGATTGTCGATATATTTCGGAAGGGCGTTGTCGATAAAGCTTTTATCCTGCTCCGACAGCTTATATTTCTTCATAAGGCTGTTAACATAGAAACGAAGACCCTTGTTTGAAGGAATTCTGCCGGCCGAGGTATGGGGCTGAACAAGAAAGCCAAGCTCGATAAGCTCACCCATCTCGTTTCTGACCGTGGCGGAAGAACAGGCCGAATCAAGCGCGCCGCACACGGTCTTTGAGCCGACCGGCGCACCCGTGGCGATGTATTGCTCCACAATGCTCGAAAGCACCATTTTTTTTCTTTCACTCAGCTCCACCTTGTTCACCTCCGTAACGGTTTAAGGCTTTTCTTTTGATTTCATCGGTTTAGCACTCAATGTCCCTGAGTGCTAACGCAAGTATAATTTACCACTGCGCCGCCCTGTTGTCAAGACCATTCCATGAATTATTTGTTAACAATTCGTGAACTTCTTGACCTTTTTTGACCAAATGCTGTTTACAGTATTTTACGGTTGAATTTTATTTTTCAATATAATATAATTTTCAATAGTAATAAACAGGCGCAAACCGACCTTAACGGTGCTTTTTGCAGGCGTTGATTTGCCCTGCTTTTGCACGGCGCAAGGCAAGTGCACCGGCGGTTTTTTGGGGGGATTTAGATGGCTAACTTTACAAAAAAGGAAATTAAAAAAACTTTTATCAAGCTTTTAAACGAAAAGCCTCTCAACAAAATCAGCGTTAAAGACATAGTGGACGGCTGCGGCGTCAGCAGAAACACATTTTACTATTACTACGAGGACATACCCGCCCTGCTCGAGGACATAATCGTCGGCCTTTCGGATGATTTCGTAAAAAACCGTCCCTCCTTTGACACGCTTGAGCAATGCGTTGATGTCATATTTAATTTTGCCCTTGAAAACAAGCGGGCAGTGCTTCACATATACCGCTCTCTCGGTCGGGAAATATACGACGGCTTTTTGACAAAAGCCTGTGAATATGCAGTTACCGAATATATAAACGCCCTTTTCGCCGACCTCGACACCACCGAGGAGGAAAAAAAGGCAATCATAAAAATCGTCAAATGCTCTCTTGTAGGCGTGTGCATAGACTGGATAAGCAGCGGAATGAAAAACGATTATATCGAGGATTACCACCGCTTTTCGAAAATGTGCAAGGGTTTTGTGGACGAATTCGCAAACCAGCACAAAAGGAAGGCTTAAGCTGACGGGTCTTTTCTTTCTTTCCGATTTTTCGGCGGACATTTATATAAATATTTCTTTTTTCCGAAGCTGCGCTTTTTTGCGGCTTCGGTTTTTTTGTATTTTCTTTTTCTAATAGAGGCCTCCTCCCCTTCCCGTCTTTTTCAAAGGGCTTTTTTAACAAAATCGACTAAATGCACAAAAATGTGACAAAGTAAAGGATATTGACAATTTTAAAAAATCTCAAAAAGCATATAATAGTTACAGTTGATAAACGGGATGTTCCCGGGTAATTATTTAAAATGTGTTGCCACCGTTCCACAGGCGCCATGTTGCAAAAAGGGACACGGCAGCGCAATCCTGAAGGGAGTAAAAAAATATGCGTGAATTCAAAATGAGATCGGTGGCTCCGATGAGGGTCGCCAAAGCGGGTTATATAGCCGTTTCGGCACTTCTTGCGGTGCTTGGCATAGTTCTCATTGCCTGGCCGACATTTTCGGTCAACGCCTTGGGAGTGATCTGCGGAATTCTGCTCATCGTTTTCGGCGGAGTTAAGCTTGTGGGTTACTTTTCGAAGGACCTTTACCGCCTTGCCTTCCAGTATGATATGCCCTTCGGCATACTTCTCATCATACTCGGTATAATAATGCTCATTCGCCCGGGAAACCTCGCAAGCTTTATTTGCGTAGTGTTCGGACTGTCGGTGCTGGTCAGCAGTCTCTTCAACATTCAGACCGCACTCGACGCCAAAAAATTCGGAATAAGCCAGTGGTGGCTGATATTTGCACTCTCGGTTGTTTCGGCAGCCTGGGGACTCATTCTTGTTTTCCGTCCCTCCGAGGCCGCCGATGTTATGGCAATACTGTTAGGCATTACACTGCTGTTTGAAAGTGCGGTCAACATCTGTACGGTTCTTACATCGGTCAAGATAGTCAAAAACCAACACCCCGATATTTATGTTGAAGAGGATTATGTTTTTGACGACGGCAAGGATAACAGCGACCGATAATAATCCGTAAACGGGCAGACCGTTAAACTCGCTCTTGCGGAGGCTGCGCCCCGCCCGCCAAAGCAACGCACACCCAATTAGAAAAGAAGAAAAGAAAGGAAACGAATATATAATGAAAAAGGTGAAAATTCTTTCCGATTCCTGCTGTGACCTCGACGCAGCCTTAAGAGAAAAATACGGCATTGACTATTTCAGAATGAAAACCGTGTACGGCGAAAACGAGCATCCCGCCTCCCTCGACTGGGAATACTACTCCCCTTCCGAGCTTTACGACATAATGCGCGAGGGCGGCCGCGTGCTGACCTCCCAGGTGCCTCCCGAGGAGTTTAAAAGAGGCTTTAAGGCCGGTCTCGACGAAGGCTGCGACATTGTTTACATAGGCTGTTCACTTAAACAGTCAAGCTCGGTTAACACCGGAAAAGCGGTTGCAAACGAGCTTTTAAAAGACTATGAGGGTGCTGAGATTTACTGTATTGATTCTCTCAACGCCTGCGTCGGAGAGGGCATGCTGGCAATCGAAGCCGCAAGGCTGAGAGACGAGGGACTTTGTGCCAAGGACATAGCCGAAAGGATAAGCCAAAAACGCAATTTTGTCAACGAATACTGTACGGTACATACCCTCGACTGCCTTAAAAGAGCCGGCCGTGTAAAGGCTTCTTCGGCTTTTTTCGGCAATCTTTTCGGAGTTAAACCCATTATTATTTCCGACAAAAGCGGCAATCAGACCCCCATTAAAAAGGTCAAGGGAAGAAAGACCTCTATTGAGGAAATTGTCAATCTTTTAAAGGAAAGCATCGTCGATCCCGAGGAGCAGTGCATATATATTGCCCACGCCGACTGCGAGTCCGAGGCCGCCCGTTTAAGAGAGCTTGTGCTTGAAAACATTCCCTGCAAGGAGGTCTATACCCTCTATATCGGGCCGATAATCGGCGCCTCAATCGGGCCCGATGCCCTGGCCGTTTTCGGGTTCGGAAAAGAAGTGGAATTTGAGGGATGAGTGAAATGAAAAGGGATGTTCTCGACGGACAGACATTTAAAAAGCTTCTAAACGGCGGCGCCGCAAATCTCAGCCTTAATTCCAAGGCGGTGGACGACCTTAATGTTTTCCCCATTCCCGACGGCGACACGGGCGAAAACATGAGCCGCACCATAAGAGGCGGCGTATCGGGTCTTGAGGGCTACGGCGGAAACTCCCTTTATGAGGCCGCTTCAATTTTTGCCGACGGCATGCTTCTCAGCGCAAGAGGAAACTCGGGCGTTATTCTGTCCAGACTGTTTTACGGAATTGCCGTGGGTCTTGAGGGAAAAACCGAAGCGACGATCAACGAGCTGGGCTTTGCGATGAAAAAAGGGGTCGAAAGCGCATATTCCGCCGTGTCAAATCCCACCGAGGGCACCATTTTAACCGTTGCGCGGGAGGCAACCGACTATGCCGTTTCGAGAATTAATGAAAAATCAACACTTGAAACTTTTGCAAAAGACTTTTATAATGAATTGAGCGCCTCTCTTGAAAGAACTCCCGAGCTTTTGGCGGTGCTTAAAGAGGCCGGCGTTATCGACAGCGGCGGAGCGGGGCTTTACTACATAGCCGACGGAATAATGAAAACCTTAAACGGAAAGCAGCCTGCCGACGACTCTGTAAACGGGGCTTCCGATAAGGAGCAGACTGTCGACTTTTCTCTGTTTGACCAAAACAGCTCTCTTACATACGGATACTGCACCGAGCTTCTGCTTAGACTTCAAAGCGCCAAGACCGACATCGAAAGCTTTTCGGTAAAGGATGCCGTCGATTACCTCAACGGCGTCGGACAGTCGGTTGTGGCCTTTAAAAACGGCTCGATCTTAAAGGTGCATGTCCACACCTTTACCCCCGGTAAGGTGCTTGAGCATTTTCAGAAATACGGAGAATTTCTGACCGTTAAAATCGAAAACATGAACCTTCAGCACAGCGGTCATGAGGCCGCCCTTTCGATGAAGGCCGAAAAGCGGGAGCAAAGGAAAAAATACGCCGTTGTGACCGTAGCCTCGGGAGAGGGCGTTAAAAAAACCTTTGAAGAGCTGGGCGCCGATGTGGTCATATCGGGCGGGCAGTGCAAAAACCCCTCGGCCGAGGATTTCATCGCCGCCTTCGACAGGGCAAACGCCGACAACATATTTGTTCTTCCGAACAACGGCAACATCACCTTGGCGGCAAAGCAGGCGGCCGAGCTTTACAAAAAGGCAAAGGTTTATGTTGCGGGAAGCGAAAACATCGGCGAAGGATATGCCGCTTTAACCATGCTTTCCTACGACAGCGACGATGCCGATACAATTCTGACCGAGCTTAACAGCTCCATGTACGGCGTGGTTACCGGAATGGTCACGAAATCGGTTAAAAACACATCTCTCGGCGGCATAGACATCGAAAAGGACGATTACATCGGCTTTTCGGGAAAGACCATGCTTTCCTCCTCAAAAGACAAGATCGAAACCACCAAAGCCTGCCTTAAAAATCTCGAAGCCGACGAGCACGAGATCCTCATTGCCATATACGGAAACGATGTGACCGATGAGCAAAAAACCGATTTTCGCCGCATGATACTTACCTCTTTCCCCTCCCTCGAGCTTTTCGAAATCGACGGCGGACAGGATGTTTACGATTTTATTCTTGTTTTGGAATAAATTCCTTGTCGGGCGGGAAACCGGCGCGGTACAAGACGCCGTTTCCCTCTCCGATGCGGTATAACCGTTTTAATCAACCGCCAAAATACACCGAAACGACAAAAAAGAAGGTGAAGCAATGTCCCTTGACTTTACCAAAGAGATGAAAAAAGAATACACAATCATCGCCCCGGATATATTCCCCACCCATATGGAGCTTCTTTCCGAGCTTTTCAAAATGTACGGATATAACCTTGAGGTTGTGCATTATCAGGGCAAGGAAGTACTCGATATGGGTCTTTCCTATATACACAACGACATGTGTTATCCCGCCGTTTGCATGGCGGGGCAGCAGCTTTATGCCCTAACCTGCGGCGATTTCGACCCTCACAGGTCTGCACTTATTCAGTTCCAGACCGGTGGGGGTTGCCGTGCTTCTAACTACATTTGTCTCTTGAGAAAAGCCCTTAAAAACATGAACATGGAGTATGTTCCCATAATTTCTCTGAGCTTTACGGGAATCGAAAAATACAGCGGCTTTAAGATAACCCCGCTTATGCTTCTTTCGGGCATTCGCTCGCTTGTATACGGCGATATGCTCATGCTGCTTAAAAACCAGACCCTGCCTTATGAAAAGCACAAGGGCGACACAAGAAAGGTCGTTAAAAAGTGGGTCAACGAGCTTACAAGGCAGTTCAGAAGGAAAACAGGTCTTTCCACCCCCGCCATGAAACGCAATTTAAGAAATATCGCCGAGGATTTTTCCAAAATCGAGCGGGTGGAAAAGCAGGTCACAAAGGTTGGCATCGTCGGAGAAATATATGTTAAATATTCCTCCTTCGGAAACAACGATCTTGAGGAGTTTTTGCTCAGTCAGGACTGTGAGTTTATGGTTCCGGGCGTGTTGGGCTTTTTCCAATATTGCTTTTCCAACATTGCGACCGACCACAAATATTACGGCTCGAGCCCCTTTACCCTGCTTGTGGGAAAGGCGGCCGAAAAGCTTGCCGATTTATGGGAGAATATGCTTATAAATGTGCTTAAAGATTATCCGCAGTTTACTCCGCCCTCCTCCTTTTCACACATAAAAACCCTTGCAGATAAAATCATCGACCGCGGGGTGAAAATGGGCGAAGGATGGCTTCTTCCAGGGGAAGCGGCCGAGCTTATCGAAAAGGGATACAGCAACATAATCTGTGCTCAGCCCTTCGGATGCCTGCCCAACCACATTGTCGGAAAAGGCACCGTAAGAAGGCTTCGGGAGCTTTATAAGGACGCCAACATCTTTCCTATCGACTACGACGCAGGCGCCTCCAAGGTCAACCAGGAGAACCGTATAAAGCTTATGCTTTCCATGGCAAAGGAAAACTCCGAAAAGAGCAGCCTCACACATAAAACGCGGGAGGCCGTGTCGACAGATCGTAAAAAGCCCGCCTCAGACCGGCATTCAGGCAGGGCGGCAATCCCGACAAGGGAAAAAAGCAATGCGGCAATTAAACAAAACGCAAAGCAAAAGCAAGCGGTAAAGGCGGGCGAAGCAAAATGAAAAGGCTTGGATTTGACATAGGCTCGACCACCATGAAATGCGTGCTGACAAACGAACAGGGAGAGATACTTTTTTCCGACTATCGGCGGCACATGGCCAAAATTTCCGAAACCGCCCTTGAAATGCTCGATGAAATAAAGGAGCATTACGGCGATGAACCTGTCGGCGCTGCCGTGTCGGGCTCGGCGGGAATGGGAATTGCCGAAAAGCTTAGCCTCCCCTTTGTTCAGGAGGTTTATGCCGAAAAGCTCGCGGTAGAGCGGCTGAGCCCCGGCACCGACGCGGTTATCGAGCTTGGCGGAGAGGACGCGAAAATTCTCTTTTTAACCGGCGGCTTTGAAATGCGTATGAACGGCACCTGCGCCGGCGGAACGGGAGCCTTTATCGACCAAATGGCCTCGCTGATGAAAATATCTCCCGATGAGATGAACGACCTTGCAAGGGATCGTCAAAGCCCCTGCGTAATTGCCTCCCGATGCGGCGTTTTTGCGAAATCCGACATTCAGCCCCTGCTTAACCAAGGTGTCAGGCGTGAGGACATTGCAGCGGGAATTTTCAAGGCGGTGGTCAATCAGACCATCGCAGGTCTCGCCCAAGGGCGGAGCATCAAGGGCAACATTCTCTATCTCGGCGGACCGCTTACCTTTTTGTCGGAGCTGAGAGCCTCCTTCGACGAGAGCCTTGAAACAAAAGGCGTCTGCCCTCAAAATTCTCTCTATTATGTGGCTCTCGGAGCGGCCTGTTCGGGCATTTTTAAGGAAATAACGGTAAACGGGCTTCAAAGTCTTTTTAAAAACAGCCTGAAACCTGCGGGCTATGCACACACTCCTCCCCTTTTTGAAAGTAAGGAGCAGTATGAGCAGTTTAAAAAGCGCCACGACGCCGCCTCGGCCGGGATAAAGGAAACCGACAAGCCAAAGGGGAAAATGTATCTCGGCGTCGATGCAGGCTCCACCACAATTAAAATTCTTTTGATTGATGAAAACGGCAACATCTTCCGTCCCTTTTACGCTCAAAGCGACGGCAATCCCGTCTCGGCGGTCAAAATCTATCTTTTGGGCGTTTATAAGGATTTCCCCGACATCGACATTGCCGGCTCTGCGGCCACGGGATACGGCGAGGAGCTTATCAAAAACGCCTTTTCGCTGGATTTCGGTATTGTCGAAACGGTTGCTCATTATACAGCCGCAAAAAAATTCCGCGAAAATGTCGATTTTATCCTCGACATCGGCGGACAGGACATAAAATGCTTCCACATAAAAAACGGAAACATCGACAATATTTATTTAAACGAGGCCTGCTCCTCGGGCTGCGGCTCCTTTTTGCAAACCTTCGCCAAGGCTCTCGGATACGATTCGGCCGGATTTTCAAAGCTGGGGCTTTTTGCAGACGCACCGGTTTCTCTCGGCTCAAGATGCACCGTCTTTATGAACAGCGCCGTTAAGCAGGCTCAAAAGGACGGCGCAAGCATTGAAAACATTGCCGCGGGGCTGTCGGTAAGCGTGGTCAAAAACGCCCTTTATAAGGTCATACGGTGCAGGGACGCCGACAGAATAGGCAAAAATATCGTCGTGCAGGGCGGCACATTTTTAAACGACTGTGTGCTTCGCGCCTTTGAGCAGGAAATCGGCCGAGAGGTCATCCGCCCAAAATACTCCCCCGTCATGGGAGCCTACGGTGCGGCGCTTTACGCCATGAAAAACGCCCGGGAGCAAAGCTCGACAATATCTGAAAAACAGCTTGAAAGCTTTGAACACAAGGTTTCCACGGTTGCCTGCAAGGGCTGTACAAACCACTGTACACTCACGATAAACAGCTTTTCGGGCGGGCGAAAATACATAGCGGGAAACCGCTGTTCAAAGCCGGTATCGGGCAATCGGCAAAAATATGAGCTTAACATATACGACTATAAGCTGTCTCTTCTCGGGAAATATATGAACACGCCCGTTTGTCCCGAAAAAAAGACCGTAGGCCTGCCGCTGGGGCTTAACATGTACGAGCTTCTTCCCTTCTGGCACACATTTTTCACCTCTCTCGGGTTTAATGTTTCGGTTTCTCCCCTGTCCGACCGACAGCTTTATCTCGAAGGACAGCACACCATTCCCTCAGATACCGTTTGCTACCCCGCGAAAATGATGCACGGCCACATTGATTACCTTATTAAGCGCCGTCCCGATGCAATTTTTTATCCCGATATGAGCTACAATGTGGATGAAGGGCTTGGCGTAAACCATTTTAACTGCCCTGTTGTGGCCTACTATCCCCAGGTTATAAGGGACAATGTAAGCGAGCTTGAGGATGTCACATTTATCTGCGACTTTTTAAGCCTTGCAAAACCGAGGCAGTTTGAAGGGCGCATTTTCGACATTCTTAAAAAATATTTTTCGGGCATTGAAAGAAGCAGCGTAAAAGCCGCGGCAAAAAAAGCCTATGCCGCATATGCCGATTATCTTGCCGATATAAGAAGCAAGACCGACGAATTCATAAAAACCGCCAAGGAGCAGGGCATGCCGATCATCGTGCTTGCGGGACGACCCTATCATCTCGATCCGGAAATAAATCACGGTATAGACAAGCTGCTTTGCAGGCTGGGTGCCGCCGTTATAAGCGAGGACGGCATAAGTCATCTTATAAAGCCCTTCGCGGTAGGCGTGCGAAATCAGTGGACATATCACGCCCGCCTTTATGCCGCCGCAAAGTATGTTGCTCTTGCGCCGAAAGAGCTTGACATAAACCTTGTTCAGCTCGTCTCCTTCGGCTGCGGAGTGGACGCCGTAACCTCCGACGAGGTGCGCTCCATTCTCGAACAGGAAGGAAAGCTTTACACACAGCTTAAAATCGACGAAATATCAAACATGGGAGCGGCCTCCATAAGACTGAGAAGCCTTTTTGCCATCTCCCGCGAAAAGAGGAAAAACAATGGGTAAAGCAGTTTTATATATCGTCGCGGCCGTCTCCGCCTATCTTGTGGGAGGAATTAATCCCGCCATTGTGCTTTCAAGGCTCATTTATAAAAAGGACATTCGCACCCTCGGAAGCAAAAATCCCGGTTTCACAAACTTTAAGCGGGTTTTCGGGAAAAAATATGCATGGCTGGTTTTCGGGCTTGATCTTTTCAAGTCGGCTCTTCTGTGCTGTATTTTCGGTCCCGTCTTTTCTTCGGTTGTCGGCTCCTTTTCTTTGGGAGCGGCATATGTGGGGCTGTTCGCCATGCTGGGACACGCCTTTCCCGTATGGTACGGCTTCATGGGCGGGAAATGCTTTTCCGTGGGAGCGGCTGCCGTATGGTTTGTCGACTGGCGGGCGGCGCTCATTGCAGCAGGCATAATGCTCATCCTGCTTTTTACGGTAAAAATAATGTCCCTTTCGGTCATTACCGCCGCAATTTCCTGCCCCGTATCCATGATTGCCTTCGGCGTGCAACCCACGGCTGTCATCGTGCTCTGCGCCCTTTCGTCTGCGCTACTGATTTTTCGCCACAAGGCCAACATAAAGCGCCTTTTTAAGGGTAAGGAAAGCAGGTTTTATATTTTCAAATAACCGCCCGACAGCCGCTTTTTTACAATTCGCTCATTCTGTAATATACGAACAACCGCCCGACGGATCCGTGATTTAAAACACATTCCGTCGGGCGGCTGATTTTTTTAAGGATAAAGATCGGATTAGCAAACAGATCAAAAAACTTTTCTCAGAAAGCATTCCCCGCTTTCCTGTCGGGCACCCTGCCTGCGCCCCTGCGGGGCGTGTATGCAGGAAAATCTATCTGTCATACCCGACGGGCGTTATCAGGCCGGCCTACTGAGCACATTTCTTGCAGGGCGTTTTTCCCTCGGAAAGTGCCTCCTCAAGGGTGGTTTCGTAGGAGTTGTCTCCGCCGCAGGAAGCAGAATAATGATACTTCTTGCCCGACGGCGTAACATAGACCGTTGTCCCGTTGGAATGATTTCCCGAACGGGTTACGGCGGTGCTGCTTTTACCCGTTTGATCGGTATTGTCGACCTTCCCGTCATTGCCTTCGGCCTGCTGATGTGACGCGTTTTTATCGGCGTCGTCCGAGGGGATTGCTTCTGACGGTTGACGAGTCGGCATAAAAAGACGGATCGGTCTGCCGCGATCTGCCGGCTTTGTCGAGCAGGAAAAATCCCGTGGCGTTGCCCAAAACGAAAAACGTGAGCGAAAAGATTATCACAAAGAAAAGGGTGTTACGGTCGAAAAGCTTTTTCGGGCGTTTTTCCTCCTGCCTGTCGAACAAATCGCTTTCAAGTAAGTCGTCTTCGTCCTTTGAAATATTTTTCTTTTTCATCGTTTTTATTTCGCTTCTCTCTTAATTAACGGCGGGAAGAATATCCGCGATACCGACAACATATTGAAGAACGGCGAGAGCATCGGAGGAGGAAATTCCTTTCTCTCCGTCCACATCGGCAAGAAAAGCCGCTTTTTCGTCAAATTCCGTAAGTCCCACGGTTTTTTGAAGAATGGCGAGAGCATCCGTGGAATCGACCGTAAGGTCGCGGTTGGCGTCGCCGAAAAGCTTGGGCTCGTATGTTATAACGATTTCCCTGTCAAGCGGATCGTCGAAGGAAAGAATTCCGTCCTTAAAGGTCGAAGGAACTTCCTCAAGGGTGGTCACCTTAATGTGGTTAACCTTTAAAGTCCCGTCAAAAATACTGTCGGGATTGAATTTCATCGAAAGGGTCAGCGCACCGTCAAGCGTAACCTTTTGGTCGTTTTCGACAACCGAAACATCGTAAATATTCAGGTCACAGCCCTTTTCGAGGTTTTTCTTTGCCAGGGAATACTTTCCGCCCGAGGTGACGGGCTCAACCTTCAAGGCTTGGTCAACGCCGATTTTTGCAGAAATACCGCTGGCCTCGTCGGTCACGGTTTTGCGTGTAAGCTTAAACTCCACGGCGGCGGTGGTTACGTTAAAGGTGCGGTAATAAAGATAAAGCTTATCGCCCAAAGGAAGCCACGCGGGGCCGTCGTATGCGTAATCCTTCTCGGAGAATTCGTGGAGGGCGTTGGGGGCCTTTTCCCAGTGTATCATGTCCTTTGAACGGGCAAACATATGCCCCCAGCTGGCAGACTGGAAGTCGTAATAAACCGTGGTGCTGTCGGTGCTGACCTCGTAGCACATATAGTAATAATCCTTGTATTTGATTATATCGCGGCGTCCGCAGGTTCCGCTGTCGTGATCCTCCTTGTTTTCGGAGGTTTCGATAACGGGGCCGTCATGTATGGTAAGGTTCATAAGGTCGGTGCCGTATGCAACGCCGATTTGAACATCTCTCCTGCCGTTGACATTTCCGAATCCGTGGAAGGTAACATACCACATATCGCCTTCTTTATAGATGTCGGGCGTTCCGACATTATAGCTTGTCCAGGCACCGCCCTTTTTGTGGTCGATTATAATGCCCTTTTTTTCGAAATGAATGCCGTCTGTGGAGGTTGCAAGCGCCACATCGCCGTTATCGCCGGCCTGATTGCATTCGTAGGCAACATACCATATTCCGTCCTCATACCATACTCCGGGGAAGCTGGCCATATATCCGTCGTAACCGGTATCGGCTTCGGCGGCGATAACAAGACCCTTGTGGTCGAAATTTATGCCGTCGGTGGTGGTGGCAAGACCGATGCAGGAACGCTCAATAGGCTTTCCTTCGTCGTTTATGCCGTATGCGCCGTTGTTATCGTCCCATTTTATGTAGTATGCGTAGGTCACTCCGTCGACCGTGACGAAATCGGGAAAGTGCATTTTAACGTCGCCGGCGTCGTCGACAAGACCGTTGCCGTTTTTGTCCTCAAAGCCTACCTCACGGCGATCGGGATCCTCGACCTCAATTGTGTCTCCGGTAAAAATACCCTCAAGCAGAGCGCCGACCGCGTCGGAAACGGGTTTGTCGATCTCCCCTGTTTTTGTATCGACATACTGAAAAGCATATCCCGACACCGTGCAGGCAACGATTACGCAAAGACCCGATATTGCCGAAATAATTTTTTTGAACATTTTCTCACATCTCTCCATGCAATAGAATTCGTCAAAAATTATAACAGAAGCACCATAAAAAGTCAACGATTTTACCAAACAATTTTACATATGAATATATAGATTTTTTATATGGCGCAGCACACCAGTTTAAGGCCGAAAACCCGAATAATGCGGCCCGGGCGGGGTCGGAAAAGAAAAAAACAACCGCTCAAAAAGGTAATCTTAACGCCTTAAAACGGGGACGAAATGGATCTGCCGTGTTCTTTAAGCATGGGCTCCATAAGGGCGGGATTGCCTTCCCTTTTTGCAAACTCGCAAAGAATATCCTTCTGCCTTTGAGAGAGCCGTTCTTTAATAAGCAGATAATACCTGTTTTCAAAGAGAAAGAGCTCGCTGTTTATTCTTTGCCGAAAGCTTTTCTTTGCCGCCGTCATGCCCCTTATCAGATCGTCGCTGTTTTCAAATCTGAAAACGACAAAATCCTCCTGCTTTTTAACGCGGTATTTTTTCGGAATAAAGCATTCTTCGTTTTGCGCTCTGCGGCCTGTGTTTTTCAGCTCGGTAAAATATATGACGCACCCGCCTCCCGAAGCGGGAAAAACCTCTGTCAGCACCTTAGAGGTATGACCTTTGGAAAAAAAGCTTCTGCAAAAGGACATCAGCTCGTTTATCATCAGCTTTGTCAGGCAGTTGTCGTAATTTATCTGGTGATATGTCAGTCCGAAAAGCAAAAGGTCATCGGACGACATGAAAATTTCAACCGTTTGGTCGCTTTCCTTTTTTATTTCCATTTTACCCCCTCCGATAAAATCCGTTTAAAGCAGTAAGCGGCAGTCGTCTCGCCCTGTTCGAGGCATCTGCCGAAAAAGCAGGACAAAAATTCCCGTCGGAAAACCTTTAAGGAGCGCTCCGACTGCGGGAGCAGGTCAGCGCCCTTTTAAGCCTCTTCGGCAAAGACCGCTCTTCTAATATAATATTACCGGGACGGGCTTTGTGCAAGCGGTGAATTGTTGGAAATAAAATTTCCTTTACGGGAAACAATGCGGCAAAAGCCCTTTAAAACGGGTATTTTAAAAAAAAGGGAACGACCGCAATCGTTCCCTTTAATTCTTTTAAATCCGTAATTCAAGCTGTCAAAGCATATAAAATCAAAGCTTGATCTTATAAAATCTTTCGAGAAGCTCAAGAACCTCTTCCCTTTTGGGCATAGAGGGGCTCGAGCCGTGGCGCGTAACCGAAATGGAGGCCACGCAGTTGGCAAATTTAAGAGCGGTGTCCACCGGCATTTTTTCGGCAACGGCAACGGCAAAACCGCCGTTAAAGGCGTCTCCCGCACCGGTAGAATCGACCGATTTAAGGTCGGTTGTGGGGACAAGCACTTTATACCCGTCCTCGCCGCTGAAATAAACCCCTCTCTTGCCGAGGGTGATTATAACATTCTTAACGCCCATTTCATGAAGCTTTGCAGCAGCCTTTTCGGCATCGTTTTCGTCAACCACGGGAATTCCGGTGAAGAACTCGGCCTCGGTCTCGTTGGGGGTGAGATAATCTATTCCGTCAAAAAGTCCCTCGGGTGTCTTCTGGAAGGGAGCGGGATTTAAGATGATGGGCACACCGTATTTTTGGGCAAGCTTTTTACCCTCGAGAATGGACTCCTCGCTGGTCTCAAGCTGCATAATAAGAACGTCGCAGTCCTTAAAATCCTCCTCGGCATTATCTACCTCGGCTGCGGTCAGCTTGTCGTTGGCGTCCTTGATAACAACAATGCGGTTGTCGCCGTTGTCGTCTACCTCGATTAGAGCCGAGCCGGTTCCGACATTTTCGTCCTCATATATGTACTTCATGGACATTTTTTCGTTTTTATAGTGATCGGTCATTATTTTCTGAAGAAAATCCTTTCCGGTCTTGGAAATCATATAAACCTCTCCGCCTGCACGGGCTGCGGCAGTGGCCTGATTGTTTCCTTTTCCGCCGGGACCGAATTTAAGGCTGGTTCCGAGAGCCGTCTCCCCTACCACGGGAAAATGGGGGGTGTGCGCCGAAACATCCACAATAAGGCTTCCGACAACTAAAATTTTACTCATTGACAAAACCTCCGAAAATTTTATTGAGTAATACGGGTATTTTATTTCTTTTCAATAATAATGCAACTTATCGTTTTTATTTTTACAAAAAAGAAAAATAAAAATATATTTTTACATAAATTCATATGCTCCCCTCATATGATTTAAGGAAGACAATATAAAAAAGGGAGACAGCCTATGAGTAAGTATTTCATTATTTCGAAAAAAGGTATGATAACCGCCCTGATAATAATTTTGGGGGTAATCGTGGGGGTGCTGTGCGTGGCATTCGGCGAGCCGGCCGTTGCTGCCTCGGCTTCGCAGAAAAAGCTGCCCATATACTCGGTCAAAAGGGACGACAAAAAAATTGCTTTAAGCTTTGACGCGGCCTGGGGCGCCGATTTAACCGACAGCATTCTTTCCATACTTGAAAAACACAATGTAAAAACCACCTTTTTCGTTGTGGGAAAATGGGCGGAACAGTATCCCGACAAGGTAAAGGCTCTTTCCGACGCAGGCCACGAGGTGGAAAACCATTCCTACGGCCACCCTCACATGACCAACATGTCAAAGGAGGATATGATAAACGAGCTTGAACGCTGTAACGCCAAAATCGAGGAAATAACAGGCAAGCACCCTACCCTGCTTCGCCCGCCCTACGGAGATTATAACAACGCGGTAATCGAAGCGGCCGAGCAATGCTCGATGCACACGATACAGTGGTCTGTGGACAGCCTCGACTGGAAGGGCATTTCGGCCGACGACATTGTCAAAAGGGTGGTGCCAAAGGTGACGAACGGTTCCATAGTGCTTTTCCACAACGCCGGAGAGCATACCCCCGAGGCGCTTCCTGCAATTCTCGAAAGCCTGATTTCCGAGGGATATGAGATCGTTCCCGTATCCGAGCTTATATACACCGAGAACTACACCGTTGACCCCACGGGCAAACAAATTTTAAATTGAGGCAAAAAAATTTAAAAAAAGGGTTGCAATTGCAAACCCTTTGTGTTATAATCAGCAACGCTGAGTGAAAAACACGTCAGCGTTATCCGGGTGTAGCGCAGCTGGTAGCGCGCTTGACTGGGGGTCAAGAGGCCGTGGGTTCAAGTCCCGCCACTCGGACCATATCGAGTATTCATAAGGGATTTGACTTTATGAATACTCGATTTTTCTATTTGATACGGTTTTATGTACGGAGCAGGTTTTCGCCTGCTCCTTTTTGTTAAGCCGTTTTCGGCTCTGTTAAATACTCAACCGCGACACCTTTTCGTGTATCTGCGACGATATTCGGTCTGTGAGATACTTCGGGTATCTCCACATACCCGACAAAGCGATAATAGATAACGATTCTCTGCGTTCGGTTTTTACCTTTGCCTTCCGTTTCGAAAACATCAATATGGTCGATGAGTTC
>CAKSPR010000037.1 GCA_934486455.1 uncultured Eubacteriales bacterium
GGTTTTGGGCAATTTAGAAAGAAAAAAGACAAACACGAAAAAATAACAATTATTTTTGAAAAACAGCATTGACTTTTTTAAAAATCCATGTATTATTAAATGAGGCCGCGAACGAAAAAGGCGGCTAAACGGCTTGAAACCGTAAGATTTTCCTGTTTGGGAGATGGTAAAATGAAAGAAAAGGGTAAAAATATTTTATCCAAACTGTTGGTCGTTCTTCTCGCTGTCGGAATAACGGCAGGGTGCTGCCCCGCCTTTTCGGTGGCCGAGGCCGACGATGTAACGGTAGCCTCGGCGGCGCTTTCTGCCTTTAAGACAGAAGCAAATGCGCTTTTCAACAAGCGTGCCGACGGAGAAAAACTGCAAATAGACGGTTCAAAGGAAAACCACTCGGCCGTTGCCTTTGAGGGCGGCGGATCGGCTTCCTTTGACATATCAACGGTCGGGGCAAACGGCTTTACCGCCATTGTCGGACTCGACAGTTCCTCTCAGGACTCAGACAAGGCAAGGTTCTCTGTTCTCTGCGACGGCAAGGAAATTGCCGCGTCAAAGGAGCTTACAAAGGGCAATGCCGAAAAACTGACCGCCGATGTTCCCTCGGGAGCAAAGAGCATAGAGCTTAAGGCAGAGGGAAGCGGTCTTACCGTTTTCGGCGATGCGGCCGTGACCTTCCCCTTCTCCCATAACGGTTATGCGGATATGACGGCTTTGCGTCTTGAACAGCAGATAAACGACGCCGCAAACCCCCTCAAAACAAATGAGGACATAAAAATCGGAAGCGACACCTTTGACAAGGGCTTTGCGGTATATCCCCAGAGCGCCGACAATTTGGGTCAGGTCTCCGAGCTTTACTTTGATGTAAGCGGCATGGATGCCAAGATCTTCACCGCAAAGGCGGGACTTAACAACGCATCCAACACAAACGGCGTTGTGTTCAGAGTTTACGCCGACGGACAGAAGGTTTACGAAAGCGAAACGATCACCGGAGAAACCAAGGCCGTGGATATTTCGGCCGACATAACCGGCGCAAATCTTTTGACCCTTACGGTCTACAACAACGGCGACAATGCGGGAGACAATGCCGTTTGGGCACAGCCCAGGCTGTCGCTTAACGCCCAAAGCGCCACCCACAAAAAAAACAGCGTTTCGGTAAGTCTCACCGAGTTAAAATGGAAGTCGGCAATATCCGAATCCAAAAGTCCGCAGATAAACAAGCCTTATGAAAACGATGCGGATTATAAAATAAATGTGGGCGGACTCGAATACAACTACGGAATTACAGCCCACCCCTATAACAACACAACACCATCGACCATAACATACGATCTTTCAAAATATAATTTCAACTATTTTACCGTTAAGGTAGGCAAAACCAAAGAAAAGCATATCAGCGTCGACGATCAGAGAATGACCGAAATATTCCGCATTTACGGCGACGGTAAGCTGCTTGCTGAAAGCGAGCCTATCGCCATGGGACACTACACCGCCCTTTCGGCCGACGTTACCGGCGTTGACACCCTCAGCCTTGTTATTGCGGCAGGCGACGGCGGATATGGCTGGGGCGCCTGTGCATGGTGCGAGCCCACCCTCTACACCGAGGTCGGCCCCGGAGACATTGCCATAAGCTACCCCTTCGGTGACGAGCAGAGCCGCATCATAAGCAACACCGACATTACGGTAAGGGGTGTGGCCAACGGCATAAAGGTAGTTAAGGCCACCCTCGATTCTAAGATGCTTGGTCTTTTCACGGTTAAGGACGGCGGATTTGCCGCAAAAATCAAGGGAAAAGACCTTTATCCCGGAAAAAATATCATCAGATTTGAGGCCGTTTCGGGAAAGAGCAATCCCGTCGAGGTCGTTATAACAAAGGAAAATAAATATTCGGTTGCCGCTCTTGAGTGGAAGAGCCATACCGGTGTATTTCTTTCGAAGGGTGCGGGGGTTCAGAGCATTTGCAACACCCTTACCATCGGCTCGCAGGCTCACCAGACCAACGACGGATTTTGCATAAAGCCCGACGACGGTTCGGACGGCTGTGCCGATGTGGTCATCGACCTTGCCGCCCTCGACAACAAGGTCGAATACTTCACTTCCCTTGTGGGACTGGACGATTTCGCATATTTTGACCAGGTCTCTTCGGGGGGAAGCGTCACCTATCAGGTGCTGTGCGGCGATCAGATTCTTGCACAGACAGAGGAGCTTACGGCCAACGAATTTACATTTATCAGCTGTGACATTCCTCCCTCCGCCACCGAGCTTACTCTTAGGGTAACAAACGCCGGAGACGGAAATGCAGTCGACTATGCCGATTGGCTCTACCCCGCCCTTTATCTTAAAAAGAGCGACTATGCATCGGTTGAAAAGAGCCTTTATTCCGACAACAACATCGGCGGAAACTATACCGTTACTGCCAAGAGCAGCGTGGGCGTAAGATTTGCAACAGAGAAGCCCTTCAGTGCAGTTTCGATCATCCCCGAAAAGACGGCCGACACCGTAACCGGCAGCCTCTATAAATTCATCTATTCCTATGATCGTTCAATTCAGGGAGAGGCGCTTTCCTCCGCCGTGGCCACCAAAGGCTCGGGCGGAAAATACACCTTTAACCTTAACAAGGAATACGATGCGGGAGAATACCTCTTTGTGGCCGACGGCGTTACCGAGATCAAGGCCAACGGCTCGCAGTACGGTTATAACTATGCCGACGGCATGGCTCAAAAGGGGCTTATCAACATGTCGCTGACCTTCGGCGGAAGCTACGACAGCTACCTTGCCCCGGTCACTCCCGAGCCCGACACCACCAACGCCGGCACCAACCGCGCAACGGCGGCCGAAAAGGCAAGAGCCAAGGAAACCTACGAGAAATATATAACAAACCTTGCAAGTTTCCCCTCAAAAATGACAATCGGAGAGGATTCCTATGTAGGCTTTTCAAGCAGCGATTTCACCCTTAAATTCACCGACAAACAGCAAAACACCGTAACAAGGAGTGAAAACACCACCTTCACCCTCACCCACAAGAGCGGACTGGAATTCGAGCTTCGCTGCGTATACTATCCCGATTATGCCGCTTTCGACTGGGTCATTTACTTCACAAACAAGGGACAAAACGACTCGCCCAAGGTCTCCGACATCAGCCCTGCCGAGCTTACCTTCGAGGGAGACAATCCCGTTATACTTTCAAACTACAGCGACGGAGGCCCATTTGCACCCTTTGTTCCCCAAACCATTTATCTCAGCGACGGGGAATCCCGCTCGTTTGCTCCTCAAAACGGCCGTTCTACCGAGGGCGCCTTCCCTTATTACAACTTTGAATACGGCAACAAAGGCGCGTTCGTGGTAACAAGCTGGTCGGGAATATGGCAGGCCGACTTTAACTATAAGAACGGCGTGACCACCTATTCGGGAAAACAGCAGACCTTTAATTCATACCTTAAATCGGGCGAAACGGCAAGAACGCCGCTGACCGCCGTGATTCTCTACGACGGACGGGATACCGACCGTGCCACCAACCTTTGGAGAAACTGGTTTATGGATTGCAACATGGAAAGGGACGACGAGGGAAATCTGCCTACCCCGTTTGTGGCGGGTGTTACCTCGGCGGTTTACAACGAAATGTCCAAGGCCACCGACCAAAATCAGATCGACGCCATTAAGAAATATCTCGAACAGGGCATCGACATAAATGTCTGGTGGATGGACGCCGACTGGTATGCCAAGGTCGATCCCGAGCAAATCGGCTTCCCCGTGGGCAACTGGGTGCCTGATACATCCCGTTTCCCCTCTAAATTCAAGGCTATAAGCGACTATGCAAACAGCGAGGATGTTAAGACCCTGCTGTGGTTTGAGCCCGAGAGAATTTCCATAACCACCAGGCAGTATAACGAAACCCCCGAAACCGAATACCGCGTAAAGCCCGAGTGGCTTATCGGCTACGGCGAGGCGGGAAGTCAGATTGCATACGGCGTTGAAGGAAACGCTTTCCAGCTGGATCTCGGGAACAAAGAAGCCTTTGACTGGCTTTGCAACCGCGTGACCACCATAATAAAAGAGGGCGGTATATCCATCTACCGTGAGGACCTTAACAGCAACTTTATCGACGAGACCTGGGCGGCGGCAAACGAGGCTCATCCCGACCGCACCGGCATGACCGAAAACGGCTGTGTTATGGGACATTACGCATACTGGGATGTGCTTCTTGCCCTCGACGAGGTGGAGCTTCTTGACTCCTGCGCCTCGGGCGGACATCGCCTCGATCTCGAGACCATGCGCCGCGCAGTGGCTCTCCACCCCACCGATTTCAACTATAACGACCTTACCTCAAAGCAGATCGGAAGCTACGGTCTCGCTTCCTGGTTCCCCTTCACCGGCGCAAATACCGGCGTTGGCAATTACACCACGCAAACCAACAAGTATGTGCTTCGCTCGGCCTATCGCCAGGCGCTTATTCTCCAGTACAACGTAAACACAATGAGCGACGGGTATTATGCCGTGGCAAAGGACTGCGTCAACGAGTGGAAGGGCATCAGCAGGTATTTCTACGACGACCTTTATCAGCTTACAAAGAGCACAACAGGCTCCAACGAATGGTATTCCTACGAATATTTGAGCGAAGAGGAGCAAAGCGGCTTTGCCATGGTTTTCCGCCGCTCGAAAGGCTCGGCCGACACGCAGAACATTAAGCTTAAGGGTCTTAATCCCGCCGACACCTACGAGATAACCTTTGCCGACCAAAGCGGAAAGGTAACTGCCACAGGTGCCGAGCTTATGAGCAGGGGCGTGTCGCTAACCCTTACCGAAAACGAAAACGGCGGCGGCAGCGATTCGGATATTATCTATATTAAGCGCACGGCGACCGTTGCAGGGGACAGAGACGCTCTTAAAGCAACCGCAGACAGCGCAAAAACGCTCATCGACGCAGGTCTCGTTGAGGCCGGATACGACGGACAGAGCAGCTTTAACCTTGTCCTTGCCTATGAAAAGGCACTGGCAGTTTACGAAAACGACGGCGAATCGGCTCAGGGAATAAACGCCGCAACCGAACAGCTCAAAAAAGCTCAGGCGGCTCTTAAAAAGGGCGGCGCAGGCTCAAAGGCCGAGATCGAAAACATCATAGGCAGCATCGGCGGGATAAACGAGCAGAACGCCCCCTATCGTGAGGAGCTTGTGAAGCTGGTGGAACAGCTGGTTGAAAAATCGGGAGTAACACCCGACAACGCCGATGTGCTCAAACAGGCAAGAGAGGCTCTTAACAGCTTTAACACTACGGTTTTGTACGGCGATGTTAACGGCGACGAGAAGATAAACTCCGAGGACGCACTTATGGTGCTCCAGTCGGTAGTCGGTCTTACCGAGCTTGACGAGAGAGCCGCAAAGGCCGCAAATGTCAACTCGGACGACAAGATAGACACTCAGGACGCTCTCGGAATTCTCCAGTTTGTCGTGGGCATCCGCACCGAGCTTCCCTATAAGGATTAACAAGAAAAGGTGCCTGTCCCGTTAAGTTAAAGGACTGACATCAAAACCCGACAAACAAAATCCAACAAACCACTGTCCTCCCCCTTAAAGCTAACGCTTTTCGGGGGAGGATTTTTTGCACGGTTTTTGACCGACAGGAGAAGGTTGTGTGCCAGGAAAAGATGATTTTCCGTCAATAAACAAGGCAAAAAACCCAAACTAAGCCGTGGCGCCCCAAGGCATAAGGACCCGGCAAAACGCAAGTTTTGACTGAGGGGTAGTAAGGTTTCTTGTAACGAAAAAACTACCGTCAATGAACATATTTACACTCATATAGCCCTACCGCCTTCCCCCGTTAATAAACACAACCACTAATCTTTTTGTAACATTCCCTGACTGTCAAAGGAACAATTGCAAATTTAAAAATCTGTCTTCTCTAATTCCGCCCACACCGCTTACAAACAACCGTCTATCACGCAAATTGCATAAATTCGAGACGGTCAATTTGTGAAAAACGGAGAAATCCGTCCCGCAATATTGACCTAAAGTGCCCTTTAGGGTTTAAAATACCGAGGTAAGAAAAAACAGAAACACAAAAACCATCGGAAGAAACCACGAAACCTCAAAGAAAGGGTGATACAATGAAAAAAATAACGGCTTTGATAACCGCGGCGGCAATGTTCTTTTGCCTGGCCGTTTCCGCCCTCGGATATTCCAACAAGGGCGAAATAACCGAGGAGGAAGGCCTTATAATCGAAGGCCTCTTTAACGGAATGACCTATGAGGAGGAACTGCCCCAATATGATGGACTGGGCGGGCGTTTCGGAATGCACTTTGCCGACTTCGTATGGGTGGATGATGTGCTTTACAGCTACTATATCAGGGGCGAAAACGGCAAATCCTGCATCGGTCTTGCCACCTCTACAGACGGTATCAATTTCGAGGATAAGGGACTTGTCATAAACGCCGATTCCGGCTTCGACCTTTTAATGGCCAGCTTTGCGGGTGTGTGGTATGAGGACGGGGTCTTTTATGTCACTTACGAAGCCCTGCCCGAAACCGACGATGGCGCAAATATCGCCCTTGCCACTTCTACCGACGGCGTCCATTTCGACAAAAAGGGAATAATTCTTTATCACGACCGCTCACTCGGTTGGCAGAATTATAACATAGGCACCCCCGACCTTTACAAGGTGGGCGACATGTGGTATCTCACATTCCACGGCTTCGGAAATCAGAAAAAGGACTGCCAGATAGGTGTGGCATACGGCACCGATCTTTTTAACCTTACAATGGTCGACCACCCCGTTATAGAGACCTCCAACGACCCTAACGACCCCGATTGCGGCACCTGCGGGCGCAGGGATGTTATATACTATAACGGATGGTACTATATGACCTACGAAATAAGCACCGACGGGGGTAAGATAAACCGCAATTTGGGCGATGATTTAGGGGTCGAGGGCAAGTATTATTACGATTTCTCGGGATCCAGCTGGGGACATAAATTTGCCCGCTCGAGAGACATGATAAACTGGGAAAAGATACCCTATCTTCTTCACGACACATACACCGGAGATTATGCCTACGACGGACCCTCATGGCTTGTCAAGGACGGAGAGGTCTTTATATACTACCGCGGTCTCGGCGTGAGAACCTGCGTTATTCAGCTTAAATCAAACGCCGTGCGAAAGACCGACAGTTCCACCGGGGTCAGTCTCGTTACCCATAAGGACGCCGAGTTTTCTGTCCTTCGGGAGAAGGAGGGAGCGTTTTTCGAAATGGCACAAAGTATTCCTTCGATCTCGGCCTTTAGGGCATATAAAACCGAAACGACCCTCAGCGGAAAGCAGTATACCGCCCCTGTCTCGGATCGGTGCAGGGTGGAGATCCCGCAGTTTTGGATAAAAAACAGGGCGGCCGTTGCGGCGACCGACGAACAGGGCAATCTTACCGAGATCGAAAGTGTAATGACCGAGCAGGACGGAAAAAGCTACCTGACCTTCGACGGCGGCGTTAACAGAGAGTTCTTGCTGGTTTATAAAAAGTCGGTCAGGCAGGGAGATATTAATTTTGACGGAAGAGTCTCGGCTGTTGACGCACTGCTTGCCCTTCAAACGGCGGTGGGAAGCCGCAGGCTTTCGATATATCAGCCCGATGCCGCCGATCTTGACGGCGACGGAGAGATCACGGCAAACGATGCCTTTAGCATTCTTTTGAGCACTGTCGGAAAAGCCGCGGAATAAAGCGGCTCAAAAGGCAAAATTCCGAAAAAGAAATAACCGAAAAAAACAAGGCGGGAGACGGCAAATAGGCCGACCTCCCGCTTGCTCTTTCTCCGACGGCTTTACGCGATATATACCGCCCGGACGCCGCACTGCCCGTGAATATTGCGATACATACCGTTTGCCGCACTTGTGCTGTATAACCGCGCTTTTTGAGGCCGAAAACCGCCCCGCGGGGTGTTGTCAGATGTGCGATCCTCTCGGTGAGCTGCCGGCCGGGTTATGCCTGTTTTTACGACGCTGTTTGCGGCCGAAACGGACTGTGAAACCGACAAAAAACGGCGCAAATACAGGAAGGTAACAGCATTGACACCAAAATATTGTTGACATTCGCCCCCGAGAATCGTATAATGGCTATGCTAATTGGTATATCTGCGCCGTTTCGACAAATAGGTCGAATTTTCGGACATTTAAAATATCGGAGCTGAAAAACAATGAAAAAAATAAAGGGGTTTCTCCCTTCGGCGAGCCTTATTATATGGGATATAATCTCGGTCGCCATATCGGTCACTTTGGCCATTACCCAAACCTTCTGGAGCTTTTACCAGGTTCCGCCCTATTACGAGCACAACCGCCTGCTTTTTATCGTCGCTCTTTCGGCGGTGGTCATCGTGGCCAATACCATTTGCGGATGCTATAACCGCGTGCTGAGAGCCATCGGATTTTCCGATATTATCCACCAGGGCGTATCGGTGCTTATAACAATGGGCGTTGTGGTCATCGGAGATGCGGCCGCCCGCCACATCTACATGCTTCGCAATCCCGACGCCGCCGACAGCACGGGCTTTTTGCCTCCCACGGCCTATCTGATAATCGGCATGTCGCTCATAATCCTTTCGGTTATCGGGCGCGGCTGCGGCAGATTTTTTGCCGTCCTCAAGGAGACAAGTCTTAAGAGCAAAACCGCCGATCCGGTTATAATATACGGTGCAGGCGAAACCGGCACATACCTTCTTAAAAAGATAAACGGCCATTCCGAAACCGACATGCGAGTGGTGGCCTTTATCGACGACGATGTTTCCCTCCACGGACGAAAGATCGAACGGGTAAAGATCGTCGGCGGCAAGGAAAAGCTGGATGAAACCATTGTAAAATACGGCGTTAAGCAGGTCATAATCGCCATTCCCACGGCCGAGAGAGAAACCATTCTCGACATACTTGATGTCTGTAAAAAACATCATTGCCGTACCCGCCGCTTCGGCACCATCGAGGAATCGGACAGCGAGCCGAAAAACATGGTCATGCGGGAGATAAATCTTGAACAACTGCTCCACCGAGACAGCGTTTCCCTCAACATGGAAGTGGTGGAAAACTTTATAAAGAACAGGGTGGTGCTGGTAACAGGCGGCGCCGGATCTATCGGAAGCGAGATATGCCGTCAGGTGCTGCGTTTCGGATGTAAACAGCTTGTGGTTGTGGATTTCAACGAAAACGGACTCTTTTTCGTCGACAACGAGTTTAAGGAAAAATATGCCGGAAAGTTTGTTGTAAGGCTGGGCTCTATCAGGGAAAGGGAAAGAATGACCGAAATTTTCGACGAATTCAACCCCGAGATAGTTTTCCATGCCGCCGCCCATAAGCATGTTCCCATGATGGAAATAAACCCCCGCGAGGCCATTAAAAACAACGTTATGGGCACCGTAAATGTCTGCCAGGTGGCGGTTATGCACAAGGTCAGAAAATTCATCACCATCTCCACCGATAAGGCGGTCAACCCCACCAACATTATGGGCGCGTCAAAGCGTATAACCGAGCTTGTAATGCAGATGATGGATACGGTATCCGACACCGATTTTGCCGCCGTGAGATTCGGCAATGTACTCGGCTCAAACGGCAGCGTTGTGCCCTTCTTCCGCGACCAGATTGCCAAGGGCGGCCCCGTAACCGTTACCCACCCCGACATGCGCCGCTACTTTATGACCATTCCCGAGGCCTGTCAGCTGGTGCTCGAGGCAGGCGCAATGGCAAAGGGCGGGGAGATCTTTGTTCTTGACATGGGACAGCCGGTTCTCATAAGCGACCTTGCAAAGGACATGATTCGCCTTTCGGGATTCGAGCCCGACAAGGACATTAAAATTATATACACCGGACTTCGCCCCGGCGAAAAGCTGTTCGAGGAAATAAGCCTTGCCGACGAGGATGTCGACCATACGACCAACAAAAAAATCATGATAATGAAGCCTATGCCCTTTGACGATTTCAAGCTTGCGGCAACCATAAAGGATCTTGAGGCCGCCGTGAGGGACGAAGACATCAGCCACATGTTCGGTCTTGTTAAAAAGCTTGTTCCCACCTTTGACCACAAGTCCTAAAGGGGGATAACAGTGACAAAACAGTTTGAAAATCTGCCCGAGTGCGTCAGGCTGCCCGAGGTCAGACCTTATTTCGAGTCGCTGAAAAACAAGGGCTTTCAGCTCTTTTTAAAGCGAGCCTTCGATATTTTTGCGGCCGCCCTGGTGCTGATAATTCTGTCCCCCGTGCTGATCATAGCCGCCCTGGGAGTCGCAATCGGGTCAAAGGGGCCTGTCTTTTATCTGCAGGAGCGGGTGGGCAAAAACGGCAAGCCCTTTAAAATAATAAAGTTCCGCACCATGATCGTAAACGCCGACAAGGCGGGAACCCAAATAACGGTCGGCGGGAGAGACCCGAGAATAACAAGGGTGGGCTATGTGCTGAGAAAGACCAGCGTGGATGAGCTCCCCCAGATGATAAACATTTTAAAGGGGGATATGAGCCTTGTGGGAACCCGCCCCGAGGTCAAAAAGTATGTGGACGAATATACCCCCGAAATGATGGCCACCCTGCTTCTGCGCCCCGGTGTTACGGGAAGCTCCAGCCTTAAATACAGCTGCGAAAACGAGATGTTAAAGGACAAGCAGGATCCCGAGAGATATTATATCGAAAAGATACTGCCCGATAAAATGGCCATAAATCTCGAATATACAAGGGATTTTTCGGTTGCTCTCGACCTTAAAATTCTCTGTAAGACCGCCGTTTGCGTTTTCAAGAGATAACATTGATCGCCGTGCTTTGCGGCGGGCAGCAGTAAAAATACACAAGCACCCCGGGCGAATTTTGAAACCTGAGTTTTGAAATTCGCTCTTGTAATACGCTTCTTTATTGCCGAGGCTGTGTTTTCGGTTTATCTGTTTTCCCTTTGTCAAATTGTTTTCAGGAGGTAAAGAATATGGCCGAAAGATCATCACCCAAGCAAAAGCTTCTTTGCATAGCCGACATTTTATTGAAGAAGACCGACGAATACCACCCTCTCACAGCCGAGGAAATTGTGGCCGAGCTTGAAAAGAGGGGTATTTCGGCCGAGAGGAAGTCGGTCTGCGCCGATATAAGGGAGCTTTCGGATTTCGGAATGGACATTTTAAAGACCCGCTCGACCAAAAGCGGATTTTATCTTGTCTCCCGCGATTGGGAGCCGGTGGAAATACGCCTGCTCTGCGACGCCGTGCTTTCGGCCGAATTTATCACGGGACAAAAGAGCCGCGAGCTGGTCGAAAACCTCTGCAGGAGCCTCAGCGAAAGCCAGGGGGCCGAAATTAAGAGTCAGCTTTTTATCGAAAACCGCAAAAAGGAAAAAAACGAGGAAATATACTATAACATCGACAAGATCCAGCGAGCCATTGCCGCAAAGAAAAAGATACACTGCACCTATCGCCGCCGCAAGGCCGGGGAAAAGGGCAGGGTCATAACCGAGTCGAAGGAATTTACCGTCAGTCCCTACGCTCTTTTGTGGGAGGACGACAGATATTATCTCATCGGCAACAACGAAAAGTACGACAACCTTATGCACCTCCGTCTCGACCGCATAAAATCGGCAGAGATAACCGACCGCCCTGCCAGAAGTTTTGAGGAGGTGTCGGAATATAAAAACACCTTTGATGTGGCCGATTATGCGCGGAAAATATCCAATGCCTTCGGGGGAAAGACCGACACGGTCGAGCTGAAATGCAAAAACGCCATGCTCGAACAGATGTTTGACCGCTTCGGTGACGACATACGCATACGCTCCGTGGACGAGCAGTGGTTTTCATTTAAGATAAGGGTGGCTCAAAGCGAGGGCCTTGTGGCCGACATAATTTCCTTCGGCGACGCGGTGGAGGTGCTTCGTCCCGCCGAGCTTCGGGAAGCGGTAAAACAAACGATCGAAAGGATATGTAACATATACAACCATAAGGAATAATAAAGCGATAGAATCTTTATAAGCCCTTTCCCAAAACATGTCGTTTTAAAGAAAAACCGTCAACATTACGCTGACACAATCGAATAAACGCTAAGCCGCCGCAGCCCATCGAGGATTGCGGCGGCTTTTTTTGCGCCTGCGTCACTGCCTAAAGCGTATCCCGTCCTACCGCTGAGGCGTCTCGGCTTTGCCGAGACCGGAGGGAGCGAAAACCCGCAGCCTTGACGATAAAATAAAGCCGCTTTTTAAATGCCGTGCTCACCTTTCATCGGTGCCTCCCTCCGTGTCAGCTGCGCTGACCGCCTCAGCGCCTGCAGCCTTGCACCGCCGCCGTTTCAAGCCTTTGTGCATCATAATGTTATAGCCGTATATGACCGATTTCCCGATTTCCCGCAAAAAAAGAAGGCCGGATTTTTTCCCGGCCTCCTGTTTTGTTTTATGCTTTGCTGTTGCGCCATGTTATGCGGCCTTAACTTCGTACCAATCGCCGTCTTTAACAACGGTATATCCTTCGGGAACGATGATCTCGCCCTCGCCTACCTCGGCGTTGGAAGGATCGAACTGATAGAATCTTCCGCCCTTAACGGTAATCTTGGCGCCACTGCCGTCAAGGCAGTTAAGTGTCCACCTGGGAGTTACGCACTTAAATGTACCGCCGTTGATCTCGATCTGAGCGCTGCCGTCGGCGTAGATAAGGTCAAAGTGACTGTCGTGATCCGCGGGAACGCCTACCTGTCTAAAGTCGCCGCCGTTGATAACAACAGTACAATTGTTACTTGCCCAAACGGCAACTGCCTCGTGCCAAAGTACCCATTCGTCGTTCTGCTTGGTCTCAAACTCTGCATATTCGGAATATACATCGGCGTTAATGGTGGTTTTGCCTCCGAGAACCTCAATGGTGCCGTCTTTACCGGAACCCTGAGTGTTCTGATCGATAACGCGGTCGGCTGCGTTGGTGGTAAGACGGCCGAGACGGGTAGCAGCCTTCTCGTCATACATATTATCGAAGCTGTCGTTCTCAACGGTAGCCTGGGTTGCGTAAACCTCAAGTCCGAGATCATAGATCTTTGCGGTCCAGCCCTTGCTCTTGGCATTGGCTTCGTTGCCGACTGTGGTGGGCATATAGATGACCACGGCCATAACGGGGGTAGACTCTCCGCCATTAAGTACCGACCACCCTTCGGTCAGCTGAACACCTTTTGTAAGGGGCTTTTCAACTGCCGAAATGGCGTCCCAGGCCTGCTGACGGTTCTCGAAGGGAGTTACATTGCTTGCAAGACCTATCTTAAGATAGTTGCCTAAAGAGAATTTGTTTCCGAGAACATTTTTGCCCTGAGTTTCTCTGTAATTGTGGGCAAATTCGGTGGAATATTTAAGAGCGAGGTTGCCGTTGTTTACGATTTTAAGATAAACATACTGGGTATAACCCGGCTCCCAAAGAGCGTTGTCGTCGAAAAGGGGAGTGTCCTTGTTGGCCTCGGCCCATTCCACGCCGTCTTTACTGTACATGAGCTTAACATCCAGATTACCCGCCTGAATCTTGTTGACGCCGGTGGTTGCGGTGTCGGTGAACCAGGCGAAGGTCGAGCCGATCAGCATTGCAAGACAAACGACCATAGCAAGTACGCTTGTGAGCAATGCTCTTTTTGTGTTTTTGCTGTTCATTGTTTCTTTCCTCCTGAATTTTTTTAAAGTTGCAATTAAGATTACAGATACAATTGCAGTCTAAATAATATCACCGCAAAAAGCAATTGTCAATGCCGTTTTTAACCAAAATTAAGCAACTTTTTTGTCGAAATTCCACATGGTCTGTATTACCTATCGGCGGCAATGAAATTTTTGCTTAAGCAAAAGAAAAAGGGAGTGCTTGTTGCCGTCCTTTTCGAAAAAACAAGGGAGACGGAGGTTCGTCTCCCTTGCAGGTTATGCTGTTAAAAGGTGTATTAAAAACGATTATTTGGCAACGACTTCGTACCAGTCGCCGTCCTGAACAACCTTATAACCGTCGGCAACAAAGTTTGCTGCAGGATTTTCCGACTTGCTGTTGGAAGGATCGTACTTATAGAACTTTCCGCCCGTAACAACGATTTTTGCAGAGCCGTTTTTATATGCATCGTCATAGCAGTTAAGGGTAAAGTCAGCGCCGCCCTTGAAGGTGCCGCCCTTGATCTCTACGGTGCCGCCGGCATTATAAATGCAGCTGTTGCCGTCTTTACCGAGGAATGTGCCGCCTTCGATGGTCAGCTTTCCGCCGTTGTCAACGGTTACGGCAGTGATGCTGTCCCTGCCGCCCGAAGCGTCAACGGTGCCGTTGCCGGTAATGGTGAGATCGCCGCCTGCGGTGACATCAATAACCGACTGGTAGCCGGTGGAGGTCATTTTCTGACCGTTGAGATTTATTGTGGTTGCATATCTTACAAACCAGCCGAAGGAACGGTCGGCGTCGGCACCGAGCAGGATGGAGGGATTTTTATTTTCAAGCTCATCATACAAAGCGATGCCTGTTTGCTGAGCGTCTTTACCTGCAACGGGATAGGGCGCCTTTTCGTCATATTTGTTGTCGAAGCTGTCCGATTCGCTGCTTGCCTGGGTGGCGGTGAGAGCGAGGGAGAAGCGGATCCAGGGTGCGCCGTAGCTTCCTGCAACGGTGGAATCCCAGTTGGCTTCATTACCTACGGTCTCGGGCATACGTACAACAAGTGCGATATAATCGGCATCTGCATTAGCAAGAATGGTGCTGTCCTTGGTGTAGCTTTTATAGTCGACCATATTTCCGGCTGCGGCTTTAACAGCCTCGTCGCGGTTTGCAAAGGTGCCTTCTGCGGCATTGATGCCCTCGGCTACGCCAATTTCAAGATACTTGGAAAGAAGTATCTGCTCGCCCTTGCTGTTCTTGGCATACTGATACTCAAAGGTATCGATGGTGCGGAGACGATATTTAAGAGCCAGAGAACCAAGGTTTGAAACCTTAAGATAAACGACCTCGGTGTGGCCGGGTTCCCATTTGGTGTCCTCCGAGAAGAGGCTGACATTTGTGGCGTCGGCATACTTTGTGCCGTTCCAATACTCAAAACCGACCTTAAGGTTGCCCGATACAATTTTGTTAACGCCGGTGGTTGCGGTATCGGTGAACCAGGCGAAGGTCGAGCCGATCAGCATTGCAAGACAAACGACCATAGCAAGTACGCTTGTGAGCAATGCCCGTTTGGTAGATTTACTGCTTGTCATTGTGTTTTCCTCCATGTTTAATTTTTTTCAATGATAGAATTTAAAGTACGAATTACCCGTGATTTCCCCTCCGCCGTGATAGGCGGAGAGGACTTGGAAATCAGGATTTACCGGGGAACAACAGTGTACCATACATCGCCGTTTGCCTGAGTTTCAGAAACAACCTTGTAGCCGTCTGCTACGAAGTTGGTGCCTGCGCCCTCGGCTGCATTATTGGAGGGATCGAAGTTAACAAATGTGCCGCCGTTGACAATGATATTGGCGGTGCCGTTTTTGTAGTTGGCATCAATGCAGTTTAGTACATAACGGCAATCATTTGTGTCAACATCGGGAGTAACCTGGAAGAAACCGCCGTTTACAATCAATGTGCCTTTTTCAACATTAAAGACAGTGCCGCCGCCATGATATGTTCCACCATTAACGGTAACGACAATGCCGTCCCCACTGACATGTGCTACATAGGGTCCACCCTTATATGCGCCCTCGGCAGAGTTGAGTTTATCCATACACAGAATGCCGCCGGCCTGAGAGGCGTTGATAGTCGTATCCGCATTGATAAAGAATGTTGCCCAGTTGGCAGTGGCCTCAAGAGAGCCGGGGACATGCACCGCTGCGTTAAGATCGATAACAGACGGGTACTTGATCACAAGACGATCCTTTGCTTCGGTTTTTGTTGCATCTGCCTCAATATATTCGGCAATGATAATACCGCCGCCCGAAGCGAAGGCATTCTTGGCCTCTTCATAATTAGTGACTGTATACATCGCACCCGAGGGAGAGTAGGCAGCATATTTATCGTACTTGTTGTCAAAGCTGTCGTTCTCAACGGTATCCTGAGTGGCATAAACGGTGATGCCCAGGTCGATGGACGGAGCAACTGCGTCCGTCTTATAATTGGCTTCATTGCCCACGGTGGTAGGCATCCAGACAACCAGAGTCACGATCTTTTCGCTGTTGTTCTCGCCGGCCAGCAGGTGATCCTCTTTGCTGTAGCCTTCCTTGATGAGCTTGCTGTCCGTTGCAGCGGCCACCAGATTGTCACGGCCGAGGCCGCTCTGGTCGTCATTCAGCACGGCAAAGCGGATGTAGTCGGACAGATTAAATGCATTGTTGTAGACATTGGTGCTGCCCGCTTCGCCTGCAATGTTGATGCCCAGCTTATACTTGAGAGCCAGTGAGCCTGCGTTGCGGATCTTCAGTACCACATACTCCACATGACCCGGCTCCCACAGAGCGTCGTCATTGAACACCGATGTATTCTTATCTGCCTTCTTGAACTCCCCGCCGGTGCTGTTGTTCTTGTACGACAGCTCGATGTCCAGGTTACCCGCCTGAATCTTGTTGACGCCGGTGGATGCGGTGTCGGTGAACCAGGCGAAGGTCGAGCCCACCAGCATTGCAAGACAAACAACTAAAGCAAGTGCGCTTGTAAGCAATGCCCGCTTGGTAGATTTACTGCTTGTCATTGTGTTTTCCTCCAGTTTAATGTTTTTCAATGATAGGATTTAAAATACGGATTACCCGTGATTTCCCCTCCGCCGTGATAGGCGGAGAGGACTTGGAAATCAGGATTTACCGGGGAACGACGGTGTACCACACATCGCCATTGGTTTGGGTTTCAGAAACAACCTTGTAGCCGTCGGCGACAAAGGATGTGCCTTCGCCCTCCGGGTTATTTGAAGGATCGAAGTTTACAAACGTGCCGCCCTTGACAACAATCTTGGCTTTGCCTGCGTTGTAGTTGGCATCATTACAGTTCAGCAGGGTTTTATACTGAGCTTCAGGCGTGCTGCCGCTGAGCTTCTGCTGAATATCAAAGAACCCGCCCTCGATCATAGCAGTACCCTTTTCGACATAGACCGCATTTACATTACCGATAAATTTACCGTCTTCGATGGTTAAATAGCCACCATCCCGCACATCTATAACAAAGCAGTCATTCTCTTTTGCAGCAAAGGTGCCGCCGGTGATGGTCAAATTACCCATCCAGCCGCGGACGGAAATCATAGACCAATCATAGGTTTCTGCGTTATAGATGTCCTGGGTGTTTGCAATGGTTTTGCCGGTCGCGTTCAGAGTGACGACAGCGTTTTTAATGATCAAAGAAGCGTCGGGATCCAGATCTTCGGTCACATTGTACTTGCCGTTCCATTCAGTAGCTGCTTTCAAATCGGCAAAACTGGTAATGGGGTACTGAGCGTCCTTGTCATACTGATCGTCAAAGCTGTCGTTCTCGTGCGTGTACTGAGTAGCCACCACGCTGATGCCCAGGTCGATGGACGGAGCAGCTGCGTCCGTCTTATAATTGGCTTCGTTGCCTACGGTGGTAGGCATCCAGACAACCAGAGTCACGATCTTTTCGCTGTTGTTCTCGCCGGCCAGCAGGTGATCCTCTTT
>CAKSPR010000038.1 GCA_934486455.1 uncultured Eubacteriales bacterium
GGGGCAAAAACGGACAAAGACAGCAACGGCGAGAACGTCGCCTGACGATAGATATAAGACAAATCCAAGGGATATATGCTCCTAAAACAGCATGGCAAAAGGGGATGGCCGACCGCCATCCCCTTTTGTGCGTTTGTTCAGTTTTCGTAGGGCTTATACTCCGTGACGGCGTTCAGATACGCCTCTATATCTTTGGTTTTCTCGGCCCTCTGGGCTTGGATTCGGGACGCTTTACCACGCCGTTTCTGAAATGCGTATCCTCGAACTTCTCGAAGAAAACAAATAATCCGAACCCATCTCCGATTAAGAAGATTTGGTTCGGATTATATTGGTTTGGTGCGGATAAGAGGACTTGAACCTCCACCGAGTTGCCCCGACTAGAACCTGAATCTAGCGCGTCTGCCGATTCCGCCATATCCGCAAATGTTAAGCTTTTAGCTTTGTCCCCGAATTTTTACACGGCGGGGACGGCCGAGGCGGAGCGTTTCGCTTAAAATCCGCAGCGCTTTTTTCAAAGCAAAGGGAATTGTAACACAGCCGAAGGCGTTTGTCAATAGAAAATGCTTAAAAACTGCACTCGTGATTTTTTCCTTTGTACGGCTCATGACGGTACTTGACATTATTAAGCTGAAACTGTAAGATGTATTATATAAAATGCGAATAGACCGATGACAAACGAAGCCGCCGCGCACCGAGGGTGATTTTCGTCTTTATCCTTTTTCGGCTTTGCCGTTTTTTCGACGCTCCGAACGGGCACGCCCCAAGGAGAAAGAAGTACGGGGAAGAAACAAAAAAGGGGATGAAGGATGCGCTGTGACCGCGAGTCAATTGTGTTTTATGCGCGGAAATGAGGAAGCATATGTTTTGTAGAAAATGCGGACGGCCCGTGGATGACGGCGCCGGATTCTGTGAAAATTGCGGGGCACCGACAGGATTGTCCCGAACCCGTGAAGCCTCGGACGCAGGCAGCGCGCCGATTGCCGAGCCTGTTAACGGCTTGTCAAAGGAGCCGAAAACCGATGCGACGGATGTTCCCGTAACCGACAGGGAAAATATTGCCGGCGTGCAATCGGACAGTCCCTCGGATACTCAACCGATTTTATCAGACGGCACACAGAGTCGGCAGCCCGTCGGACAAGGCGGCTTGCCCTATCAGCCCGATCAATACGGACAAGATAATCGGCCTGCAAATCAGCCTGCTGTAAATCAGCCCGCTGCAAATCATCCCGTAACTCTGCCAAGCGGCGCGGCTTACGGTCAGCCTGCTCAGAACGGCGGGCAGCCGGATGCAGGGAAAAAATCCAAAAAGGCAATTATCATTGCCGCCGTGGCCGTTTTTGCGGCTCTTGCGGTGGCGTTGGGCGTCTTTGTGGTTCCGTCCCTGCTTACGGGCTCTCCCGAGGATCAGCTCAAAAAAATGGGCATGGGCTCGATAAAGACAATGACTGCCGAGCTCGACAAATTCAGCGAAAAGGTTAATGCCGGCGCAACCTCCTGCACCAAGGTCATTCCCGGCGAGGGACTTTTGGCCTTGCTCGAGACTGCGGGGTATAAAATATCCTCCGACATTACCGTGGATGTAGACCAAAGCGTTTCAAAAGAAGGTACATCCCTTGCCATAGCTCTCAATAAGGGAGACGAAAAGCTTATGACCGCAAGCACGGTGGTGGACAACAAAACGGGAGATATGTATTTGTCGGCTCCCGAGCTTAACGAAAAGGTGCTTAAGCTTTCCTCCGATCAGGCCTCTCAGTTGACGGGGGGATTCGGAAACACCGCCGACATTAAAAATCTTGTTCCCGATACCGACGCCTTTAATATTTTCCTTTCGGACAGCTACGAGATATTTGTCGACGGGGTAGGCGAGGTTACCCGCAAAAGCGACAATCTTGTTGTGGGTGATATTTCAAAAAAATGCACCGTGCTTTCAGCCGATGTTACCGAAAGAGAGCTAACCGACATTGCCGCTGAAATTGCCGAAACCTCGAAGGACAACGGGGAGCTTTCCGATTTTATGGACGCGATATTATCCATTGCCGATTCTTCCGAAGGCGAGGCAAAAAGCTACGGTGAGCTTATCGACAAGGCCGTTGAAGGCCTGAAAAACAGCAATCCCTCCGATGATGTCCTTTTCAGATTCTCGGTATGGACCGAAAACGGAAGAGACGCAGCCGGTGTGAAAATTGATGTTGACGATGGGTATATCTATTACACCGCTCTTTCAAACGGCGGTAATTGGGCCGTCGATCTGGGCGTGGTTATGGGAGAAAGCTTCAATATTTCCGGCAACGGAACAAAAAGCGGAAACACGGTCAACGGCAGCATTGCCGCTTCCTTTAACGGCAACGAGCTTTTGGGCCTTGATCTTGTAAATGTCAACGGCCAAAACGGCGACGGAACCTGTAAAATATATCTCAAGGACGGAATTACAAGCCTTGCGGACGGCCTTGATTCTGCAGCTGTTACGATTATTAAAACCGCTAAAATAGACATCACCAAAACCACCTCTTCCGAGGGAGAGAGCCTGTCGGCAACGGTTTACGGCGCGGGAACCGAGCTTATGACCGTTGAGAGCACCGTGGTAAGCGGCACAAATGCGCCCGTTTCGATACCCGAAGGTGAAATCGTAACCGATTCGGATGAATGGAATCAGTCAACCGACGTTTATTTTCTGATGGGTCTTATGTCGAAAATCGGTCTTTATTAAAGGCGCATAGGCAAAGAGGTTTTTTCGAAAAAAGCAAACAGCCTCGGTAAAAACCGACGGCGAAGGCATAATTATAACGGGGCGGCACGGTCTTTTGACCGTGCCGCCCTTGCGCTGCCGCGGTTTCTTTTTTGCTTAAATGCCGTATAATTTACCGTGCGTTTCGAAGCTTTTCAAAAACGGCGGACGATTAACGCCGCACATGCCGCAAAAACCGCTGTGCTTTGCGCGGCGGCTGCGGGAAAAAACTCCGGGTTCGGCGAAGGGTTGTTTTTTTCTTGATTTTGTGTCGGCATTAGTATAAAATAAAGAAAAGATTTTATGGATGTGAAAAGGTGAAAAGATCGGTTTGTTTATTTCTTTGCGCGGCAATGGCGGTTATGAGTCTTTCGGGGTGCTCCGAAAACTCGGTTAAAACCGGAGCAAAAACAAGGAACGGTGATATTATGATTGAAAGCTTTGACAATGTTGATTTTTCGGCCGAAAGCTATACATCGGCCGAGGTGACCTCTAAAAACGCAAAAAACGGCAAGGCGCTGAGGGTTAAATCGGTCAGCCCCGTCGGAAACGAGGGAAATGTCGGCGCAAAGGTTATGATAAGGCTTGCCGAGCCGATAAACGCCGAGGGCTACGATTACTTTAAGCTTTGCCTTTATTCCGAGGGCGGGCTTGCAACGGGACATCTTGACATAGGTCTTCTTAAAGCGGCCGAAAACGAGGACGGATTCAATTACCGCCGCCACTGCAATTTAAAGCAGGGGTATAACGAAATCTATTTTTCCAAAACCGAGCTTGTCTGCGCCTTCCGTCTTAATGCCGATCTTGCAAGCATAAATGCGGTTTGCCTTAAATGGGTGAACGACGACGGCGTAAAGGAGGGGTGCGATTTATACTTCGATTCGCTTTTTGGGGTAAAGGCCGAAAACATGACGGTCGAAAACTATGACTGCACCCTGAATTTAGAGGAAGGCAAGCAGTATAAGGTCAAGGAATACCGCAGGATCATGAGCCTTCAGACCCCCGATTCGAGATATACCAACCTCCAGGGCGGATATTACGACGGCTCTCAGTTTGTTGTTTGCATAACAAAGGGTAGCATGCGCCAAAGCAACGAAAGCGGAATAATTGCCAAATACGACAACTTCGGAAATCTGATTCAGATGAGCGACGACATCAGATTTGAGCACGGAAACAACATTTCCTTTGTGCCCAAGCTCAATTCCTACATCGTTTCCCACTGTCAGCCGGGCTGGAACCTTTATTCCTTTGTTAACGCCGATACCCTAAAGGAAACCATCAACGGCGGCCTTGACAGAAACGCCTTTTCCATTGCATATTGCCCCGCAGCCGACAGGTACGGCTCGGGCTTTGCGGCGGGGGAAATGGTGCACACCTGGGACGGTGACCTTAAGCTTTTAAACGAGTTCAATGTGGAAAAGCCCGCCTCTCTTTCCCAGGGCGCTTTCTGCGACAGTAAATATATCTATTTTGTCCGTTCCTTTAACGGGAAGGGCACATGGTCGGAAATACGCATTTACAGATGGGACGGCACACTTGCTTTTCAAATAGACCTTGACGAGTGGGATTCCTGGGACATGGAGCCCGAGTCGATAAACATTGTCGACGGACATATATACATAATGGGCGAGGACGAAGAATTCGCCGTTTATGAAATAATTTTGGAGGAAAAAGAGTAATGAAAAAAGCAATCAGTATACTGCTTTCGGTGTGCCTTGCTTTGTCGGGCACCGTGCTTTGCGGCGCGCAGGACACCGAAAACCGCACCGATTCCTTCGGCAATCTGATGATTGAAAGCTTTGACAATCCCGATTTTGAGCGGCTGAACATTTGCATTGTTTCGGTAAATTCGGACAAGGCCTTTGTTTCGGAGGGCTCGTCTTCCGCAAAGCTGTCACCCTTTAAATCCACCGGCCAAAAGGATAAAATTGCCGCCGGAATGAGGGTGAATGTGGGAGAGGTCGACCTTTCGGGATTTGAATATTTCAGCATTGATGTCTTTTCGGCCGAAGACATGGACAGCGGAAGTCTTTTGTTATCCCTTTTGACCGAAAAAACGGCCGACAGCGGCTTTGAGCTTGTAAGACCCTGCAAGCTGTCAAAAGGACTTAACAAGATAGTTTTTAAAAAGACCCAGGCGGCGGTCAGAAACAAAACCGCAAGCTGGAGCAGTATCAGGGCGGTTAAAATCGCATGGATAAACAACCTCGAGGAGAATGTTAAGCCTGTTTTATACTTCGATAATTTCTTCGCCGTGGGAGATAAATATTTCGATATTCTCGACGGAAAGCTTTCGGAATATGCCTTCGGCGACGCAGACAAAAACCTTGTGATAAATTCGGGCGATGCTCTCGTGGCTCTTCAAAAAACGGTGGGTCTTATCGAGCTTGACGAGCTTCAGACACAGCTTTGCGATGTGGATGCCAGCGGCGATATTTCGTCAAACGACGCACTGCTTATTTTGCAATATACGGTGGGCATCATACAGGACTTTGAGGTAGGGGAGAGGCCCCGCATAGGCGACAGATCCCGCTGTTTTTCCTCCACCCTTACCCTTGAGGAGGGTAAAAGCTATGCCGTAGAGGAGTATAAGCAGATACTCAATTTCAAAACCCCCGACCCAAACTATACAAACATCCAGGGAGGGTATTTCGACGGGGTAAAGTTTGTATGCGCTCTGACAAGAGGCTCCATGCGGCAGAATAACGAGGTCGGAATAATTGCCGAATACGACAAAAACGGCAACATAATCAAGTGGAGCAAACAGCTTAACATCGAGCACGGAAACAATGTCACCTTCGTGCCCAAAATGAATGCTTATCTTGTTTCCCACTGCCAGCCGGGCTGGAATGTATATTCCTTTATCGACGCCGACACCTTAGAGGAGGTATCAAGCGGCACCTGCGAGCGGGATTTCTTCTCCATGGCATACAGCCCCGTGCTCGACAAATATGCGTCGGGTTTTTCGGCGGGGCAGAAGGTGCATACCTGGAACGGAGATCTGACCCTGCTCAACGAATTTGATGTGGAACAGCCCTCGTCCCTTTCCCAAGGGGTTTTCTGCGATTCGGAATACATATATTTTGTTCGTTCTCATGCGGGAGGCGCTACATTCTCGGAGCTGAGAATATACGACTGGAACGGTAAGCTTAAATTTCAGGTGGACATGCCCGAATGGAATTCATGGTCGCCCGAGCCGGAGGGCATTAATGTCATCGACGGAAAGATATATGTCATAGCCCGCCAAAACGGCATTACGGTTTACGAGATAGCTCTTAAAGAAAAGGAAGCATAGGCTGAAAGCAAACCTAACAACTCTGCACACGGCTTTGATCGGTTCTTAAAAGCCGCAGAAAGGCCTTTAAACGGCTTTTGAAGGAGCGGAAGATTTCTCCTGTCAAAGTTATTAAACACTTCTCAAAAGCGGGCAGAAGAAACGACAGAGCTTTTGTGATAACTTGCTGGCCGCCTGCGGCTCGTCTGCCGTAAGACTTAAAATCAATCTTAAAAATAAAGACTTTCGCCTCGGCGCACGGTAATGTGCTCCTTGGCGGAAGTCTTTTAAATTACTTTAAACCTTTTAAAAATCGAATGAGGTTTATTCTACAGTTTCAACGGTGTAGTTTTGCAGGTCTTCCTTTGTATATATTCCCACCGTGGTCTGGAGAATGAGAAGGGCGTCATCTGAGGTTATCTTGTCCTTGTTGCCGATGTCGGCGGCAAAGGCGGCCTTGGGGCTTAAGTCAAGTATACCGACTACCGACTGGAGGGTACACAAAGCGTCGTTTGCAGAGATATTTCCGTCCAGATCGACATCGCCCTTCTGAGCCGAGATTATGTCGTTATATTCGGCAATTTTTTTATCAAGCCAGAGGCAGTAAGTTTCAAATTCGAAGGTTTGGACATTGATAAATTGCTCAGCCTCTTTTTTGGCTTGTATTGCATAATCAAGGTCTTTACCGGATTTTGCGGTTATTTCCTCCATATAGTAAACGGCGAAGAAGAAATTCTCCACAGCTCTGGTTCGCTGTTCGTCATATTCCTTTGTTACAAGGGCCATGTCTTTAAAGTATACAACACCCTTTTGCGCCTGGGCGATGTGGAGCAGGTTTACATCGTTAAGACCGTGCTCGCAGTCGCCCATGAGAGCCTTAGCTTCGATGTCGGAGATCCTTATCTCTATCCTCTCCCATGAATCGGTTGCAGGATCGGCACTGCTGGCAAATTGCCATTCCATGTTGTTTTGTTCGTTTCCGTGGGAGATGTAAATGGTGTTAAATGTTTCGCATTTGAACAGCATTTCAAACTGATAGTAGTATCTGGTGTAGTCAAAGCTTCTGGTATAATCGGTGTCGCCGTATTTTTTCCCGACCCTTGCATAAAGGGTGTTTATAACTTGGTCTTTGCCGGGGTAGGAATCGGTGACCGTTTGGCCGTCGACCCACATTACACCGTCTTTCATTCCGTGTTTGTTTCCGTTAAAGTTAAAAACATCCTCGGTGTCCTTTTCGCAGGAGCAAAGTATGTTTGCATCGTCAACATAATAGCAAACAACATTATCGATATTGAATTCCACGCTGATGCCATTCGAAAAATTAAACCAGGTGAAACGGAGGCGATGAATCTTGCTAATGTCGGCCGTAGCGACCGCTTTATATTGTTCGTCGAGATCGATAATAAAATCGTTCCAGCCTTTATGAATATCACTTACATAAACGGGAATGTTGTAGCCGTCCTGTTCGATACCGCCGCCGGCTTCGGTGCGGGTTACGAGATTTATCTGGAAAATATCATTCCAGCGCCTGTAGGCGGCCGCATAATCTATACTGCTCCAAAGGGAAAAACGGAGCTTGTTATATTTCGAAAGATCGGCGGGGTGATCTGGGTCGAAGTCGAGGAAGGCCATGGCTCCCACACCGGCGGGATGATCTTGAAAGGAGGTGCGGTTCTTCATGTGGACGCTGTCTCTGCCGGTGCCGTTGTCATGTTCCACGGCGATCTCGGTGCCTTCGGCTGTCCACCAGCCGTCGATAGAATCGCAGTCGGTAAGGTGAAGCTCTCCGTCCTTTTCATAGGGGCGGATATAATCGGTTATCTCTCCGCCGCCGGCCGTTTCGGAAATTGCCGTGGCAAGCCCCGTGACCATTTCATCAAATTTCTCGTCGTAAGTGGCATTGTCGGAATCGTTGCTGATAAATCCAAGCTCGATGAGAGCGCCTGCAATGCCGTTTTCCCACGAGTTTCTGGTTATGCGAAGGCCGATGTCTCCCGCACTTGGATCGCCGTCGGCCTTGGTGCCGCGGTTTGCCCAGCCGGTTATGGCCTGGGTGTTTATCTGAAGGGTGTTTGCGAGTTTATATGCCGTCGAATCGGTGTTTTCTTTAAAGTGATAGTAGGTTTCAAGACCCGTTGCGGCGGGGTTGTCGGCGGAATTTCTGTGGAAGCTGATGACAAAATCGGCACCGTATTGCTTTGCCATGGGAACGCGATCGCCTAAATCGACATATACATCGGTTTTTCTCGAATATCCTACATCAAAGCCGGCCGCTTCGAGCTTTTCGCCCACGGCAAGGGTCACTCTGAGGTTGTCGTCAGCCTCGTGACGGTCGCCGTTCATGGCACCGGGGTCGCTTCCGCCGTGACCTGCGTCAAGCCAGATCTTGGGGAGAGCGGCGGTATCGTCGGCCGAGGCGATAATGCCGGAAAGCGGGAGCGCCGTTAAAACGACGCAGGCCGACAAGAGCAAGGCCGACAGTTTTTTGGTAAAGCGGTTGTTTTTCATAAGTTTTCCTCCTGTGGTTTTTCGGCATAAAGTTCATGCGTTTTAAGCATGAAGCAAGGTGAATATCCTCAATTTTGCTTGATTATACCATACATAAGGAAAAAATTCAATATAAATTTGCATTATTTTGTACTATATCAACAAATTCACCGAAAAAATCCCAAAAAGTCACAAAAGAAAAAACGGACGCGCTTTTTGCACATCCGTTTAATGCGGTGGTGGTTGCCGAATGGGTTTCGGTCTTTTGTTTTTTGCCTATATCTCGTCGGGAAGGTTTTCGGGCGGGAGCTCAAGAAGCTCGGGATGCTTTATGTACCGACGGAACTTTTTAATCGATGCGGCGTAATAATATCCGTCGCAAATGCGCTCGTCAAGTACAAACCGAAAGTTTATTATCTTTCTTTGTCCCAAAGTTCCGTCGGGACGGACAAAGGGAATAAACTGCTTTTTACCCATTGCGATAAAGCAGGAGGTGGTTCCGAACTCGTAAAGATGATGATATATCGAGTCGATACCGAGGCTCCCCACATCGGTGATGAAAACGCTGGAATGGAAGGGGCTGGCGTGGTATATCATCTTGGGCATGAGTCCCACCTTATCCAGATTTCGGACGGCAAAAACCACAAAGCTTTTAAGCCAGGTGGGAATGTGGCTTAAAGCGCCGGCCACCCTGTCGGTGTTGTTGTTTTGCTTGGTCGCTTCCTCGATGCTTTCGGAAAGGGCGTCCTCAAATTTTCTGACCACATCATAAAGCGTGTCGGTCGGCTCAAATACCGGAAGTATCTCGGTTTCCTCACCGTCGTCGGTCATCGACCGCTTGATAGACATGGACAGGCGAATGTTGTTGTGGGCAAAAATCTTTTTCCCCGCGATAAAACGGTTAAGTCTCGGGCGTTCGGCAAAAAGGCGGACGGCGGCGGCGATGACAACATGTATTGTCCGAAGATTTGGAATTTCGCCCTCACGCTTTTTGTGAATATAGCGGTCAAGCTCTCCGACCCCTATGACCTCGTTAAAAAAAACCTGACTGTCGGTTCTTGTTCTCATAATATTGGGAACGATCCAGAACTGCGTGTCCAGCTTTCTAACGCGATAACCGTCGTATCGGTCGCCGAAGCGGCGTTTGCGCTTTGGCTTTTCTGCAAGTGAAACCTTCGGAGCGTCGACCGATATTTCATCGGTTTTTGTCTCCTCAAAACCGTCGATTGTTTTGTTCACGATTACAGACCTCCTTTACGGCACATAATTCGACATGATGATTATACATTAACCGAAAAAGAAATACAAGTGTTTTTTGTCGGAAGAAAACGGCAGGGTAAGGAAAGAAAATTACAGGGCCGAGGGAAAATAGGCGCAGGTCCGGCAAGGAAGCGGGCTGATTTTTAAAAGGAGCGGGAAAGGGGCAAAAGCAGACCCGAAGGCATACAAAAAGCAAATCTCGGTGCGAAAAAAGAAAGGCGGCCGAGGGGAAAGCCCCGACCGCCTGACGGATTGTTAATTTCTTGAAGCGCCTACTGTTTTTCGATTATTTTAAGGGCGCCGGTGGGACAGCCTTCGGCACATTTTTTGCAGGAAGCGCAGATTTCTATGGTTTTGGGATTGTTAAACTCGGGCTTGATAACGGTGGTGAATCCGCGTCCGACAAGTCCGAGAATACCCTGCTTCGCCACCTCGTCGCAAATTCTCACGCAAAGTCCGCAAAGAATGCATTTTCCCTGATTGCGCTCGATAATGTTAAGACGGTGCTCCACAAAACAGGGGTGCTTTTCTTCACCCAGCCTTGCGGGGTTTAGGGGATAATCGTTTGCATATTTGATGAGCTTGCAGTGACCGTAATCGTGACAGCCGCATTCGAGACAGCGCCTTGCTTCCTCACGCGCCTGCCCGTCGGAAAATCCGAGAGCCACCTCGCCGAAGTCGTTTTTGCGCTCGTTTGCGGGTCTTGTGGGCATTTTCGCGCGGGGAGCCTTTTTATATTCCGAAAAATCGATGTCCTCGGCCTTGCGCTCGGAAACGAAGGGCTTTTTGTAATAAACATCAACACCGTGAAGGAAAGCGTCGCAAATTTCCGCGCACCGCCCCGCTTCTCCGATGGCGTCTATGGCAATAAAGGCGCCCTTGTTTGTGGCGTCGCCCACGGCAAAAACTCCGTCGAGATTGGTCTTATATGTGCCTTCGTCGGCGGCAATGTTGCCTCTGGCGTTCTTTTCGATTTCGTCAAAGCCTTCGGCGCTTATGCGCTGGCCGAGAGCCGAGATGACCGAGTCGACGCTTATCTGTTCAAACTTGCCTTCAACCGCAACAGGGGAGCGGCGTCCGCTTTCGTCGGGCTCGCCCAGCTCCATGACCTGAAGCTTGATGCCGGTAACACGGCCGTTTTCGCCCAAAATGGTATCGGGATTTGTGAGAAATTTAAATTCCACGCCCTCTTCCATTGCTTCCTCGATTTCAATGTCCTCGGCAGGCATTTCGGCACGGGTGCGGCGGTATACAACATACACCTTTTCGGCGCCCAGACGAACGGCCGTGCGGCAGGCGTCCATTGCGGTGTTTCCTCCGCCGATCACAGCCACGCTTTTGCCGATTTCGGGAGCCTTTTTAAGGGCTACCGCTTCAAGGAAATCAATTCCTCCGTAAACTCCCGAAAGGTCTGCTCCACCGCATCTGAGTCCCATGCTCTTCCAGGCTCCGATGGCAACGATAAGGGCGTCGTGCTGCGATTTTATATCGTCAAAGCTTGCGTCATTTCCGATTTTAAAGTTGTTTTTAAATTCCACGCCGAGAGAGGCAATGTCGGCAATCTCCTCGTCGAGAACTGCCTTGGGAAGGCGGTATTCGGGAATTCCGTAGCGGAGCATTCCGCCCATTTTGGGCATCATGTCGTAAACCGTGACCTTGTGTCCTTTAAGGGCAAGGAAATATGCGGCGGTAAGTCCTCCGGGACCTCCTCCGATAATTCCCACCGTCTTTCCCGTGGGGGCACTTATCTCTGGGACAAAGCGGTCGTCTGAATTCTTGTTTTTGTCGGCCGCAAAGGCTTTAAGCGAGCAAATCGAAATGGGCTGCTCGACATTTTTTCTGCGGCAGGCCGTCTCACAGGGGTGGGGGCATACCCTGCCGACAGAGCGGGGAAGGGGTATTTTTTCCTTTATTACCTCAACGGCCTTTTTGTCGTTGCCGAGGGCTATTTGTTTGACATATTCCTGGCAATCGGTGTGGGCAGGGCAGTTGAGAGAACAGGGGCCCACGCAATCGCCCTCATGATCGCTCATAAGCAGCTCAAGGGCTATTTTGCGGGACTGGTCGACCCGCTTCGAGTGGGTGTGAATGACCATTCCCTCGCTGACCTTTGCCGAGCATGCGCGCAGCAGCTTCGGAATTCCCTCGGCCTCCACAACGCACAGCCCGCAGGCGCCGTATACCTTGACCGTCTCGTTCTGACAAAGGGTGGGAATTTCTATTCCGGCGTCGGCCGCCGCCTTTAAAACGGTCTGGCCTTCCTTTGCACAAACGGCCTTTCCGTCGATAACAATGTTAATGATCTTTTCCATTTTTCCCACCTCCGTTATTGTGCAAAAACCGCGCCGAAACGACAGGCGGTCAGGCAGTTGCCGCATTTAATGCAAAGCTCTGTGTTTATTTCATACGGGTTTTTAAGCTGCCCCGAAATGGCGCCCACAGGACATTTTTTGGCGCAAAGGGAACAGCCGCGGCATTTTTCGCTGTCGATAGAGTAGGTTATAAGCTCGGCACATTCCTTTGCGGGACATTTTTTGTCAATAATGTGGGCGTCGTATTCGTTTTTAAAGTATTTGAGCGTGGTGAGAACGGGGTTCGGCGCAGTCTGGCCGAGGCCGCAAAGAGCGCCGTCCTTAACGGCATAGCAAAGCTCTTCAAGAAGCTCCGCGTCGCCTTCTTTTCCCTCGCCGTTTACGATTCGGGTGAGCACGCCGAGCATTCTCTTTGTGCCGAGGCGGCAGTGAACGCACTTTCCGCAGGATTCCTTGGCCGTAAAGTCGAGGAAGAATTTTGCCATTCCAACCATGCAGGTGCTTTCGTCCATAACCACCATTCCGCCCGAGCCCATTATCGCTCCGGTGGCCGAAAGGGCTTTATAGTCGATAACCGTGTCAAGCAGCTCCTTGGGAATACATCCGCCCGAAGGGCCGCCCATCTGCACGGCCTTAAATTCCTTACCGTCTCTTATTCCGCCGCCTATGTCGAAGATTACATCCCTAAGGGTTTTACCCATTGGGATTTCCACAAGGCCGCCCCGCTTTATCTTTCCTGTCAGGGCAAAGACCTTGGTGCCCTTGCTGGTCTGGGTGCCCATTGCGGCAAATTTCTCGCCGCCGTTTTTGATTATCCAGGGGACATTGGCGAAGGTCTCGACGTTATTGATGTTGGAGGGGAGATTGTTATATCCGCACTGAGCCGGGAAGGGGGGCTTGAGACGGGGCATGCCGCGTTTTCCCTCCAAAGACTCGATAAGAGCAGTCTCCTCGCCGCACACAAATGCGCCCGCACCGGCCTTTATGCGTATTGTACAGCTGAAATCGCTGCCGAAAATGTTTTTGCCGAGCATTCCCTTTTCGGCGGCCTGCTTAATGGCCTCCTCAAGGCGCACGATAGCGAGCGGGTATTCCGCACGGACATATACGACACACTCGTCGGCACCGATAGCGTATGCTCCGATGAGCATACCCTCAATAAGATTGTGGGGGTCGCTTTCGATTACGGCACGGTCCATAAAAGCGCCGGGATCGCCCTCGTCGGCGTTGCATATGAGGTATTTTTTATCCGAAACCGACTGTCTCGCCGCGTTCCATTTAAACCAGGTGGGAAATCCCGCACCGCCGCGTCCCGCAAGGCCGGAGACCTTTATGATGTCGATGACCTGCTCGGGAGAAAGCTCGCACACCGCCTTTTTAACGGCCTCATATCCGCCGACGGCAATGTATTCGTCGATGCTTGTGGGGTCGATTATGCCGCAGTTGCGCAGTGCAATGCGGGTCTGTCCGTCGAGAAAGGCCTCGTCCTCGGGAGATATTTCAAGATCGTTCAGACTTTCGAGATTGTCCGAATTAACGGCGCTTGCGATTTTCTCGGCATCGTCGGCTTTAACCCTTACAAGGCGTTTTTTTAGTGTCTTTCCGTCGTAGATGTCAACGATGGGCTCGGCAAAGCACATGCCGATGCAGCCCGTGGTATGTACGTTGTCGCAAAGCTCTTTAAGGCGGGAATAGACCCCGCCGGCGCCCGCCGCGATACCGCAGCTTCCCTGTCCGACCGCTATCCTCATTTTTCACCGCCCCTTTCTCTTAAATCCTTTATGATGCCGACCGCCTTTTCGGGGGTGAGATTTCCGAAGGTCTCTTCGTTTATCATCATGACCGGCGAAAGGGAGCAGCATCCGAGACATGCGACGTTTTTAAGGGTGAAAAGACCGTCGTCGGTGGTCTCGCCGTCCTTTATCTTCAGCTCCTCGCAAAGAGCCGATTCGATGCGGTCGGCGCCGTTGACATGGCAGGCCGTTCCCTTACACAGCATGATGAGATACCTGCCTATGGGCTTTAATCTGAACTGGGTGTAGAATGTGGCCACTCCCATGACCTTAGCGGGGGTGGTGCCGGTTTTTTCGGCTATTTTATAAATGACATCGGTTGGCAGATAACCGTATATTTCCTGACCCTTTTGCAGAATGGTGATGAGATTTCCGGAAGAATTACCGTATTTTTCGAGTACAGGGTCGATCAGCGAAAGATCGCTTGGTTTACAGTTGCACATAACCGTCCTCCTAACGCCGAACCGTAAGCTTGCGACAGGCCGATACCCTGCGGATTTTTATTTTGATCCGCGGTATCGCCTTAACTGTCCGTTGCCGTTTTCGGCAAATAATATATTCACCAGCAATTATACCACCCGCGGCGCTTAAAATCAACAATTATTATTTTCCGAATAAGGGTTTTTTGCCCGGTCGAAAAAATTTTTTCCTGTTACCGATTCTTGCCTGAATTGTTCCGATTTTTGCAAAAATTATTTTTCCGGGGAGGAAACCTTTTCGGCGTCCCGCACATTGCGCAAAAGAATTCCGCAAAGCATAAAGAATACGGGCGCCACCTCCACAATGGAAAAGGTGAAAAAGCTTTGAACAAGATAGCCGACAACCGCCGAAAGCAGGGCGACGGTGTATTTTCCGCAAAAACGCCTTTTTATGCTCCTTGCAATAAGGGAGGCGAAAGCCCCGGTATAGCTTAAAAGGCCTAAAATGCCGCCGGTACAGAAAAGCTGCAAAAATTCGTTGTGGGCGGCGTCGAGAGAGGCATTTCTCGATGTGTAGTATGTGTACCCGACCCTTGCCGAAAACTCATCCATGGCAAGCTTGTAGCACCCCTGTCCGTGGCCTAAAACGGGGCGCTCGAGACCCATTAAAAAGCTGTATTTCCAAATGCCGCCCCTGCCCGAGCCCGAGCTTTGGGAAAGACTTCCGTGAAGCAGAGCGTAAAGCTGGTTTAAGGCGTTGTCTTTGTCGGCGGGGGTGAAAAGGAAATACATATAGGCGGCAAAGAGCAAAAGAGCCGCTCCCTCGAAAATCAGCATGGCGGCGGGGAGCCTTGACAGCATCTTTTTTGAAAGGCCTTTTTTCCTTTGCAAAAGAAACAGGGCAAAAAGCAGGATGATCACAGCGACTGCGGCTGCGGTGAGCGTTGGATTTATGCAGAATTCCACAACCGTCGTGCCCTCTCCCTTCGAAAGGTCAAAGCAGTCGCAAAGCCATATGAGCGCCGCCGAGGTCTGTAAAAAAATAATGGCCTTGGCAGGGCTTCTTTTGGTTTTTAGGGACAGGGGAAGGGTCAGCGCCGCCGTTACAAGAAGAGCGATCATGCCCGACTGGACATCGGTCTTTATAAGGCAAAAGCCTCCGACAAAAAAGCAAAGCAGCAAAAAGGCCTCGGATTTACCGTCACTGTCGACCGATAAAAAGCAACCGAAGATAAGCGGCAGAAACAGGGACATGAGCGCCGACATAAAATCGATGTTTCCCATGGTGGAAATAAACTCGGCGTAGTAACCGTCGTAAATGTCGGCGGGGTAGAGGCCGAAGGCGTTTATGCCGAAAAGCTGAAAAATACCGATAACCGACATGATAAGGGTGACGGCACCGACAAGCAAAACGCATCTGAGATCGAATTTTACGAAGAAATACGAAAGTACAAAAACTACGCCGTAAAGGGCAAAAACATACAGCCCGTCATATCGCCCCGAGCCGAAAATTACCGCGCTTTGACCCGATGAGTTAAGAGCCGGGGCATAGGGCGAAAGAAGGGAAGAAAGGAGGGTGAAAATACAAAAGCAGATAAGAAGGATACCCGTGATGTCGACTTTTTTTACAGTCCTTATAACGGCGGATTTAAAGGGGACTTCAGGCCGAGCCGTCGGAAGCCTTGAGGATTTTGAAGAACGGAGGGTGACTTTTTTGAAAAGGCAAAAAAAGACGAAAAATACCGCCGAAAAAATTGTTATCGCTTCAAAGGCAGAGTATTTTGAAGCAAGAATTATGTTATAGCTGCCGCCGCAGAAAAGGGGGAAAAATCCCGCCATTGCAGCGAAGAAAATGCTCCCCGCAAGGGACAGAACATCGCTGTAAAACGACCGATTGCCGCGGCTTCCGACCGCGGTGCTTTTGCTGCCTGTACAGTCGGGTTGCGGGGCGGTGCCGTCCTGTCGGCCGGTCTTGTCCGAAGCCGATCCGGAAACCGGCTTGTGTACAAAGGGGTTGCTCATTGTCTCACTTCCTTTTCGGGCATAACAGGCAAAAGGCGCTTTTGCCGTGTTAACGGTTCTTTTTAAAGATATATCCTAACCGTTTTAATGCTTCGGTTGGTTTGAGCGTTATAATACCTCCTGATCATTTTAATATCCGCGGACTTTAAAAGCAACACTTTGACCGCAAAAAATTAAAAAAAGCTGTTGACATATACCCTATGGGGGTATATAATGCAGACGAGGTGAAAAATATGCGGGAAGAATGCTGTCACTGTCACAGAAGCAAGATCCGTTCTGCCGATGAGCATAAAAAGCTTATCAACCGACTTAACAGAATAGAGGGGCAGATTCGGGGAATAAAAGGAATGATAGAAAACGACGCTTATTGTGTTGATATAATGATGCAGGCTCAGGC
>CAKSPR010000039.1 GCA_934486455.1 uncultured Eubacteriales bacterium
TGGTCGAGATGACAGGATTCGAACCTGCGGCCTCTGCGTCCCGAACGCAGCGCTCTACCAAACTGAGCCACATCTCGCAATATTCAGTTTTGTTATGTTTTTTGTCGGGCGGGCGCACGGATGCACCGTCGGCTTTTCCGACGAGAGATATTATATTCTTTATTGAAGCTTTTGTCAAGTGAAATTTGGATAAAAACAAAAGTCCCGATTTCGATTGAAAAACCGAAGCTTACAATATGACCGAAGACGCATAAAAAATCAAAATGCCGCAAGGGAAATTCTCAAAAAGCTTATAAACCATCCGTCGGTTTCGGTGAATGCTCTTGACTTATTTCCGATAAGATGTTAGAATTGCTCTCACTATGACCGGTCGAAAAAATCGGCGGCATTTGACTTTTAACTTTTTCACGGAGAAAACAATATGAAAATTCGGCTTTCCGATCATTTTTCTTACAAAAAGCTTTTTGCGTTTATTTACCCTACCGTTATAATGATGGTATTTACATCAATATACGGTGTGGTGGACGGTTTTTTTGTCTCAAATTTTGTAGGTAAAACCCCCTTCGCCGCTGTCAATCTTATAATGCCCTTTGTTATGGTTATCGGCGGAATGGGCTTCATGGTGGGAACGGGAGGAACGGCTCTTGTTTCAAAGGCCATGGGAGAGGGCGACGGCCAAAAGGCGAAAAGGTATTTTTCCATGATGATATACTTCACCGCTCTTCTTGCCGTGATACTGTCGGTTGTCGGAATCGTTTTTATGCGGCCGGTGGCGCACTTTTTGGGCGCAACCGATGAGATGCTCGAACACAGCGTGCTTTACGGGCGCATCGTCATCGGATTTACGGCGGCATTTATGCTTCAGAGTGTTTTCCAAAGCTTTCTTGTAGCGGCCGAGCGGCCTAAGATGGGACTTGTCTGTACCGTGGCCGCGGGAGTTACCAACATGGCTCTCGATGCCTTGTTTATTGCCGTTTTCAAGTGGGGAGTGGCCGGGGCGGCCGTGGCTACCGGTATAAGCCAGTGCGTGGGCGGCCTTATTCCTCTTATATATTTTATTATGCCAAACAAAAGCAGGCTTCACCTCGTTGTGACCGGATTAAAGGCAAAGCCCATATTAAAGGCCTGTGCAAACGGCTCCTCAGAGCTTATGAGCAACATTTCGTCCTCCCTTGTAGGCATGCTTTATAACTTCCAGCTGCTTAAATTCGCCGGAGAAAACGGCGTTTCGGCATACGGCGTGCTGATGTATACCCAGTTTATCTTTGTGGCAATACTGCTCGGATATTCCATAGGTACGGCGCCCATTGTCGGATTTCATTACGGCGCCTCAAATACCGACGAGCTTAAAAATCTGCTCAAAAAAAGCACGGTTATAATGGGCATAGGCGGTGTGGTTTTGGCTGTTGCGGCGCTGGCTCTTTCTTCCACACTTGCGGGGATTTTCGTCGGATACGACAGAGAGCTTTACGAACTGACGCTTCATGCCTTTAAAATCTATTCGATACATTTTGTCTTTGCGGGCTTTAATATTTTTGCCTCGGGATTTTTTACCGCCTTAAACAACGGTGCAGTGTCGGCGGCCATATCCTTCCTTCGTACCCTCGTTTTCCAAAGCTCGTCGGTGCTTATCCTACCGGCACTTTTCGGAACGGACGGAATATGGTGGGCGGTGTGCGTGGCCGAGGTGGCAGCCCTTATCATTTCGGGAATATTCCTCTTTGTAAACCGCAGAAAATATAAATACTTCTGATATGTTATCAACGGTATGTACTGCTGTGGCAGGACTTGCACAAATGCACCCCGGCGGGTACCGTTAAAAAAGCGGCGCAGGAAATACGGCAAGAAAAACACCTCCGAGAGAGCAGGCTCTTTCGGGGGTGCTTTTGTATCTGTATTTATCACTGCATATTTGGTTGACCGTATTGCTTATGCCGCTTACCGTATTGCTTGTGCCGCCTTATAAATCAGTTGTTCCTCGGCTTCCTGCCGTATATAAAAATCTTTCTTGCGGCAAAGTTCCAGATGAAGGCGATGAGTGTTCCGGCTACGCTTTTGATTATAAAGGGAACCCCGTCGGCCTGGGGAAGCACAAGCCCCATTGCCGCAACCACGCCGCTTTTGATAAACAGACCGACTATGCCGATGACCGTAAAGGAGGCAAATTCGGCGGCACGGTTGATGTCGTCCCTCTTGAACACCCACAGTATGCTTAAAATGTAATTGACCACAAGGCCTATTATAAAACCGATGGCCACCGAAAGCACATCTCTCGTCAGGGTGAAAAGGCCGAAAACATTTATGTCGTTGTGAAAAACATATGTAACGAACAGCCAGCCTGTAACAATGTCCACAAGGGTGGCCGATCCGCCTACGAAAATGAATCGGAAAAACTGGATAAAGCCGTCGTCGGTAGGCTCGACCATCAGCTCGCGGAATTTAAAGTGAAAAAGCAGATAAAAGAAATGTTTCATAAGCGTCCTTTCGCCCGTCCGAAAAAGCAGAATTAAGAGATGTTTGGAAGAGATTTTTCGGGGGATTGGGTTTTATATTTGAAAAAATATAAATCATTCCTCTATAATGTCGCCCACCGAGCCGAGGATATATGTGGGACGATAGGGGAATTCTTCGGCAGTCTGAACCGAGGAAACTCCCGTAAGCACAAGAACGGTATCCACCGCCGACTGTATACCGGCGATTATGTCGGTGTCCATGCGGTCGCCGATGATTACGGCGTCGGCCGAATGACATCCGAGAAGCTTTAGTCCCGTTCTCATCATAAGGGGGTTGGGCTTGCCGAGGAAGTAGGCCGAGCGGCCGGTTGCAAGCTCGATGGGGGAGATCATGGCACGGCAGGCGGGGATTATGATACCGCCTTCGGCAGGACCGGTGACATCGGGATTTGTGCCGATAAGCTTTGCGCCGTTCATAACAAGGTGCACCGCCTTGGAAATGTTTTGGTAGCTGTAATTCTGCGTTTCACCGACCACGACATAATCCGGGTTGACATCGTTCATGCTGATGCCGGCTTCGTAAAGGGCGTTGTGCAGTCCCGCTTCCCCGATGCAAAATACCGATGCGCCGGGATGCTGGTTTTTAATGAATTCTGCCGTTGCAAGGGCGCTGGTATAAAAATGGCTTTGGTCGACATCAAGCCCCATGCGGCAAAGCTTTTGCCTTAGCTCCAGGGGTGAACGTTCGCTTGAATTGGTCAAAAAGAGGAATTTTTTGTTTTCCTTTTCCAGCCATTCAACAAATTTTTTGGCGGGCGGGAGCAATTCGTTTCCGTGGTATACCACTCCGTCCATATCGCATATAAAGCCTTCCTTGGCTCTGATTTTTGAAATATCGTATACCATTCTAATCACCTTTTTTATAATACTATACCGCAAAAATTTTTTCAAGATAAAAAGTGTAATATTTTCCGCCGAAAAGACATACCCTTTACAAAGGTAAAAATGAAAAGAGGACGGAGCATATGACAAATACAAAGCTATACAAGGATATTGCTGCCCGCACGGGCGGAGACATTTACATCGGCATAGTGGGTCCGGTGAGGACGGGAAAATCAACCTTTATAAAAAAGTTTATGGATACCCTTGTATTGCCGAATATTTCCGAGGAATATGTAAGAGAGCGGGCGACCGACGAGCTTCCCCAATCGGCAGCGGGAAGAACCATAATGACCACCGAGCCCAAGTTTATTCCCGAAACGGCGGTGGATATGACCCTCGACGGGGTGTGTAATATGTCGGTAAGGCTCGTAGACTGCGTGGGATACATCGTTCCCAGTGCCCTCGGATATATCGAGGACGAAAAGCCCCGCATGGTAAAAACACCCTGGTTTGACGAGGAAATCCCCTTTAATATGGCGGCCGAAATAGGCACAAAAAAGGTCATTACCGAGCATTCTACCGTCGGTATCGTTGTTACCACCGACGGGAGCATCGGGGAGATCGACCGCGGTGAATACGAGGAGGCCGAGGAACGGGTCATAAATGAGCTTAAAGAAATTAACAAGCCATTTGTGGTGCTTCTTAATTCCACCCATCCGAAAAGCGACGAGACGGCGGAGCTTGCAAAAGCGCTTTGCGAAAGATATTCGGTTAAGGTTATTCCCGTCGACTGCTTGGGACTCGGTCAGGAGGATATAAAGGAAATTTTGACCGAGATGCTTTATGAATTCCCCGTGAAGGACATAAATTTCTTCTGCCCGAAATGGATAAACTTTCTCTCCCCCGACCACTGGCTGAAGGAAAGCATTTATTCGACCGTAAGAGATTTCAGCAAAAACATAACAAAAATCCGAGAGGCAAGGGCGGCGGCAACAGCACTTTCGGAAAACGAATATGTTACCGAAGCCGCACTTTGCTCGGCCGACCTCGGAACGGGCAGCCTTTCGGTGGAGCTGAGCCTTGAAGCAAGTCTTTTCTATAAGGTGCTGACCGAGCAGAGCGGCTTTGAAATATCCGACGAGCAGGAGCTGATGAGCACCCTGTCGAAGCTTTCGGATATACAGAAAAAATACAGCAGGGTCAAAAACGCTCTTGACGAGGTGGAGGCCACGGGCTACGGAATCGTTATGCCCGATGTGGAGGAAATGACCCTTGCCGAGCCGGAAATTATGAAGCAGGGCGGTCAGTACGGGGTGAGACTTAAAGCCGCCGCTCCGTCCATTCATATGATGAAGGCCGAGATAAAGACCGAGCTTTCTCCCGTGGTGGGCTCGGAAAAGCAGTCGGAGGATCTGGTTAAATATCTCCTGGCGGGATTTGAAGACGATCCCCTTAAAATATGGGATTCCAACATCTTCGGGAAATCACTCCATGACCTTGTGAACGAGGGACTTCATGCCAAGCTTTCGAAAATGCCTCCCGACGCGAGGGGAAAGGTCAGAGAGACCATCGAGCGGGTCATAAACGAAGGCTGCAGCGGACTTATATGTATTATACTTTGACTTTTTTAAAGAAAATATACCGAATCGGGGCACGGCGGAATTCTTTCGCCGTGCTTTTTGACTGAGCCGTCGATTGTCGGCTTGCGGAAAATTAACCTCACAAAGGGGTTATTTTTGTTTTTTGTGTTTACATTTATGCAAAAATGTGATACAATACAAAGACAGATAAAATGTGCTTTTTGTACCCGCGCTTTTGCGAGTGCAAAAATTTGTGAGATCTCTTTAAAAGCAGTATTTTCGTGATTTCAAATTATTTACCCTGAAAAGGAGCGAATGTTATGTCATTAAACGAAAGAAAAGGCTCGGGCGGCGTTGTCGTTTCCGACGATGTTATCGTTAAAATTGCCGAAGTGGCGGCAAAGGATGTGCCGGGAGTTAAGGGGCTTGCTTCCCGCACCGCCGATTTCCGTTCGATAGTCAAGAACCGCTCGGTAAAACCGGTGCTGGTGGAAATGCTTTCGGGCGCCATGGAAATAACCATGTACATCACTTTAAGCGACGGAGTGCGTATTCCGGATGTCTGCGATGCCGTTCAAAAGGGCGTTAAAAGCTCGGTGCAAAGCATGACGGGATGCCCTGTCACCAAGGTCAATGTTATTGTGGACGACCTGGAGCCGGACGACAAAAACGACAAGTAATTTTTTGGGGATTTTTTAGGTATGAAGAGAGCAGTGGCAAGAGAACAGGCGTTTATTTTAGTCTTTGAAAAAAGCTTTAACGACGCCGACATCGCCGAACGTATAGGATATGCCGCCGAAAACTGCGGCTGGGAAACCGATGAATTTATGGAAAAGCTGGCCGAGGATACGGTGAGCCGCCTTGACGCCATCGATCCGGTTATCGAAAAATATTGCATCGGTTGGAAAAAGGAACGCATCTCCAAGGTCTCCCTTTCGATCATGCGAGTGGCCTGCAACGAGATCATGTTTATGAGGGATATTCCCATCAGCGTTTCCATCGACGAAGCGGTGGAGCTTGCAAAGAAATTCGCTTCCGACGAGGACGCGGCCTTCATAAACGGCGTGCTCGGAACGGTGGCAAAAAACGAAGGCTGTGAAAAGGACAAATGAGCGGCGTTGTTTTGGCTGTTGATACCAGCAATTATACCACCTCGGCCGCTCTTTGCGGCGACGGACTTCGCATAATAAAAACCGCCTCAAGGCTTTTGCCGGTAGAAAAAGGTCACCTTGGACTGCGGCAAAGCGAGGCGGTTTTTCATCATACAAGGGCTTTGCCGGAAATCGTTTCGACCGTGCTTTCCGAAAACGACCTTGCCGTTAAGGCAGTGGCCGTTTCAAAGCGCCCGAGGGACGGAGAAGACTCGTATATGCCCTGCTTTCTTGCGGGGAATTCGGTGGCCGAAAGCATCGGAGCGGCGCTTCATGTGCCGGTTTTCGGATTTTCGCACCAGGCGGGGCACATTGCGGCGGCTCTTTACGGAGCGGAAAGGCTCGACCTGTTAAAACAAAAATTCATCGCCTTTCATCTTTCGGGAGGAACGACCGAGGGCGTGCTCGTAACCCCCGATGAACAAAAGGTTTTTTGCATAAAGATTCTTTCAAAGACCCTTGACCTTAACGCGGGGCAGGCGGTCGACAGGGTGGGAGCCCTTTTGGGGCTTGACTTTCCCGCCGGAATAGAGCTTGAAAAGCTGGCAAAAACGGTAATCTGCGAAGAGAGGAAAGGACAAAACGGCTTACCCGACGGCGCCCTTGAAAAAAGCCTTAAAGGCGTCAAGCCCTGCTTAAAGGGAACGGACTGCTGCCTTTCGGGAGTTGTCAACCGCTGTGAAGGGCTGCTCGAAAAAGGCGGAAAAAGAGAGCATGCGGCTTATCTTTGCCTCGAATACATTGCAAAAACCCTCGACAAAATGACCGAAGCTCTTTTAAGTGAGACGGGGGATCTGCCGGTGGTTTATTCGGGAGGGGTCATGTCCAATCAAATCATCAGGCAAAAGATAACCTCGAAATACGGAGACCGGGCTGTTTTTTCGCCTCCCGAATTTTCGCGGGATAATGCGGCGGGCACGGCGATTCTCGGAGGATTCAAATATGGATTATAAAAGACCGCCTGTCATGAGCGTTACCCAGCTCAACACATATGTCCGATGTATCCTTGAAGAGGATGTTGTGCTGAAAAGCGTTTTTGTGGCGGGGGAAATATCTAATTTTAAAAACCACTATAAAACGGGGCATTTTTATTTTACCCTGAAGGACGAAAACGCCGCCGTGAAGGCGGTTATGTTCAGAACCTATTCCTCCCGTCTGCGCTTTTCTCCCGAGGACGGAATGAGGGTCATATGCCGCGCAAGGGCGTCGGTTTTCGAGCGGGACGGAGCATATCAGCTTTATGTTGAGGATATGCAGCCCGACGGAGCGGGATCGCTGTCCCTTGCCTTTGAACAGCTTAAAAGGAAGCTTTTTGACGAGGGACTTTTCGACGAGAAGCACAAAAAGCCCATACCGAAATATCCCGAAAGCATTGCCGTCGTCACCTCTCCCACAGGCGCAGCCTTACAGGACATTTTAAACATTCTTTCCCGTCGCTGGCCGCTTGCCCGCGTGGTTATCGTACCGTCGGGGGTGCAGGGAAAGAGTGCCGAAAATCAGCTTGTCCTCGGTATAAAAAAGGCCGATACACTCGGAGTCGATACAATAATCATCGGCAGGGGAGGCGGATCGGCCGAGGATCTGTGGTGCTTTAACAGCGAAGCCCTCGCACGGGCGATATTCGATTGTAAAACCCCCGTCATTTCGGGCGTCGGCCACGAGACCGATTTCACCATATGCGATTTTGCGGCTGATTTAAGAGCCCCCACCCCCTCCGCCGCCGCCGAAAACGCCTGCCCCGAAAGCCTTATGACTGCGGGAATCGTAAAAGGATTTGGGCAGCGGCTGAAAGAGGGCCTTTGTTCCTCCCTGAGAGAACGGGAGAAGGCTCTCGAAAGGCTCGAAGGCTCACCGTTTTTAAAAGATCCAAAAAGAATTTTCGAGCAAAAGGAAATGTGCTTTGATGCCCTTTCCGACCGATTGTCGTCGGCGGGAAAACTCTTTTTGACCGAAAAAACGGGGAGCTTCGACCGCCTTTGCACAAAGCTAAATGCCTTCTCACCTCTTGCGGTGCTTTCCCGCGGGTATTCCATTGCCACCGTGAACGGAAAAACGGTCAAAAATGTCGCCAAGCTTAAAAAAGCCGGGAATTTTGACCTGCGCCTGAGCGACGGAACGGTAAACTGCAAGGTCAACGACTGCTGAAAGACCGACGATCAGCCGGGACTCAATCAACATTAAACTGCCGAACAGCCGAAAGGAAGAGCAAAATGAACGACGATAAAACTCTTAACACCATCGACGCGTTAAACGAGCTGAGCCGCGAGTTAAAGGAAGAGGATACATCTATGCCGACCGGGCAGGCAGGTGACAGCTCAAAAGACGGAAAAACGAATAAAAAAGCCAAAACCGAAAAAGCCGCCGATACCGACAACATCACCTTTGACAAGGCTATTTCAAGACTCGAGCAGATTGTGGCAAGGCTTGAAAGCGGAAAGGAGACTCTCGAACGCTCCATCGAGCTTTTCGAGGAGGGCTCGGCGCTCACAAGACTTTGCGAACAGCGCCTTAAAACGGCCAGGCAAAAGGTTGAAATACTTTGTAAGGAGCAGGAAGATGAATAATACCGAGGTTAAATCAATACTTAATACATATGCGCAAAATGCCGAAAACGGGCTTTGCGAATACCTTAAAGAAAGCAGAGAGGACTATAAGGTTCTTATCGACGCCATGAGATATTCTTTGCTCGGCGGCGGAAAAAGAATAAGAGCCGCCCTTTGTCAGGAATTCTGCCGCATTTGCGGAAAGGATGAAAAAATCGCTCTGCCCTTTGCATGCGCGGTGGAAATGGTGCATGCCTATTCCCTGATACACGACGACCTGCCCTGCATGGATAACGACGACATGAGAAGAGGAAAACCCTCATGCCATGTAGCCTTTACCGAGGATACGGCTCTGCTTGCGGGAGACGCCCTTCAGACCCTTGCTTTTGAGACGGCTCTTTCGGCCGACAGCGACGGGATTTCTCCGAAAAACATTATAAAAGCCGCTTCTCAGCTTGCAAAGGGCGCGGGGTGCAACGGCATGTGCGCCGGACAGGTGCTTGACCTTTTATCTGAAAAAATCCCCGCCGACGAGCAAAGACTTCGCGAAATACAAAGCCACAAAACGGGCGATCTTATCATAACAGCCTCCCTTATGGGGTGCTTTGCCGCCGACGCAAACGAACAGCAGATCTCGGCCGCAACAACCTATGCCGACTGCATCGGCGCCGCCTTTCAGATGGTGGACGATGTGCTTGACGTAACCTCCACCGAGGAGGAGCTGGGCAAGCCCATAGGCAGCGACGAGCAAAACAATAAAACCACCTATGTTACCCTTTTCGGGGTGGAAGGAACCATGGAAAAGGCCAAGGCTCTCACCGAAAAGGCCAAGACGGCAGTTGAAATATTCGGCGAAAACGGAGAATTTTTAAAACAGCTTGCCGATTATCTGCTTTATCGGAAGAACTGAGCATAATTTTTTGCAAAAATGTATAAAAAGTGAATATTGGGTATTTATTTTTCACGGTATATGTGATAAACTGATAAATATACATGAATAATTTAAAAGATGTGCCGTCCCACAGGAGAGAAAAACGCATATAAAAACAGCGTAACGGAGCAATGGGCAAGGGAATAAAGAGCTTTTGCACAAAGACTTTATGCATTCGGACGGTATATACATTATACAGACAATACGATACAGTTAGGGGAGAAACAATGTTAGAGAGTATAAAGTCTCCCGATGACATAAAAAGCCTTGATAAAAAAGAGATTGAAAGTCTTTGCCGCGAGATAAGGGAAAAGCTCATAACCACCGTTTCCAAAAACGGCGGCCACCTTGCTTCAAACCTCGGAACGGTCGAGCTTACCGTGGCGCTTCACAGAAAATTCAATTCGCCGAAGGATAAGCTTATTTTCGATGTGGGACACCAGTGCTACACCCACAAGCTTTTGACCGGCAGATTTGACGATTTCGACACCATTCGGAAGGACGGCGGTCTTTCGGGATTTTTGCGGCCGGAAGAAAGCGAGCACGATATTTTTGTTTCGGGACACAGCAGCACCTCCATTTCCGCGGCCTTGGGAATCGCCCAAAGCAATGCACTTTCGGGGAAAACCGACTATACGGTTGCGATAATCGGGGACGGCGCCTTGACGGGAGGTCTTTCCTTTGAAGGACTTAACAACGCCGGAAAGACCAAAACACGGCTTATAGTGGTGCTTAACGACAACAAAATGTCCATTTCAAAAAATGTCGGCGCCCTGCCGAGACATCTGGCGGTAATTCGTTCCCACCCGTCCTATTTTAATTTAAAAACCAAGGTCGAAAAGGTGCTCGGCTATATTCCTCTTGTCGGAAAGCCCATGACCGAGGTCATCAGACGGGTAAAAAAAGGAATAAAAAATCTTTTTTACAACAGTACAATCTTCGAGGATATGGGCTTCGCATACATGGGGCCTGTTGACGGCCACGACATCGAAACCCTTGAGGATTGCTTTGAAATTGCCAAGCGCATGAAGCGCCCCGCGCTTATACATATCTGCACGGTCAAGGGCAAGGGCTATTCCTTCGCCGAAAAATCTCCCGCCGACTTTCACGGAGTATCCTCGGGAATGGACATAAATACGGGAGAATGCGATCCCTCGGGCAAGAGCTTCTCGGGGGCTTTCGGTAAAAAGCTTTGCGAGCTTGCAAACAACAATCACAAAATATGCGCCGTTACCGCCGCTATGACCGACGGAACGGGGCTTTCGGAATTTTCAAAAAAATTTCCCGAAAGATTTTTCGATGTGGGAATTGCCGAACAGCATGCACTTACATTTGCTTCGGGACTTGCAAAGGGCGGGTACATTCCCGTCGTGGCTTTATATTCGGCCTTTTTACAGCGGGGATTCGACCAGCTTGTGCACGACATTGCGGCACAGGATTTGAAGATAATTCTGTGCGTCGATCGTGCGGGAATAGTCGGCGAGGACGGGGAAATGCACCACGGACTTTTTGATGTGGCTTTTCTTTCGACATTGCCCGAGGCGGTGATATATTCGCCGAAAAATTTCGCTGAGCTTGAAAACGACCTTGAAAATGCGGTAAACGGTCAAAACAGATTGTATGTTATACGCTATCCGAGAGGCGGGGAAGTCCTTCCCGCAAGGGATGCGCCGCAGGATTTCGAAACCTTTTGCGGAAGGGACAGGTCGACCCTTGCGGTGTCCTTCGGCCGCGTGGGGGAAAATGTTCTCGAAGCGGCAAGGGAGCTTGACATTTGCGGACTGAGCTTTAATAAAATCAAACCCGTTTCCAAAGAGGCAGAGGATTTTTGTCTCACCTTTGATAAAATATATTTCTTCGAAGAGGGCATTAAAAACGGCGGCTTTTGCCAAAGCCTTTTAAGCAGTCTTTGCCAAAGGGGATTTAAGGGCGATGCGGTCATAACCGCGCCGGAGGATTTTGTGGCTCACGGATCGACCGATCGACTGCTTTCCCGACTTTGCCTCGATAAACAGGCAATTATAAACACCGTGGCGGGCAAGAAACGGCATAAAAAGCGCGGTCAAAAGATAAAAGACGACGGTAAGAACGGCATCGGCAAAGAAAAGGCCGAAGAAAAAAACGCCGAAAAAGGCAATGCCGAAGAAGCGGCGTTTACTGCAAAAGAACAGCATCGGGTGATAAAATGAGTGAAAAAATAAGGCTTGACGCATACCTTACCGAGCACGGCTTTTTCGAAAGCCGGGAAAAGGCCAAGGCGGTTATAATGTCGGGCTGTGTTTTTGTTAATAATCAAAAATGCGACAAGGCGGGAACGACCCTAAAGCCCGACGATAAGGTGGAGGTCAGAGGCGGCGAAATGCCATTTGTCAGCCGCGGAGGATACAAGCTTGATAAGGCGGTAAGGTCTTTCGATCTTGATCTATCGGGCAAAATCTGTATCGACATAGGCGCCTCAACCGGCGGCTTTACCGACTGTATGCTCCAAAACGGGGCGAAAAAAGTGTATGCCGTCGATGTGGGGTACGGTCAGCTCGACTGGAAGCTGAGAAACGACGATAGGGTGGTAAACCTCGAACGCTGCAATTTCAGATATGTTACCGACGGGCAAATTCCCGAAAAGGCGGATTTTGCCTCGGCCGATGTGGCCTTTATTTCCCTTAAACTTATTCTTCCGCCCCTGCGCCCGCTCCTTTCGGAAAAGGGCGAAGCGGTGTGCCTTATAAAGCCCCAGTTTGAAGCGGGCAGAGACAAGGTGGGCAAAAAAGGCGTTGTCAGAGAGCTTTCGACCCACATCGAGGTGCTGGAAAACACCGTCGGCTTTATGCTCGACAGCGGTTTTTCGGTTTTGCGTCTCGACTATTCGCCCATAAAGGGACCTCAGGGAAATATCGAATACCTTGCGTACATCAAAAAAAGCGATAATCCCGAAAACCTTTCGGGCATAAGCTTCAGTGAACTTGCAAAAACTTCCCACGAGTCTTTAGATAAAGAATAGAGGTAATCTGCATGAAGGCTGCAATAACCGTAAAAAAGCTCAGCCGCACGGCCGATCGTTGCGCCGAGCTTGTTAAGGCCGAGCTCATAAAAAACGGCATAGAGCCCATTCCTTCCGAAAACATCAAGGACGCCGATTTTTCAATCGTTGTGGGCGGCGACGGAACCATAATCCATGCCGCGAAAAAGGCCGCGCTTTACTCTAAACCCGTGCTTGGGATAAATTCCGGACGGGTGGGATTTATGGCGGGCGTGGAAAACGGCGAATACGGTATTCTCTCTCGGCTTAAAACCGGCGAATTTGAAATAGAGGACAGAATGCTTCTCTCGGTGGTATGCGAGCGGGGCGACAAGGTTATTAAGACCTATTCCTTAAACGAGGCGGTCGTAAGCCGCGGCGGCCTTGCCAGAATAACCGACATCAATGTTCAGATCGGCGGTATCTCAACCATCGATTATGCGGCCGACGGCCTGATTTTCGCCACCCCCACGGGCTCGACGGCCTATTCTCTTTCGGCGGGAGGTCCCGTTCTCGACCCCTCTATTGAAGGCATTGTGATGACGCCTATTTGCCCCCATTCCTTCAATTCCCGTTCGGTGGTATTTTCTCCCGACGAAAAATTCACGGTCACGGCCAGGGTCAGAAGCGAGGGGGATGTTTTTGCCTGTGTGGACGGCGAAAATCCCATAAACATTACCGACGGAGTGGTATACATCCAAAAGGCCGAGGACATATGCGTTAAGCTTGTCAGAATCAAAAACGAGCCTTTTTACGAAAATTTCAAGAATAAGCTTATACTTAACAAATAGGAGATAAAAAGAAATGAAAAAGAACCGTCACGAAAAAATAAGAGAGCTTATAAACGATAATGTTATCGAGACTCAGGACGAGCTGCTCCGTCTGCTGAGAAAGGACGGATTTGATGTAACTCAGGCAACCGTTTCACGCGATATAAAGCAGTTAAGGGTCATTAAGGCGCTGGATTCAAACGAGGTTTACCGTTATATGATTCCCAAAGGGGAGAGCATTTCTTTAAAGGCAAACTATACCGATGTTTTTAAATCCGCGGTCATAAAGGTAGACTATGCCCTTAACGATGTAGTTATAAAATGCCACGCCGGTATGGCCAATGCCGCCTGCATGGCTCTTGATCTTATGGATCATTCCTCGGTGGTGGGCACTGTTGCGGGAGATGATACCATTCTTATAATTGCCCGCACAGAGGACGAGGCGGCCGAGCTTTGCAGAGAGCTTAAAGATAATCTTAAGTGATAAATCCGCAGCGCACGCCTTGCAAACCGATTGCTCGGACGGTTTAAAATTCCGATCTGTCGGTCGACCGTTTTTTCTTTGCGGGAAAGGCGGTCCGTTAGCTTAAGGCGGTCTGCCCCTTTACATTTGTTCTTTTATTAACCGACATTTCTTTTTGGAGGAAAGGCATAATGCTTGATACCTTGCGAATAGAAAATATCGCCGTTATCGAATTTGCCGAAATCGAATTCGATAAGGGCTTTTGTGTGCTTACCGGAGAGACCGGAGCGGGCAAGTCCATTCTTATAGATGCCCTCGGGGCGGTGCTGGGAAACCGCACAACCAAAAACCTCGTTCGAACGGGCTGCGAAAACGCCTCGGTGACAGCGGTCTTTTCCGATATATCGAAAGCGGCGAAGGACGCCCTTTCAGAGGCGGGGTTTGACTGCGACGACGGCAGCGTTATGCTTTTTCGAAAAATTTCGGCCGACGGGAAAAGCAGCAGCCGCATAAACGGCATTCCCGCAACGGCTGCGGCGGTCAAGCAAATATCAAAGCATCTTGTTTCCATTCACGGACAGCACGACAGCGCCCTTTTGACCGACCCTGCCGTGCACGGAGAGCTTGTCGACCGCTATGCCGCAAACGACCGCCAAAGGGAAGCTTACGGCAAAATATACCGCCGCCTTTGCGACCTCATTAAGGAATCGAGAGCCTTAAACCTCGACGAGGCCGAAAAGCAGCGCCGCACAGATATGCTGGAATTCCAGATTAAGGAGCTTGAAAGCGCCGATATAACCGAGGGCGAGATGACCGAGCTTGAGGGGCGCCTTAAAATAATCCAAAACAGCGAAAAAATCGCAAGGTGTATTTCCGAGGCCTTCGGGATGCTGTCGGGAGATGAGAATTTCTCGGGAGCGGCGACCCTTGTGTCCCGTGCGGGAGAGGAGCTTTCGGAATGTGCCGATTTTTCCGACGATATTGAAAAAAACGCCCGCCGCCTTTGCGAGATAGGATTTGAGCTTGAAAACATCTGCGGGGACATACGCGGTCTCTCGGAGGAAATGGACTTTGATCCCGCCGAGCTTGAAAGGACGGAGGAACGGCTCGATCTTTTAAAAAGGCTTTCGAAAAAATACGGCCAAAGCGAGCGGGAAATGCTTGATTTTCTTTGCTCGGCCAAAAAGGAGCTTGCCGGAATAACAAGGGGCGAGCAGAGAGAAAGAGAACTCGAAAATCTCATAAACGAGGCCAAGGCCGAGGCGGTGGAAAAGGCCGCCGACCTTACAAAAAGCCGAAAAGCCGCCTCGGAAAAGCTTGAAAAGGCGGTGGGGGACGAGCTTGAATTTTTGAATATGCCGGGGGTAAAATTTTCGGTGCAAAGCAGCGAGACCCCACTTACCAAAAACGGCAGGGAAAAGCTTGAATTTCTCATTTCGGCAAATGCGGGCGAGCAGCCCAAATCCCTTTCGAAAATTGCTTCGGGAGGTGAGCTTTCCCGCACCATGCTGGCGCTTTTAAGCGTTATAAACAGCAAAAACGATGCCGACACCATAATATTCGACGAGATCGACGCCGGCATAAGCGGCAGGGCGGCCGACAAGGTGGGAATACGGCTTGCAAAAACTGCCGAAAACAGCCAGGTCATTTGCATAACCCACCTCGCCCAGATTGCTTCAAAGGGAAGCAGTCATTATCTTATAGAAAAATCATCCGACGGGCAAAAGACCAGGACCTCGGTGGAAAAGCTCGGAAAAGAAGGAAGAATCGAGGAGCTTGCAAGGATAATCGGCGGAACGGTTATAACACAGTCTACCCGAGCCGCGGCAAGGGAAATGCTCGAGGGAGCCGACTGATTTATATTTTGAAAAACGGCGGTGAGAAGCTTGGAAAGAGCCAGCGGAGTGCTTATGCATATATCCTCCCTTTGGGGAGATTATTCCTGCGGGAGTCTCGGGAAAAGTGCCTTTGAGTTTACGGATTTTCTGAAAAGCTGCGGCTTTTCCTATTGGCAGGTGCTTCCCACGGGGCTTTGCGACGAGTGTAATTCTCCTTATAAATCACTTTCGGCCTTTGCGGGAAATCCGTTTTTTATCGACCTTGAAGCCCTCGAAAAAAAAGGGCTTTTGACCAAGGCCGAGCTTGAAGAAGCAAGACAGAAAAGCCCTTATGTCTGCGAATTCGACCGCCTGAAAAGCGAGAGACTGTCCCTTCTTTTTAAAGCGGCGAAAAGGGCGGAAAACAGAGACGAGATCAACGATTTTATCGACAAAAGCAAGGAGCTTTCGGACTTTTGCGAATTTGCTGCGCTAAAGCAGGCAAACGGCGGACGCTTTTGGAGGGAATGGACGGTTAAAACGCCAAAAGAAGAGGATGTTTTTGCCCGGCGATTTATCCAGTATGAATTTTTTTCCCAGTGGAGAGAGCTTAAAAATTACGCAGAAAAAAAGGGCATAAGGCTCATAGGCGATATGCCCCTTTATGTCGATCTCGACAGCAGTGACGTTTATTTTAACCGCGAGCTTTTTATGCTCGATAAAAACGGCGATCCCACCGATGTGGCGGGGGTGCCGCCCGACTATTTTTCGGCCGACGGTCAGCTTTGGGGAAATCCTCTCTACGACTACGGCAAAATGGAGCAGGACGGCTTTAGCTGGTGGAAAAGAAGAATAGCTCACAACCTTAAAATGTTTGACGGGCTGAGAATAGACCATTTCAGAGGGATAGAAAGCTTTTTCGCCGTCAAAAACGGCGAGACCACCGCCAAAAACGGCAGGTGGATAAAGGGACCGGGCAAAAAGCTGGTCGACGCCTTAAAGCAGGCGGCGGGAGATAAGCTGATA
>CAKSPR010000040.1 GCA_934486455.1 uncultured Eubacteriales bacterium
ATATATCAAGGAGTTTTTATTCTGTCCATAGCTAAAGCTTTTTTTCCACTGGCAGAGCCAGTGGTTGTCCTACGAAAGCAAAACGAAAAGAGCCGAGCTTACGCTCGGCCCTTCCCGTTTTTGAGATCGGAAGGATTAAAAGATAATGTCAATATTAATTACCCTTAGAAGGGTGTTGAACTAATTGAATACCACATTGGTCCTTACCGTAAATTTAATATCAAACCGAATAAATAAAATCAAGGATTAAACACAATTTGAAAAAAATCTTCGATTAAAAAAAGTTGTTAAGCCTACATATATATGAAAATTGTTCGATCGGTCGGTCGGGCGTTTTTTCATATTACTTAACATCGCTCATTGCAAACCTTTGTTGCTGTTTTTCGACCTTTTAAAAACTACCCGCACCGACGCTTATGTGTCCCTCGTTCTGCATCGGTATCAGTCCTTTCATAAAAAATCTTTTTACCCATCTTTCATAGTGGGTACACTATATGTCCTTTCGTCATCTGTATAATACCATGTTAATTGTATTTTGTCAATAGTTTTTTTGGTGATTTTCACATTTTTTTATATAATTAATATAAACGCGATTATTTAAAAGCTTTTCAGCATAAATTTAAAATAATGATTGACTATTCGCTCGGGATTGGGTAAAATAAAAAGGCAGTGATCATCATCTTTAGGAGAATATTTATGGAAGATAAAGAATTGTTTGAAGAGACTCCCGACATATACACACTAAGCGACGATGAAGGTAACGAATTCACCTTTGAGGTGCTGGACGAGGCCGATTTTGAGGACGGACACTATGTTGCGATGCTCCCTGTTTACGACGACCCCAAGGAGGCGCTGGACGACAGCGACCCTCTGGTCATAATGAAGCAGGTCGACGACGGCAACGACCAGTATTTCGAAGAGATAGCCGACGAGGAAGAGTTCAGCCGCGTGGCCGATTTCTTTTCGGGACGGCTTGAGGATATTTTCGACATAGAAGAATAATTGGGGAACCGCCTGTTCCGGTCGGTCGTCCGATCGGTCATTCCGTTGATATGTCCGCCGCAGCGATTTTCCGATTTTCGAAAATATCAATATTTATATCGGTCTCTCGGTATAACAATCGCCAAACAGTAACCAAACGGGTTTTTCCTGCCCTGTCCGCGAACATTGCGGCCATTATAACCCTACAAGTTTTTAATAGGGAGCTCGGCTCCCGATGTGGGTATGCAGGCCTCCCGGCATTCGCCGGAAGTTGGAAGCACAAAGCATCGGGGAGGGCACCCACCTGTCTGTAGACAGGTTATGAATCGGCCGTTCTACGGCAGGGCGGGGAACTCGCATATAATTTTTTTGGCCGACCGTCGTCGACTTTACTAAGGCGACGGGAATAAATCCCGTGTCCGCGGGGCGTCGCACCCATCAACCGTAAGCGTCGGGAGCAAGATAACCAAAGGGCGCAAATTTTTATTTTAAAAAATTTTGTTTAAGGGGTTGCAATTTCGAGGCAACTGTGATATAATACCCTTCGCCGTTAAGGAAAGCGGCTGCAAAACGAAATATCGCGGGGTGGAGCAGTTGGTAGCTCGTCGGGCTCATAACCCGAAGGTCGTAGGTTCAAGTCCTTCCCCCGCAACCATATCGAGTGGATGTAACTGATTTCAGTTACATCCGCTTCTTTTTTGCATAAAAGCTGTATTAAAATCGGGCGTTGTGTAGATTAGACCGGTTTTTTATATATGTCGCAGAGCATTCCGCGCCCTTGTTTCTATTGTCTGTATACATGCTTGTTGGGATAGTGCAAATCAGTTGTCTTTTTCTATCATTCCTAAGTTGGTTTCCCAAGTCTCATCTTCCAATGCTTTTGCACACTTTAGACAAATGTTGTATGAATGTTGATATAACGGTTCGTTTATCATTCTTTTCAATCTGTCAAGTATACAAAATGCACCCGGCCAATTCATATCCTGTAACCATTCCATTAAGTCAATTAAGTATGGAGAAAGTTCTTCATTTGTTCTCTCAGACAAAATTTTGGCACAATTGTTCCAAACGCTTTTTCCATATGGAAAACCCGGCTGCAAAAAAACATTGATACATTTAATTTCCCGAGCAAGCAAAATACCTTGCAATTGCTTCTCCGTGCTGTTACTCCAATCAAGTAGCTCCATGATATAATCAATATTTATCATTTAACTAACACCATATATTACCTTTCTGTTTTGCCAAGCCAACCGTCCAAATCGACTGTTGACAGATAAAAGGATACTGCAGTCACAATAGCTGAAAGTACATCTACGAATGTCTGCGATCTTCTTCATTGCGTTTTTGATTCAGCAGTTCAACATCATTCGCCGAATATCCGTTTTTGAGCAAATAGTCTGACACATCGGCATATGCGTCGTTTTGGTATTGATTGTGATAATCTACAACCTGCTCCAATCGGTAAAACACCGTATTTGCCGAATATTCGGGATCGTTTGCGTCATCCGTAAGAACACAGTCAAGCAAAGTGATCGTGTCATATTCAAACCATTTTTCGATTTTTTCTATACATGGGTTTAATTTGTGTTTGTCCGACAACCATTTGCACCCCCTTTGCCAAAGCCCCAAAAAGTGCGGGAAGAGTTACATCAATAATTACGCCTGTTTCGGCAATATAAAAGCGGAGCACGAAAACGAAAGGAATAAATGATGTGGTTTTCATTTCCGTACTCTCCTTATTGCAGTTCTGTAAAAATTATTCGATATTAATTGACTTGACTAATGAGCCACTTGAAGAAAAATATACTGTGCCATTTACAATACAAAAGCCAGTATTTTTGTTATAGTCCTCAAGCTCGACCAATTCTTTACAACCAGCTTCATCGGCAGAAAAAAGGATAGCTTTTGTTTCTTTAAAAGAAATAAAATACACTTTCCCGTTTTTTTCAGTTAAGTTAAATATTTCACCGTCAAATATCTTCTTTTCAAAGTGTCCGTCAAAACAGAATAATCCTTTTTCGGGAAGGCGTTTTGCACAGAAAAAAACGGTATCCGATATTACAAAATCATAATATAGTTGTTCGGTTGGTTTACTAATTCCATTTCCAAGAAACAATTCATCATTTTTCCCGTCAAAATCACATTTATAAATCGAAAATTTGCGATCCGAATGACCGATGTAATACAATCCACTTTTTTCGGCCTCCATAGACGAAGTTCCGCAATTGCCGTTGATGATGTTTATTGTTTTACCATCAAAATCACAAGACAAAGAAAGAGCTGGTGAAGAAATGTAGATTTTTTCGTTGTACAGAAAATAGTCCTTGATGAGAATGTTTTGGTATTCTGACGATAAATTTTCAACATCAAAAACCGTACACAGTTCGCGCCCATCTATTTCTGCCTTATAAATTTTCTTTAGATCCACAGAGGTGAAAAACAAATTGTTATTAAAGAGAATCAGATTGTTTGGCGACTCAATTTTGTATATATTTTTTTGTATTCCGCTATGTTTTGTTTTTTTGTATATTCCGTCCTTTTTTGCAAAGAAAATATAATTATCATCCTCACAAATTGTTGCTGTGTGCTTGTATGCATAAAAATAATCGAGGCATATGCTCATGTTGCTCTCCATATTATTTGTGCATGATGTCATCAAAATTAAAATAGCTAAAAATGCCGTAAGAAGTTTTTTCATTTTACATCCCACCCTACCTTCACGGCAAAATTAATTGTCTCGTCCTTCAAAGGAAATACTTGCATCAATCCGCTATCTACCGCCTGCTTCATACGCCCGAGGTCGCCCGGGGAGAGCACGAAAATGAGAGGGATAAATGATGTGGTTTTCATTTCCGCGCCATCCTTGTTCAATTATTACTTTGTGGCAAAAACATTCTTAATGGCAATTGCCGATCGTATGTACTTTTTTACTTTCCGGCATGGTCATCATCATTTTTCCGATACGAGAATATCTTCGATTTCCCTGTTAAGCCATTCTCTGTTTTTATTGACATTTAACTTATAGGTCGCTTCTGTAAAATATTTTTCGGAGGCATTTTTGTCATTTTTGTTCGGAAAGGTTTGTGGGCAATCATTTTGAATTTCCATTGATACCCAAAATTCCATGAGCTCAAGAAGTCCCCGGAGAGGATCGTTATCAAGGCCGTCAAGCAATGTTTTTAACAGACAGACTTTCCATTTTCGCTTTTGAACAGCAGTGTCGGAATCGTCTTTGTCGGCCAATTTTTTCAGAAGCTTATCAAAATTTACATGATCATCTTTTTCGCAGATCAATTCAACAATATCGTCTGTTTGCTCATTAACATCGGTCAACAGACTGTCGAGGTAATCTAATACATTACCATAACTTAATGATTTAGGGATTTCCTCAAACCCATATAAACCGATGTATATGAGTTTCCATGATATTTTGAAATTCAGATTTTTAATCAAATCAAGATTGTTCATTTCATAATCGGAATTCAGTCAATTCCACCTCCGGGTACATAATTTTAGTAAAAACATTACCAGCGCTTTGTTCCTAAACCAATATCTTTAACCGTGTAATTCTTTCAAGCCTTTTTTTATTTCTTTTTTCAGTGTGCTTTTTTTAAGAGAAGACGGGCACTGAACCGATACGCACATTCTCGACGGCACAAACAGCTTCTTTTTTGCCAAGTTAAAATCCAAGGGCGTTATAGATCTTAAAATTTCTTTTTCCTGCTCGATAAAGTTTTCTTTGGAATTATAAATCATCTTTTTGAAGGCAATTTCAAGATTATATTCACGCACATTATCGCAAGAAAAATCCGCATTGTCAAGAAGGAACGGAATTGTTTCAAAAAAGGCATCGTCGCTGTTGTCGGCGACAAAGTCTGCCATAGTTTCAAAGGCCTTGTTTATGCCCGAAAGGGTATCTTCTCCTCTTACGAAAAAGGAAATGCATCCCCTGGAAAAGGTCGGATATTCTTCAAAAGAAAAATAAACTTCGTCGGTGTAATGAAGTTCTTCCCGCAAAACCATAGGCAAAATCGCCCCGTCTCCCGCCGCAAAAGCCTGCAATACGAGGGAACAAAGCAGATTTTCCTTTTGCCGACCGGGAATATCAAAGGAAAAAATGATTTCAGATATGTCATCATCGGTAGAAAAAATGTCTATCGATCGGTCACTCCGCTTTAAAAAGTTACCGGGCAGGGTGCATATCGGTTCTTTTATTGAACCGGCGGTTTTTTCAATCGGTGAAAGTGAGCGGGTTATATGCTCGCAATTTTCTTTGCTCACATTTCCCGTGACAACAACGACGGCGTTTTGCGGTGAGACAATTTCTTTTTTTAATTGGTTGAGTCGCTCGGCTGAAATGCGTTTTACCGATGATTCGTTGCCCATTATGGGGAGCTCGAATCCTGTGCGGCTCAAATATTTCTTTTGAACATTTTGATAAAAGGAATTTCCGCCGGAAAAATAAATTTGATTGAGAACAACTTCTCGCTCCGATTGGACCTCCTGTTCCGACCACGAAAAGTCCGAAAAGAATTTTAAAATAATATCAAAGGCGGCTTTAAGATGTTTCGGCGAGACGGTTATATCAAATCGCAAAAAGTTGAGATATGTCGCGCCGCGCATTGTTGCGCCTATACGATTCAGCGCCGAATAGAGCTTGGGCTGAGACATATCCGACAGCCGTCTGAAAAACATATGTTCGAGCAGATGGTGAATGCCGCTTTCATATCTCCTTTCTCCTGCCGAGCCGCCGTAAAAATAGAGACCTATATTAATGCTTCTTGAGCTTTCGTTTGGCGCCAAAATCAACTCAATTCCGTTATTTAATTTCATTTTTTAACCTCCGGAAAGAAAGTACTCGCCGATTTTTTCAGCGGAGTCCCACGCTATTTTGGCAACCGGAGCAATTGAAGGATCAAATCATTGTTTTTCGGAAAATTTCGCATAAATATTATCAGGAGATTTTCCGTAAAAAGTGGCTTTTCCATCTTTGTCAATCACTGCTGCACCCAGTTCGCCCGCAAAGACCTTATCTGCATTTTCACAAACGACTAATCCGTCAATAACGGGGGGATCAAAAGGATATATTTCGTTCCCAAAAACCATTGCCTGTCCGCTTTCGTTGACAATTAAAATTCCTCGGTTAAAAGCGGCGATGTCTATGGCTTTGCCCACATCTTCAAATTCTTTTTCAAAAAAATCCTCGAGTGAGAAACACATTTCTGCATGAAAGCTTGCGGTATGATCTTTTGATAAAACAGCACAGGTGTATCTCGGAGCTTTTCCCGTGTCTGTTTCAACTCCACAAATTTCAAAATCTTCAACATTATCTCTGACCCGTTTCAGCTCCGGATTGTCGTCATTGTGCAAGTATAAAGCACCATCATTTTTTAGTATAACGACAAGATCGTTTCCCGGACAGATGAACTTTTTAACGTCGTCGCATATTTTTGTAAATTTGCTGTTTTCGGTCAGAGAAACCCGGCCAAAGCTTCCGTTTGATAAAGTTGCATATACTTTGTCTCCGTACAATTTGCCTTCATTAACATCTTGCAAAAAGAGTTTCGGATAACCGTATCCTTCGATCACGGGAGTAAATAAAAGCAAATCGCCGTTTTTGGTTTTAATTGTTCCGCCGTCCGGCGACAATTCGATTTTTTCAGCATCGCCTTTATCATACATTTTAACAAATCGGTTTTCTTGAAATTTGTTATAACGGTTTTCGTATTGCTTCTGTTTTTCAACTCCGAGTATAGCCGGAACGCGCGCAATACTTCCCCTTACATAACAATTCCCGTCCTCGGTTACAATTGCGGTTTCATCATCAAAGCAAAAACTTGCATATGAGATTTTTTGTGTTTTCTCATCCAAAAGCTCAAGATTAAATGTTGCGAATTTGCTGAGGTACAGTGACAGAAGCCCTATCACAATCAATGCAGTAATGCAAAAAGTAATTATCAATTTTTTCATAGCACAAACTCCCTAAACAAATTTACTATCCATCGGTCGTCATAAACTGTGCCATCTTCATATATATCGATGTCTATTACTTCGCAACTTTTCCTAACAAAACTAAAGGGAATGCTTGAATAAGCCACCCAATGTAACTTGGCTTCTTGGTGAAAGTCATACCATTGGGGATCCGAAAGGAACACTTCTTTACCGGATTTGTAGTAAATTTTGTTTGCCAGTGTTACAGCATATTCCTGTTTTTCGATTTGAGTCATTTTTTTATATTCTGACATTTTAACTTCGACAGAATATGCTATTTTTTTGGAACCGCTGGTACCTCTTTTGTCGTGTATGATAGTTGTATTCATTGTATTTGCAACAGGACAAGTACAATTTATGGGAGGCTGCCCTTGTTCCAAGCGGATAAAGTCGGCTTTTGTTCCGTTATAGGGGCAAGTGCCCAAATAATCAAAGTAGGAAACAGGATTATTAAAGCAGTAGCTGTATAAATTCTTTCCACGCTGATTATGTTCGCAAATAACTTGATCCGCATTAATAAACCTACAAGCCACGGGGTCGTAGTAACGGGAGTTGAGGTAATAGAGGCCGCTCTCGGTGTCGTAGTAATATCCGCGGTAGCGGAAGGAGTTGTACATGCCGATAGTCGACGCTTGAGAGCCGGAAACGGTAACGCCCGCGCCCCATGCGTCGGAATAGGTATACTCCACTATAAGCTGAGCGTAGGAGTCATAAATTCCCGTTATATCTCCCTGAAGATTCTTGCGGAAGATGTAATCGAGGCCGTTTACACGCATGCCCACGGGAGCACCGTTTTGGTCGTAATCGTACCAAACGATGGTGTCGTCCTTTTTCTCACCCGCAAGCTTTGTGCCGTCGTAGAAATATTTTGTGGTATGGACGACATTGCCGTAGCTCCGCTCGATCTTGGCCTGTCTCTGACCGTTAAGGTCGTAGGAGAACAGGAGCGATTTGCCGTAAGGGACGGTCAGCTTTTTAAGCTGTCGGCCGTTTTGCCAGGTCATCTGCATGCCGTTGCGGTAGTTAAGGGGATTGCCGATGGCATCATAAGAAAGCGCGGAAGAAACGCCGTTAATATTGGTGGAGTCGCACTGATTTTTCCAGTTCGAATTGGTGTAACCGAAGCTGTCGGTGCGGACAACCGTTTGCCGAGTGAAAATACTGCCGAGACTTGCTTGGACATCGTAATATTCTCTTTTAATAATATCTCCCGAGCTGCCGTAGGTGTAAACGATCTTTTGGCCGTTTACCGCCGTCTCGCTTTGATCTCCCTCGCCTATGTTTATCTCGGTCTTAAGCCGGCCGAGGTCGTCATAGGTGTATTTATGTTTGATGTTTCCGGCGCTGTCGGTGATTTTGGTTATGTTGCCGGAGGTGTCGTATTCGTACCACATGAGGGTGGTGCCGAAGGCGTGGGAGGTAACGCGGCTGTCGGTTCTGTTGCCCGAGGTACGGAAGGAAAACTGCTCGTCGATATATGCCGTATGGGTACTTGTCTTAAAGCCGAAGCGCCTGTTATTAAGGCGGTTAAGATCATCGTAGGAATTGATGAGTCTATATCCGTCGTAGGCGGCTATGCTTACAAGGTTGGTATCACTACGGTAATTATAGCTTACCCCTCTGCTTCCGTCAACAGTTTTGTACCGAATGTCCTTAATGCGGTTGTATGTGTCGTAGGCCACATCGGCGCCGTAGCCGTCGTTTCGGTTAAAGGAGGATATACGGCCGATGGAATCGTAGACATAGTTGGTGGAGAAGGTGGCGCCGGAGGAGTTGTCGATCATTTGACTGATGTTGCCGTAGCCGTCGTATATCCACGAGGCTATGTCTATGGAAGAGTCGGAGGCCGTGCTTTTTTGTATACCGTTGTTTCGACCGAACTTGTCGTAGAAATATGTGATCTTGTCGCCGTTGCCGTAGACGCTTTCTGAAAGACTGCGGTTGTCGGCCATGTATGTGTTGGTCATGAGGGCGGTGGAGCCGACCTTGGTTTTCGTGCGGTTGCCGAAGGCGTCGTATTCGAAGTTATATGTTGCCCCTGGGGATATGATTTTGGTAAGATTTTTACCGGTATAGTAGTAATGCACTTTGGCGCTGAGGTTTGTGTCGTTTTTGCCTCTTTCCCAAACGGCATAGTTAAGCTCGTCATCGGGGCTGATGTACATGGTGGTGGAGGTTCTGCCGGTAAGACTGAAAAGCTTGTCGGAATCTCCGTAGGAATACTCGGCGGCAACGCCGTCCATGTCCGAAACGGTTTTGATGTGAACGCCCTTTTGGTCGTAGGTTGCGGTGGCCTCACTGTAAGGCAGGGAGGTGCCGTTTTTGGCCATAAGGGTGAATTTCTGCGCCTTTCCGGAGTTTGAGGAGTAGATAATAAGGCTGCGGTAGGATGAAGAGCCGGAGTAGGGGTCGGGCGCGTCGAGGCGCATGGATTGAGCATGCTTCGGCGTGAAGCGATATGTTCCGTCGGAGTTTTTGTCCACCTTCCAAAGCTGGGAATCGGCGCCGGTGTAGCTTTGGAGAACGATCTCGGTGCCCGAGGAGGTTCCGCCGTTTTTACAGCCCAGTACCTTGTTGGGGTGGCTGTAGGGACGGATGGTGTACCATGCGGTCGTACCTTCCTGAACAAACTTGAAGGTCTGGTTGTTGGCAAAATGGGGCGGATAGTATTTGACCGCCGTGCCGTCGGCGCTTTGGTTGTTGGAAAGGTCAACGGCATAGTTCTTTTGGGTGGTGACTATGTGGAAGAATACATCCTTTTTAAAGGCCGAGGCAATGCTCCTTGCCGATGTGACATTCCGGGTGGAATCGTCGTAGGAATATGCGTAGGTAACGCCGTCACTTTCGGAGGCCTTGAGCTCGTTTTTGTCGTCTGACGAATAGACATTGACAAATCTGCTGCCGGTGGGATTTAAGGCGCTGACCACCTTGTTGTTTCTAAAGTCGTATTCCGACCGCTGTTTTGCCAGATCCTTTACCGAAACGATGTTTCCGTCATCGTCGTAGGTATAGGACGGGGTGGCGTCCTTTATGAGCTGGATGTTGTCGAAAAGGGCTTCACCGCTGTTTTTAAAATAATTGCAGGCCACCCTTATGCTCTTGGGCGAAAGGGAGCTGTTTGTTTTGTGCGCCACGGTAAAGCATTTGGTGAGGAACTGCCAGTCGCGGTTATATCGGTCGAATTTAAGACCGTCGATTTTTTGGGTGGTGCCGTTTGTGTAGGTGACGGTTATTTCCACATCAAACCGAGAGTTGTTTGTTACCGATTGACCGTCGGATGTTTGGCTTTTTTCGGGCAGACTGCTGCCCTTTGCCCAACCGCTGAGAATGTATGTGTCGGTGGGGGAGCCCATAACGGGAATGTCCTGATAGAAGTATTTGTCGGTTGTTAAATCTCCCGAAAGGCGATAGGAGGTTTTAAACAAATTGTCGCTTGAATTTGCCTTGTAACCGTCCTGACTTGTGACGGTCGAGGAGGCCGTCCAGCCTACCGAGCTTTTTTCCATGTTAGAGTTTTCAAGAAGGTTGGGAGCGCTCGGGCTTTCGCCTCTTGTGAGCTGGGCGCAGTCGACATAGATCGGCCCTCTTACATCCTCCTCGAGCACGAAGCCCACATTGACACTTTCCTGCTTTTCAAGCTCAAATGTGGTGAAAAGCCGTTGCCACTGGATAGAGGGAGAAGTGATCTTGCAGGAACCCGATCCCGAAATGGAAAGACCTTTTCTCGACATGCCCACGCCGAAAGCTCCGCCCGAAAGGCTTTCTGCCTTTACATAGGCCGAGAAGGTGTATGTTCCGGCAGGGAGATTAACGGTTTGATAAAGAATCCTTTCGGGGCCGTTGGAGGTGCGGTAAAATTTTCCCGATTTGTTGCCGGCATAGGCCTTGGAGGAATCGCTGTTATATGAAAAATTAGATGTGCTACCCCAAGAGCCGTTATCTTTTTCAAAGCTCGGATCGGACAAAAGATTGGCCGCGTCGTTTGCCGCATAGCTTGTCAACAGCTTGTTGTTTCGCGAAAGACTGCCCTCGGTCAAAACGGGGGAATATTCGTTACATTCCACACCGTAAAATTCGGGAGTCATGCTGCTGTCGGTAAGATAGGCGTTGGTAACATAGTCGGATATTTTCTGACCGTAGCTGTTAAAAAGGCAGTGCTGATAAAAGCGGTCGGAGGCCTGTGAATCTATTCTTGCCGAAGGGCCGGGGTGGGTGAAAAGGGTCTTGTCGGTAAAATATTCCGCCCACATGACATACTTCGCCCCTGTGTTATGGGGAGCCTCGTAAACGGCCTCAAGTTTTCCGCCGGAATATTGCATGCCGAAACAAAGATCACCGTCATAAACCTCTTTTAAGGCATTGTCGGCGGTGTAGGCGAAGGTGCTTTCAAGGCCGTTATAAAGGCTGATTTTGGTTAATTTCCCCGAAGAATAGGTGTAGTTTATTTTTCTGCTTGAGGTTGCCGAAATTTCGGTCAAAAGCCCGTCACTTCCGTAGGTAAGGGTGGCCGCTCTTCCGGCAAAATCGGTGACCGATACGGGCTTGTGATTGCTCAGTCCGATGGTGGTCTTTTTGCCGTCGGTATACTGTATTTCGTAAAGGCTTCCCCACGAGTCAAAGACCTTTTTTGTGCCGTCCTTCATGGTTATGGTGTAAGTCGTGGCAGAGCCCGAGGGCATTAAAAGGGTCATTCCTCGGCCCACTTCGTCCTTTAGGTTGGTGGTCGAGCCGTTTTCCAAAAAGTATATTTCGGTGCCGTCCTCGTCGCGGTATTTTATCTTGTATTTTGAGGCGAGACCGCTGTTTTGCGGAATGAGCGCCACGCTTTCGCAAATGTTAAGCGACCAGCCCTTTCCGTAGCCCTCCTGAGTGTCTTTCCAGGCCGTGTTGTTAACATGCCTTATCTCAACGGTGGGAAAGTTGCTTTGGTAGGCAATGTCCTCTACGATGTGGGTGACCTTGCCGGTATATTCGTTAATATATGCGGTTCCCGCGTGACCCATGTCGTAGGTCTTATAGGAATTAAAATCGTTGAGTCCCGTGGTGTTAAGATACACGACAATAAGTTGCGGGCGATAGTCTCCGTATTCCGAGCCTGCGTCTTTGGTAACATATCTTCTGGCATCGCCGTTTTTATATTCGTTTGCAACAAACATGATACCGTTATTTTGCTCGCCGTCGTACCATTCCTTGACCGCTCGGGTTATGTTAAAGCTGTCCCAACCTTTAAAAAGGCAGTCGGTGTTTTGACTGTCCATGGGAGCCGGGTCGTATGCGGTGTCCCAGCTTATGTCTCCGCTTACCCATTGTTCGGTGATCTTGTGGACATTAATGCGGAATTTTCCCCCCGCGATGCCGGTGGCGTCTCCTCCCGACGGGGTGGCGTTGAGATATTGGCAAATACCCATGTATGCTTCGCAGACCTTGTCCCCTTCTTTAAGGGTGGGCAGGGTATATTTTATATATGCTTTTGACTTGGATCCGCCGCCTTCGGTGATCTCTCCCACATACATTTGCTGGGTAGTGGTGTTTTTTCCGAGGGTGCCGTTTGAGCACCGAAAAACATATCCGCTGGAAAATCCGTTTTGATAGGTGATGGTGGTCTGAATAACCGGGTCGATGACCACGGGGAATTGACGGTCTTGCTCGTCTATCCACTGTTTGTCGGGAGTTACCGTAAGGATATATTCATTTTTGTTTTTGCCCTGTCTAAGCGCAAGGGTAACGCTTTGTGATTGCTCGCCCGCCGCGTCGTACATAAAGGGAGCGGGTATGACAAAAACGACCTCGCCGTCCTTGTTTTTAAACTCAACGGTGTTGTCTTTAAGCTCGGGTGTAAGCTTTTCGGACGAAAGGGAAAACTCAAACGAATAGGAGGAAAGCCGCTTCTTTAAGACAATGTTTTCCTTAACAAAATCGGAAATTACCGAATATTCAAAATCCACCCCGTCAAAAACATCGGGATATGTGACCGACGAGGAAAGCTTATCCGACGCCGTGGGGTCTTTTTGCCCGTTTTCCGACTTCTTTTCTGCCGTTTCAACCCTGATCGATTTATTTTTCGCACGGTTTATCCCCCACGAGAGCTGATAACCGTCTTTTTTTATTTTAACAAGCTTTTTGGAACTCGATTTTTTTGCAAATTTAATTTTAAAGGAGTTTTCGGTGTTTGTATACCCCTGCTCGTTGTCGGTCGAAGCCTCCTCGGTCGGGGAACCGTCTTTTGCGGTAATTTCATCCGAGGCAGAACCGCTTTCGGCAGAGTTTTTTTCGGCAGAGGCGGTTGCTTCGGCCGCACCTTCTTGCTCTGTTGACGATTCTCCCTGCGCAGCCTCCCTCTCGACGGCGGTTCGGCGATCAGGAGAGGACCGTTCATCGGCCTCACCGTCCGAGCAGCTGCTGTCGGAAAGGGAAGTCTCTTCAACAAGGCTGTTGTCGATGTCCGCCCATTTTCCGTCCTGCTCAAAGTGGACGGGAACCTGATACTCGGCCGCCATCATTTTCCCGTTGCTAAGCTCAAAGTGCTTGACGCACTGCTCCCTCAGCTCGGGCACCTCTCTTAAAACGGTAAAGTGACCGTCATCCTGAGCGGAGCCGTCGGCACCGTCCGACACTTCGCCGTCGGTTTGTTCCGCTGCATTTGAAAAGACGGCCGTTTCGTCCTGCGAAACAGTCGACACTTCGTTTTCGGCCGAGGCGTAAAGGGGTGCGTAAAACACCTGGACGGTCACAAGAACAGACAGTATAAGCGACAGCATTTTAAGTGATGATTTTTTCATAATTCTCCTCCGTTTGTTGCTTTTGGTCAAAAAGAGTTAAGGGTGTATAAAAGGACTTGCTTCGGTGGTAAAATGCCGTTTTGTTAAAGGTCTTCAGCCGTTTTTCTCGGGTTTTGCTGTCTTTGTCTTAATTTGCCGGATTTGTTCTTGCTTTGTACGCGCTCGGCGGGATTTTTTCGCCGAAATTTTTCAAAAAACCCTGAATTATCATCTCCTTATACAAATTCCCTAAATCTCACAGTAGAATTATACACAAAAAATTTCATAATGTCAATTAAAATTTTGTTTAAATTCCAAAAAGGCAATTTCAGCACCTTTTGGCCTTAACCCTGCGCTTCGGTGGAGCAATACCGCCTGCGTTCCTCACGCTTAACCGTATGCAAAAACCCCCTGTAAAATCGGTAATTCCCGACATCACAGGGGGGAGATATTCGACCGGCGCTTGATTAAAATCGGTCGTCTGCTTTAAAAGGGTATCTTGCTGAGGTTTTGCGTTTATTGCTCTTTCGAAATTTCACCGTGCTCCTTTTCATAGCTTTCAATGCATCTTCTGACCAAATACAATATCTGACCGTTGAGAGAACGACCTTCATATTCCGCAATGTACTTGATTTTCCGATGAATAGACGGATCGATTTCAATGCCGAGATGTTTGTTTTCTTTGTTTCTCATAATTACACCTCAAAATAATCTCTTTTTAAGTATATTTTAAGATTATTTTGTGATATAATGTCCAAAGTATACTTAAAACAAGTATACCAAATTATTTTGGGCGGTGAATAAAATGACTTGCACATTTTTCGGTCATAAAAATTGTTCGGAAAAAATAGAGCCGATGCTGAGAGCGGCCATAGTAGGGCTTATAGAGAACAACGGAGTTAATTTATTTTATGTAGGAAATCAAGGCCGATTTGATTATATGACATACAGAGTTTTAAAGGAACTTTCCAAAACTTATTCCATTGAATATTATGTTGTTCCGGCCTATCTGCCGATCAAAAAAAGCGAGAAATATACCTTCGAACCGAGAGACACCCTTTTCCCCGACGGGATTGAAACCGTTCCGAGGCGGTATGCGGTCTGTTATCGGAACAGATGGATGATACGCCGCTCGGATTATGTCATAACACATGTAAGCAGCCCTGTCGGCTCGGGAGCCGCAAAGTTCAAAGACCTTGCGGAAAAACAGGGAAAGACGGTAATAAATATAGAACAGCATATCCGAGACCCTCGCTAAAGAAAAAACATTTCAGCAAAATATTGTTGCCAAATAAATCAAAAACCCTTATAATGTATTTAAAGCCCCGCGGGGTCTTTTCGTATGAGCTTTTTAGGCCTGGCGGTCGGGCAAATTCTTATATATCACAGTGATTTTAATGAAATGAGGGGTTTTGTTATGAGCATTCTTGAAAAGCTGAGCAGTGCGCCGGTATATCTGATATGCGGTGTAATCATCGGATTTGTGGCTCTGCTCTGCGTCATATTTATGATAAGAGCCTACCGCGCCGGAAAGGCCATCGGTATGGATACGACCAAAATGAAAAGGGTCATAGTCTCAAGCGCCACCTTCTCGGTGCTGCCCGGCGTCGGAATACTGCTCGGCGTTATCGCTCTGTCGGGAAGTCTCGGTATTCCATGGCCATGGCTTCGCCTTTCGGTAATCGGCGCACTCCACTATGAAACACAGGTTGCCCAGGCCGCCGCCGAGCAGGTGGGGATGGAGAAGCTGTCGGGGGAGCAGATGACCGCCTCGGGCTTTGCCACCATCGCCCTTTTAATGAGCGTGTGTATCATGTGGGGCATGGTTCTTTCGATTTTTTTTAACAAAAAATACACCGGGAAGCTCACAAAAAGCGGCGGAAAAAGTGCGGCAATGGGCTTTGGCGATATGGCCATGACGGCCATGTTTATCGGCCTTGTAAGCGCATACATAGGAAGCTACATCGGAATATTCGCCTCATCAAAAGGACTGCTCACCTTCGGCGGCGACTGGATGCCTCTTGTGGTTGTGGCCGTGTCGGGACTTACCATGGCAATGTTTATTTGGCTTTCAAAAAAACCCAAATTTGCCTTTGTCGAAAACTTCTCGATAGCGGCCAGCATGCTGCTTGGCATGGCCTCGGCCGTTGTTATTAATCTGATATAGGAGGGATAAGCATGGAACAGCAAAATCTTAACTGGGAAAGATACTCTAAAACCACCCACCGCATCGGAAGGATAGCCAGCATTATCGTTCTTGTCATGCTTGTGGGCGCCCCCTTTTTAATCGGAAAATACCTCGGAGCATATCCCGACCTTGCGGCCGCCGGAAAGGGATTTTTCTCGGTAGGTCTCATATGGATGATAAGCAGCGTGGCGGAATTCCTTGTGTATACGCCCATGCTCGGCTCGGGAGGAGGCTATCTTGCCTTTATAACCGGCAATCTTATAAACATGAAAATCCCCTGTGCCGTAAACGCCCGGGATATGGTGGGCGCAAAATCGGGAACAAGAGAACACGAGATAATTTCCAGCCTCTCGAGTGCCACCTCCTCTTTGACCACCATTGTGGTGCTGGCCGTGGGCGTCGCGGCGCTGACACCCCTGCGCCCCCTGCTT
>CAKSPR010000041.1 GCA_934486455.1 uncultured Eubacteriales bacterium
GGTAAACGGCAGGGTGGTCAAAGCCTCCTATGATGTAAAGCCGGGAGATGTTATGACCATCAGAATGGGTACGAATCCCATTACCGCCAAGGTGCTTGCAGTGCCCGATTTTGTATCGAAGGACGGAGCAAAGGAGCTTTACGAAATTATCGAAGGATAATTACTTCTTGAAAAATAATCCGATAAAGACGCCTTTCAGGCATATGTACGGCTCCTTTTCGCACTTGGCGTTACCGATATTGTTTTTTTACAAGAAAAACGGATGACCCTATCTTTACGGGCCGTCCGTTTTCGTTTTTTTATTGCTTTTTTGTCGGATAAATCCAATGTCAAAAAGTGCTTGTTTGCCGAAAAAATATTTCACTGTCCTTTAAAAACCTTAACAAGAGCCTCCCCGATTAGCTGACCCGAGTATATCGCTTCGTCAAGGGTGTTGGCCTCGGTGCCGATTTCAAGCAGAATTGAGCCGTTTATTATGTTGAAATTATATTTACAGGATTTAAAGCTCATGGTTCTTGCAAGGCCGGGATAATCGCTTTCAAGACGGCGCTGCAAAAGCAGGTTAAACCGCAGGTTTTCCTGCCAGTTGGGATAGTTTGTCACATCCCCGCTTTCACATCCCGCCAGCACCATAACCTGCGCCGCCTTTTTGCCGTTGATTTCGACGGTGGGCTTGATTTTTGTGCCGTTTGACCGGGTTATGGAGTCCCTGTGCCCGTCGATGACTACCTTTATGGACGGGTATTTTTCAAGATATTCCCTGACCGTTTTTTCCGATCGGGAATAGCTTCCGGTATAGCTGTCCTTATCGTGCATTGTACGGTCGTTTATGGTGACGATACCGTTGTTGTTAAGCACCTCGGCAATGGCGTCGCCCACCCGTATGGTGTTTTTTGAGGTGTCGGTCGAACGGGTGGTGTCGCCCTCCTTTATGTAATAGCCGCTGTCGAAATCCGAATAACACTCGGTGCCGTGGGTGTGATAGATCAGCACCTGCGGCTCGTTTGACTGCTCTATTGTAAAGGGAAGCCCCTGAGCAAGCAGGGCGGGTACGTCGATGTCCACCCCCGCGGTGTTGTTGTAGTGAATTCCCTCCGACGCGGAATTTCCCGCCGAGGTTTCAAGAGAAACGGTTTTTATATCGCCCGTTTCAACATCGGTGGGACGCTCGGCAGGCGGGGAAGAGGCGTTTTGCTGCTGCCCGTCGGCGTCGGTTGTCGGCATTTGAGGAGATGAGCCGTTTTCCTCTTGATTTTGGACAAGCTCTCTTTTGGCGGCTGTACTGCCGTTTCCTATTTTCATCATTTGCAGTCCCGACGAAAAAATCGCCGCCGACATAAAGATGTCTCTTGCGCCGCCTCCCGCAAAAAGCACTCCGCAAACAAAAAAGGCCGTTGCTACCGTTAAAACAAGAAATTTTGAGTTTCTCATTTTCCACTTTCTTTCGCGTTATATGTTGAATATGAAATTGCCTGTTTTTTAAGTGCCTTCGGTTTGTACTTCTACAAAAAATATATGCAAAAAACCGCAAAAAAAGACTGCAGAAACGAATTTCCGCAGTCTGAATTTTTAAAGCGCTGTTTTTTATAACCGATGTCAGGAATTTAAAGCGGAGTTAAGGCTTTTTTCGATAAGCTCAAGGTCAAGCCCCGTCACAAGCATGGAAATGTCGACTTCCGAGGTGGTTATCATTCTTACATCGGCGTGGGTGGCTGCAACCGCTTTAAAAGCCGCGGCAGCAACGCCGTAGTTGTTTTTCATTTCGTCGCCGCTTATGAGAAGCTTTGTGTTTCCGCTGCTGACCGAAATTTTAATACCCGGGAAAACCTCTCTGAGCTTTGCAATGGTCTCGAGAGCCTTCCCGAGATCGTTGTCAGAAAGGGTAAAGGCGAGGCGGGAGCAAACGCCCTTGGGAGGGGACTGAGAAATCATGTCGATGTTGATTTTATTGTCGGAAAGCGCTTCGAAAGCCGAGGCCACAAAGCAAAGGTCTGCCGGCGCTTCGTCCAGCACAACAAGGGTTACATCTTCGGTAAATGTGATTTTGTATGCCATAAGGTTTTTTCGTCCTTCCTGAAAATAATTAAGGGTAACGCACTGCAAAGCAATTAATATGGTTTTTAAGGGCTTTGCGGGCGCTGCTGCGCGGTCGTTTGTTATTGTCTGTTGTCTGTTGTCGGCAAGCGATAAAAAACCTGTTTTGTCAGCACTTTCCGATAAGGTCGCCCATATTGTAAAGTCCTGCGGGCTTCCCGACCATAAACAGGGCGGCATTAAGTCCGCCGACGGCAAAGATTTCGCGGGAACGCGCGGAATGGGAAACGGTTATTATCTCATCCCTTCCGGCAAACATGACCGAGTGCTCGCCCACTATGGTGCCTCCGCGGACGGCGTGCATGCCGATTTCGTCCTTGTTCCGCTTTTGGCGGCGGTCGTGGCGGTCATATATAAGCTGTTTTTTGTTGTTGCAGCCCTCAATAACCGCCTCGGCAAGCATGTTTGCCGTTCCCGAAGGAGCGTCAAGCTTTTGATTGTGGTGAGCTTCGATTATTTCAATGTCGAAATCGTCCTCAAGCACCGTGGCCGCACGCTTGCAAAGCTCGGCGATGAGATTTACACCGATGGACATATTCGCGGTGTAAAAAACGGGGGTGATTTCGGAAGCTGCCGTGATTTTCTCCTTTTGCCGATCGGAATATCCCGTCGTTGCAAGAACAACGGGGATTTTCTTTTTTGTCGAAAAATCGAGAATACCGTCGAGAGCGGAGGGGTTTGAAAAGTCGATTATGACATCGCAGTCTCCGTCAAATTCCGCTATGCTTTTAAAGACGGGAAAACCGTTTTTTTGTTCGGCAAAAATATCGGCGCCGGCAACAATTTCGCAGTCGTCCCTCGTGCAAACGCAGGAATTTATGACCTGACCCATTCTTCCGTTACATCCCGAAAGAAAAATTTTAACCATAATTTTCACATCCTCGGATAATTATGCGATAGGCGTATGAAGAAAAATCGCTTTCGGCGAAACCGCCTTACCGCAATTTTTAAAAAACCGTCGATTTTAAGAAATCAAAGGAGACCTACGCCCTTTAAAGCCGATTTGATTTTTTCCAGCTTTTCGGGGGTAGTGGAGCAAAGGGGCAAACGGCAGGGTCCGACATTATATCCGAGAAGATTCATTGCTTCCTTGACGGGAATGGGGTTAACATCGATAAACATGCTGTTCATAAGGTCAAGATATTTGCTCTGGAGAGCGGTGGCCTCCTTAAACCTTCCGTCAAGAGCAAGGCCGGTAATTTCGGACATGATTTTCGGAGCAAAGTTTGAAAAGACCGATATAACGCCCTTTCCGCCGAGAGACACCATGGGAATGACCTGATCGTCGTTTCCCGAGTAAATGTCGAGATCCTCTCCGCAAAGAGAAACGGTGTGGGCGACGCTTGAAATGTCCCCGTTGGCCTCCTTTAAAGCCACGATGTTTTCGTGCTTTGAAAGAATCTTATATGTGTCGCAGGAAATATTTGTGCCGGTGCGGGAGGGAACATTGTAAAGAACGATGGGGATGTTGACCCTGTCGGCAATATAGGTGTAATGCTCGATAAGACCCTTTTGGGAAGCCTTATTGTAATAGGGGGAAACAAGCAGAAGCCCGTCGGCACCCATTTCCTCGGCCTCTTTTGAAAGCTCGACCGCAAAGGCGGTGTCGTTGCGTCCCGTGCCGGCGATGACCGGAACACGGCGGTTGACCGCTTTAATGGTGTGACGCATGACGTCGATATGCTCCTCTCGGCTGAGGGTGCTGCCCTCTCCGGTTGTTCCGCAGGAGACAATGGCCGCAACTCCGCCTTCGATTTGCTGCTCTATTATTTCGTCGATCTTAGAAAGATTTATACTTCCGTCCTCGTGCATGGGGGTGATCAGAGCTGTTGCAACTCCCGTAAAAATTGTTGATGACATAAAACTACCTCCAAAAATTTATGTTTATCAATCCATATATCCTTTTGCGGCGAGAAGCTCGGCAAGCAGTACTGCACCGCCGGCCGCACCGCGGAGGGTGTTGTGTGAAAGGCACACGAACTTATAGTCATACTGGGTGTCTTCTCTCAGCCGTCCGATGGAAATGGCCATTCCGTGTTCAAGCTCTCTTTCGGAATGAATTTGGGGACGGTCGGGCTGTTCAAAGTAATTTAAGAACTGTTTGGGGGCGCTTGGAAGCTCGAGACGCTGTGCCTCTCCGGCGTATTCCGCCCAATCCTTTTTCATCTGTTCCATGGTGGGCTTGTTTTTAAATGTGACGAATACCGCGGCGAGATGGCCGTTTGTGACCGGCACGCGAATGCACTGAGCGGTGAAGGCGGGGCGGGTGGCGTTGACAATCCTGTCACCTTCGATGTGTCCCCATATCTTCAAGGGCTCCTGTTCGGATTTTTCTTCCTCTCCGCCGATGTACGGGATGACATTGTCTATCATTTCGGGCCAGCGCTCAAAGGTTTTTCCGGCGCCGGAAATGGCCTGATATGTACATACAAGCACCTTTTCGGGACAATATTTTTCAAGAGGGAAGAGGGCGGGAACATAGGACTGGAGCGAGCAGTTGGATTTGACTGCGATAAAGCCCTTTTTTGTGCCCAGACGCTTTCTCTGGGCGTCTATAATTTCGATGTGGTCGGCGTTAAGCTCGGGAACGACCATGGGAACATCGGGGGTCTTGCGGTTGGCGCTGTTGTTGGAAACAACGGGACATTCAAGCCTTGCATAATCCTCTTCAAGCTTTAAAATCTCATCCTTTTTCATGTCGACGGCGCAAAAAACAAAGTCGCATTTTTCCGCAACCTTTTCTTTGTCCTCCACCGCATCGAAAAGCACCATATCCTTCATGCTTTCGGAAATGGAGGTGTCCATTGCCCAACGGCCGGCTACGGCATCCCCGTATTTCTTCCCGGCCGAGCGGCTGCTGGCGGCGAGAGCAGAAACGGTAAACCAGGGGTGGTTTTCAAGAAGGGTTGCAAAACGCTGCCCAACCATTCCCGTTGCACCGATTATGCCCACATTATATTTTTTCATTGTTCAATCCCTCCGAATTTAATAAATGGCTTGTAAAATAAACACACTTATACTATAATACAAATTACTTAAATAATAATATCATTTCACAGCGACTTTGTCAAACGAAAAGAAGGGGAAAAATGAATAAAAGCGATTTTTTTTACGACCTGCCCGAGGAGCTGATTGCTCAGCATCCCTGTGAGAAAAGAGACAACTCCTCTCTTATGCATTTAAACAGGCAAACGGGAGAGATAAGGCACCTTAAATTTTTCGACCTGCCCGACCTTTTAAACGAAGGAGATACCGTTATTTTAAACGACACCAAGGTCATTCCCGCCCGCCTTTACGGAACCAAAATTCCCACCGGCGCCGTGGTGGAGTTTTTGCTCCTCGAGCAGCAGGGCGACGGAAGCTGGATATGCCTTGCGGGTCCCGGCAAAAAGGCCAAAACGGGGGACAGGTTTTCCTTCTCGGAGGGCTTGATGACCTGCGAGGTCAAGGATGTTCTCGACGACGGAAACAGGGTCATAAGCTTTGAATATGACGGCAATTTTTACGAAATACTCGATAAAATCGGGAACATGCCACTGCCGCCCTACATAACCGAAAAGCGAAAGGATAATTCCCGCTACCAGACCATTTACGCAAAGCATCTCGGCTCGGCCGCCGCTCCCACGGCAGGACTGCATTTTACCGACGGCGTATTTGAAAGACTTAAAGAAAAGGGCGTTAATGTCGGATATGTGACACTGCATGTGGGAGTCGGCACGTTTCGTCCCGTCAAGGAGGAAAAAATCGAGGATCATCTCATGCACACCGAAAGATACCGTGTTCCGAAAGCCACCGCCGAGCTTATAAATAAAACCAAGGCGGCGGGGAAACGGGTGATTTGCATAGGTACAACAAGCTGCCGCACTCTCGAATCTGCCGCAAAGGACGACGGCACAATGGAGGAATGCTCGGGCAAGACGGATATTTTTATCTATCCCGGGTATAAATTCAAGTGTATGGACGGCCTTGTCACCAATTTCCACCTTCCCGAAAGCACCCTGATAATGCTGGTCTCGGCCTTCGCGGGGTACGAGAACACCATGAACGCCTACAAGGTCGCCGTCGAGAAAAAATACAGGTTTTTCAGCTTCGGCGACGCAATGGCGATTTTATGAGTCTTTAAATCGCATGTCGGCGGGCTGACCGCAAAATCAATATCATCTTAAACATATTATTCAAAATAAATTTTTTTGTTAAACGGAGTCTAAAATGTACAAGCTTATAAAAAAAGAAGGAAACGCCAGGCGGGGAAGGTTTACCACAGTTCACGGGAGCTTTGAGACCCCTGCATTTATGAATGTGGCCACCTGCGCCGCAATAAAGGGCGGTCTTTCGGCTCTTGACCTTAAAGACCTGAAATGTCAGGTCATGCTTTCAAATACATATCACCTTCACCTTCGCCCGGGAGACGGGAATGTCAAGGCTCTCGGAGGCCTTCATAAATTTACAAAATGGGATCGACCCATTCTTACCGACAGCGGCGGGTTTCAGGTTTTTTCTCTGGCAAAACTGCGCCACATTACCGAGGAGGGTGTGCAGTTCAACTCCCATATAGACGGGCATAGGATCTTTATGGGGCCGGAGGAAAGCATGAGGATACAGTCTAACCTCGCCTCCACCATTGCAATGGCCTTTGACGAATGCGTTGAAAACCCCGCAAAATATGAATATGCCAAAGCCTCCTCCGAAAGAACGGTCAGGTGGCTCGAGCGATGCAAGACCGAGATGAAACGGCTCAATTTCCTGGACGGCACAATAAATAAAAATCAGCTTCTTTTCGGCATAAATCAGGGCTGCGTTTTCGACGATCTCAGAATTGAAAACATGAAGCAGATTGCCAAGCTCGATCTTGACGGATATGCCATCGGCGGTCTTGCCGTCGGGGAGCCTGCCGAGGATATGTACCGCATCATTTCGGCGGTCGAGCCCTATGCTCCCGATGACAAAATACGCTATCTTATGGGGGTCGGCACACCGGCAAATATTCTCGAGGCGGTGGAAAGGGGAGTCGACCTTTTCGACTGCGTTATGCCGAGCCGCAACGCCCGCCACGGCCACCTTTTCACAAAGCAGGGCGTCATTAATATAAACAATGCCAAATATGCCCTCGATACCGAGCCTATCGACAGTCAGTGCCGCTGCCCCGTTTGTGAAAATTTCAGCAGAGCTTATGTCAGGCATCTTCTCACGGCAAAGGAAATGCTGGGGATGAGACTGGCGGTTATGCACAATCTTTGGTTTTACAACAGCCTTTTTGAGGAAATACGCCTTGCCCTTGACGAGGGAAGATTTGCAAAATATAAGGAGGAAATGCTTCCCGTCCTTTCGCGCAGAATTTAAGCAACAGACGGCCGGACACCGTGTGGTTTCACCCGTCCCTTTTCCCGCGCGGCATCGCGCTCATCGCTCGTAGGCGCCGATAACTCACATATTCGAACACGATTTCGGCGAAGAAAAATCCCCGCATACTGCTTTAAAATACCCGTTAATCCGACAGCCTGTGTGCGACGGCAAGCCGAAAAGCACCGCTGATAGGCCGTTTCGGGCGTGTTCTGATGTGTGCGTTATGATTAACATTTTGTAAATTTAAAAAAATCTTCTTGAAAAAGAGAAGAAAGTAATATATAATGGACAGGATTTAGTGTTGCATTTAAACACATATTACGGAGGTATATAAAATGGGAACTAACGGAGCCGGCTCAAGCTGGATAATGATTGTATATCTGGTTGTAATTTTTGCAATCATGTATTTTCTTCTTATCCGCCCCCAGCGCAAAAAGGCCAAGGCGGAGGAGAAAATGCGCAACAACATCCAAATCGGCGATGAAATAATCACCATCGGCGGAATTTACGGCCGTATTGTAGCTGTTAAAGAGGATTCCTTTATAATCGAATCCGGCCCCGATCACAGCAAATACAGAATGGCCCGCTGGTCGATTCAGACCAATCTCACCGTCCATGCCGACGAAGCCGATACAGCCAAAAAGCCCTCCAAGAAGGAAACAAAATAATTTTCTTTGTCAATTCGGGCTTAAAGTGCTTTGAACAAATGTAATATACTTTGACCTTCGCGAATAATCCTTTAACAGGTTATTTTGCGGAGGTTTTGTTTATGAACGACAGTTTTTCCAAATCACTTCTTAAAGTCTATCTTAAAGGAGCCGCTTTCGGCGGGATAATAATTCTGCTTTTATATACCGCGGCGGCCGTGTTTCTGACCTTTAAGGATTTAAGCGACCCGGTGCTGAATTTTTTGTCGCTGCTCATATGCGGGGCAGGGGGATTTTGCACGGCCTATAAAATCGGTAAGGATGTAAAATGCGGAGGACTTAAAATCGGGGCGGTTACCGGCTGCGTTGTTTTTTGCGTCATAACAATAATCGGAATAATGCTCGGAAACAAATTTTCTCTGCTGACGGTTTTAAGGCTTGCTGTGACTGCGGCCTGCTCAACCGCCGGAGGGGTGGCGGGAGTCAACCGTTCGGGCAAAAGAAAAATGATTTAACCGCCTTTTGAAATTTTAAGTAACGGACGGCAGGGGAGGGAAGCCTTAATTTTTACAGACCGTTAAAGTCGGGCTTTTCTTATTTCACACCGTAGCCGCGGAAAAAAGTTTTTTAACTGTATATATAAAAACAAAAACGGCAGTTCTTGTGTCAACGGGGACTGCCGTTTCAATATATGTAGCGGTTAACATAAAGCTGTTGACATAATATTTTACGGAGATTACATAATACGGTTTACATAAACACGCGCGCAAAGGTTAAATTTTCGTAACAAATTGATTTTGTACTTGATAAATCGCCGAAAATAAGGTATATTATACAGAGTTAAATTTACTGGGATCGGAGCGGTTACTCCATGATTATGTCAATTGGATTTATCGGCGCGGGCAATATGGCCTCAGCCATTATCGAGACCGTTTACAAATCGGGTTACATAAAACCCGACAATATCTATATATATGATGTCGATAAGGAAAAAATCGACCGTTTCGCTAAATGTGGTATGACTCCCTGCGGCAGTGCCGCGGAGGTTTTTGAAAAGGCCGGATATGTTTTTCTTTGCATCAAGCCTCAGGTGTTTCGGCAAAATTGCGCACAGTACAAGGGTCTTGCAGATAATACAGACTGTATAGTTTCTATTATGGCGGGCGTTACGGTTTCCGATATAAAGGAGGCCTTCGGAGATGTCCACACAATTCGTGTGATGCCCAATACGCCCATGCTTGTGTCCTGCGGAGCGTCGGCTCTTGTTTGTCCCGACGATGTACCCAAGGAGGTTTTCGAGCCGGTTTTTAAAATTTTTGAGGGCTGCGGAAAGGCGGCGGTGGTTACCGAGGATAAGATCTCGGCCGTTACGGCGCTTAGCGGAAGCGGGCCTGCATATTTCTTTAAATTTGCCCGTGCCGCACTTGCACAGGCAATCGAGCTGGGTCTTTCGGAGGATGTTGCCGAAACCCTGCTTTTCCAGACCATAAAGGGGAGCGCGGAAATGCTCGAAAAATCAGGCCGCTCGGCCGATGAGCTTCTTGAAATGGTCACCTCGCCCAAGGGAACCACCCTTGCGGCCAACGAATCCTTCGACAGGGACGATTATGAGGGCGCCGTTAAAAGAGCCATGAGGGCCTGCATTGACAGAGCGCAGGAGCTTGCCTCATCGGGTAAATAAATCGGCCTTGTCCTGCCGTTATTCATAATCGCATTTTTTGTCTCATATCTTTTAAGGACAAGATACAGGAGGCAAAAATATGAAAGGATTTTATAACAGCATCAGATTTAAAAAGGAGACGCTTCGTTTTTTCTACCAAAATGCCCGCCTCATATTTATGGCTTTGTTTTTGCTTTTTGGCGTGATTATCGGCGTCATAATGGTAAAAAACAACCTTTTTTCGGGAAGGTACGAGCCGCAAAGCGTCTTTTCGGATTTTGTATCCACCCGCATGAAAATGAGCGCCTTCGGAGTGTTTTTAAGCTCGCTGTGCTCCAACCTCATTTTTCTTTCGCTTTCTTACTTTTGCGGAGCGTTCCTTTTCGGAAAACCCCTTTGCTTTTTCGTTCCTTTTTTTAAGGGACTGGGCATCGGGAGCGTTTGCTCGGCGGCATATTCGGTGCTCGGGGTAAACGGCGTTGCCTTTTCGGCGCTTGTGATTTTGCCCGGAGGTGTTATATCCTCGCTGACGCTGCTTTTTTCCTGTCTGTCGGCGTTTGATATTTCCGCAAGGCTCTATAAGGATTTTTTTAAAGGGGAAGGCGATGGCTTTTCCGAGCAGTTTAAAAAATACAGCTTTAAATACATAAAATATATTTCAATTATGATTTTATCATCGTTAACGGAGTGTGCGGTTACATCGCTTTTCTTGTCTGCGTTCTCGATGTAATCGAAAAAAAGGGGAGTTTAAAATGGCCGTTTTAAAAGACAGGTTCGGCGAATATCTCAAAAAGAAGAAAAAGGTGTCGGAAAACACGCTTAATTCATATTTAAGAGACATAGACCAGTTTTTAGAATATCTTGACGGTCAGAAAATTCCCGCCGATAAGGCCTCGGGAGAGGTTATCGGGAAATACATATTCACCCTCGAAACAAAGGGGCGTTCAAAGTCCAGCGTCAACCGCATGCTTTCGACAATACGCTGCTTTTACCGCTTTATGAATTTGGAGGGAGAATGCCTTGTTGTCAATCCCGCGTCGGGAATAAAGTCATCGAAGCCCGAGCACAAGGCTCCCGAAATACTTTCTCAAAGCGAGATAGAGACACTTATTTCCGCTCCCGATTCTGTCGAGCCCAAGGGCTGCCGCGACCGCGCCATGCTCGAGCTTTTATATGCCACGGGCATCAGGGTATCCGAGCTTGTGGAATTAAAGGTCGAGGATGTTAATCTGCAGGTCGGTCTTTTGCACTGCAGAAGCGGCAAAAACGAAAGGGTTATTCCCATATACGACGAGGCCGTTAAGGCGGTCAGGGATTACCTTGACAGGGTCAGGGGAATGATAATCCTCGATTATAACGAAACGGTGCTTTTCACCAACATGAACGGCTCGCCCATGACCCGCCAGGGCTTTTGGAAGATAATCAAGACCTACGCCAAACAGACCGGCATTAACAAGGACATTACCCCCCAGACACTTCGTCATTCCTTTGCCGCGCATCTGCTTGAAAACGGCGCCCGGCTCAGCGACATCAAGGAAATGCTCGGTCATTCGGATATTTCCTCTACCCAGATGTATGCAAGGCTTATAAAGGAAAAATACAAAAACTCTTATTCTCATTTTCATCCCAAGGCTCGCAGAGCATAAACGGAGGACGGCAAATTGGCAAAATTCAATATTTTCGGCGGCTACTCAAAGCCGGGCAAGGGTGTTTCCAAATCGGATACTTACGAAAAAAGCTCCTTTGCCAAATACTTTGAGATTTTAGGGAGAAAGTTTTGGGACATCTGCATTTTAAGTCTTATCTTTCTGCTTACAATGACACCCTTTATAGGGCTTTCCTATCTCATTTATACCCTTATCAGAAATACGGCAATCGCCGCAGATCTCCAGCTTGCGGCGGTGATCGTTCTGTCGCCCTTTATGCTGTCGGGACCCTTCTTGGGCGGAGCGAGCCGCATTGCAAGGGACTTTGCAAGAGAAGAACCTGTTTTTATCTGGAACGACTTTTTTTCGACCGTTAAAAGAAATATAAAGCAGCCGCTTGTCCTTTCGATAATCGGCTATATCTGCCTTGCGGCTCTTTCCTATGCCCTTCCCACATATTACGCCATGAGCGGCGTTTTCAGATATGTGTGTCTGCCGCTTTGCATGCTGGCCGCCCTTATATATCTCTTTATGCAGTATTATGTTTATACCATGGCGGTTTCCTTTAATCTCAGGATTTTTGAGATAATCAAAAACGGCATTATCTTTTCCTTTGCGGTGCTTATGCGGAATTTTCTTATAACCCTTGTGCTTGCGCTCATTACGGTTATTACCTTTGCCTTTCTTTACATAGGCCTTTCGGTGTCTTTTTTCATCGGAATTTTTATAATTCTGTCGGTGTGTTTTGTGACGGGACTTATGTTCTATTCGGTCAATTTCATAACCTTTCCGTCGCTGAAAAAATTTATAATCGACCCCTACTACGAAAACAACAGGGACGAGACGGCAGAGGCTCTTTCGGAAAAAGAGGACGGAGAAGCCGAGAAAAAGCCCCTCCCCGAATATGTTTATCATAACGGAAGAATGGTGCATCGCTCGGTGCTTGAGGCCGAGACGGTGTTTGACGACGATATAAAAGGGCAGGGCGGACAAAAGAACGACGACAATTAAGCTTTTTAACGGCCCGTCCGCAAAAATGGTTTACATTACGCCCGTAACGGCAATCGCCGCTGCGGCTGCGAACGGTAAAAGCCGCTTTCGAGGTTATCTTCGAAAGCGGCTTTTTGCTGTAAATGCGCCTGATTATCAGCTGTTTATATTTTTTGCCGATGATAGCTGAAAACAATGTTAACAGGCTGCTTCAGGCGGATTTTTTGTGTGTTACGGCCAAGCTTTTCAGCTCACGGCATGCTTTTCAAGTATGCTTTTTAAAGCGGCAATGGAGCTTGTGTGGCATCGCTCGATAGACATGCCTTCGTTTTTACTTCCGCTGAGCACCGATCTGAGCATTTTGTGGGACATGGTGCTTGTGAAAAGAACCAGCAGGTCGGGACTGCCTATGTCCTTCATTCCGGCCTTCATTTTGGTATACACCTTAGCCTTGCAGGAATAGGATTTGCAAAGGTCGATATACCTTCTTTCCATACACTCGTTTCCGCCGATTATTACTACGCTCATTTTATCCTCCTTTATATTGAATTTTTGCTGCGGCGGTTTTTTTCTCCCGCCGATTGTTTATAAATTTATTTTACCTGTCGCCGATAAATGCCGTTAAAAACATCTGTCGGGGGCGGTCTTTGCTTTGCCTGCTATTCGTCGCTTTTAAGGGCTTCTCCCAAGGGAATTTTATTTATCTTCTTTTTTTGAAAGAAATAGACCGTAAGGAAGCAGGCAAGCCCTATTGCGAGCATTGTCGGCCATATCCACGGAGCAAAATACAGGGTCAGCCAGCCGTTATAATCCATCATCATGGCCCGATATATTACTTTTATTATCAGGCAGCTCACCGGCAGGGATACGACCAGCGATACAAGCATCACTATGCCGGTGGTATAGTTGTATATTCTCGATATTTCCCCGGCCTCATAGCCTAAGATCCTGAGCATGGAAATGGATGTGACATTCTTTTCGGTGATCTGCTTGGTAAAGAGATAGATAAGCAAAATATATATGACTATGGCAAATACATAAAACAGATAAAACATTTTGCCCATGGAATCCTCAAGCTGATCGGCCATAACGGTCAAATCGTCTCTTGTGGTTACGGTGGCAACGCAGGCTTCGTCGATGTCGAGCTTTTGGTTTGAAAAATATCCCGAAAAATAATTATCGTCCTTGTCGAATTTTCGGTTGAAATCCTCTCTCGTCATAAATATCGACAGGGCGGCGGGATAGCGATACTGTCCCGATACCTTGAAATCGTAGCTTCCCTTGCCGTATTTTTCCGAGAGGGTCACATCATCTCCGCTTTCAAGACCGTATTTGTCGGCGTATCCCGTCGAAATGAGCGCCTTGCCGTTTTCAAGCTCTTTGTCAAAGTATTTTGAATTCTTTTCTATGCCGTAAACGAGTATCTCCTCGCCCTTTTCGTTTTCAAGGGAGCAGACGGCGTATTTTTCGGCGCCCTCACCGACCTTAGCGGGGGCTTTTAAAACATACTGATATGCTGCAATCTCGGAGCTTATGACTTCCTCTTTAAAGTGGGAAAGCAGGGGAGACATCATCATTCCGAAAAGCAAAAGCACCCCGGCAAAAAGCACGCCCGCAAAAAGGGTCAGGTAGGAGGGAATGTTTTGGGATATGACCCTTAATCTGAATCTCGAAATAAAGCTCTTTCTTTTGAGCCTTATGACCTTGTTTTTTCCTTTGGAGCTTAGCTCTTTCCTTAAAAACATTAAGGGAGGAAGTCTCAGCGTGCGGAAAAGCACGGCGAGTACCACAAAAAGCACGATGAGGCAGGGAATAACGGTGGTCATTATAAAGGCGTTGCCGTTCCATAAGGTCTGATATGTGGGAAGGGAATAGCTGTGATAATACATATTTACCACGATTCCCTTAAAGAAGGTGTAGCCGAGAACATTTCCGACAACGGCCGAAATAAGAGTTATAAGAAGCGGAGCGGCGGCATACTGAGCAATAAGCTCGCCCTTTGTATAGCCCGAGGCACGAAGTGTTCCTACGGTTTTTGCCTCTTTTTCGAGGGTGTTTTTTGTTGCCGTTCCGAAAACAAAGGCGATGACGGCCATAATGATATAGAGGAGGGTGGTTATCATTACCTTGTCGCTTCCCATGTCTTCTCCGGTGAAAATTATGGCCTGATTATCTATTGCGGCGATGTAATCTGTGACCGTTCCCGAGGAGGCTAAAACATCTCTGATTTTGTCCGAAAGCTCGGATTTTTCCTTGTCCGAAAGGTCTCTGTTGCCGTTTATCCAGGCGTAATTGTATTTGAGCTTGTTTCGGTCGAGATCGTCAAAGGCGCTGTCGGTGACGGCCGATACGGTGAATTTGTTGGCGTCAAACATCATGTCGGTGTGGTTTTTGAAAAGAGCGCTGTAATCGGAAAATGCGGCCGTTCCGCAAACCTTGAATGCTTTACCGTCAAAATCTATTGAATCGCCTATTTCTATGCCGTTGTTTTCGGCGTAAAGTCTGTCGATGATTATGTCGTTATCATTACTCGGAAGCTCGCCGTCCATAAGGCATATCCTGTCCACATCGTCTCTTACCTTATACACCCTTACGGTATGGTCGTTAGAAAGAGTAAAATCCTTAAAGAAAAGGGGATAGATGGTTACATCCTCTTTTTCGACATCTTCTTTGAGCTGTTGCGGAATTTCCGAAGCAAGGGTGAAATGGCCGTCCTCTATGTTGTATTTTTCAAAGCTTTGGTCATAGGCCGCCGACATGCTTCCGTCGGCCACGAGAAAGCCCGAGATAAATCCGATTGTCAGCGTCAAAAACAAAAACAGGGCAATGCTTTTGCCGAGATCGGAAAAAATTTCTCGCCCCGGCCTTTTCAAAAGGGGATTTTTCATTTTCTTTTCCCCCTTACCACTCAAGTTCGCGAGCCGGAATCTTGTGCTCGTTAAGGTCGTTGTGTCTTATCCTACCGTCTCTGAGCCGTATAACGCGGTCGGCCATGTTTTTAATGGCGTCGTTGTGGGTGACGAGAATTACCGTGCTGTTGAATTTTTGATTTACCCGCTCGATAAGCTCGAGAATGTCCTTTGAGGTGTTGTAATCGAGTGCGCCGGTAGGCTCGTCGCAAAGAAGAATGTCGGGATTTTTGATTATGGCACGGCCGATAGCCGTGCGCTGCTGCTGACCGCCCGAAAGCCGGCTTGGAATTTTGTCCTTGTGCTCGTAAAGGCCGAGGGTGGTTAAAATGTCGTCTATGGGAAGAGGGTTTTTGGAAAGATATGCTCCCGCCTCGATATTTTCCTTGACCGTAAGGTTGGGAATGAGGTTATAGGACTGAAAAACATATCCAAGGTGATTTCTGCGGTATTTGGTAAGACTGCTTTCCTTCAGGCTTTCGATAGTGTCGTTTCCGATTTTGACCGAGCCGCTGTCGGCGCTTTCTATTCCGCCGATAATGTTGAGCAGGGTGGATTTTCCCGAGCCGGAAGGGCCGAGCAGCACGCATATAT